>NZ_KQ031382.1:1869839-2181479 GCF_000384335.2 Hyphomicrobium sp. 99
CCACGTGCCGCCGACGCCGGGCACGACGGCTTGGCCGCCGAGACGGCCTTCGGTACCGACCTCGCGCGCAACGCGCGTCACCTCGGCCGCGAACGAGCGAAGCTGCTCGACCATCGTGTTCAACGTTTCCTTGAGCAGCAAAATCTCGCCACGAACGTCGACGGTGATCTTCTTTGACAAGTCGCCGCTGGCGATCGCCGTCGCCACTTCCGCAATGTTGCGAACCTGCGCTGTCAGGTTGCCGGCCATGAAGTTGACGTTGTCGGTGAGATCTTTCCACGTACCGGCGACGCCCGGCACCTGCGCCTGGCCGCCGAGCTTTCCTTCCGTGCCGACCTCGCGCGCAACGCGCGTCACTTCCGAAGCGAAGGCATTGAGCTGATCGACCATCGTGTTGATGGTGTTCTTGAGTTCGAGAATTTCGCCTTTGACGTCGACGGTGATCTTGCGCGAGAGGTCGCCGCGAGCAACCGCCGTCGTCACTTCGGCGATGTTGCGAACCTGTCCCGTCAGGTTGCCGGCCATCGAGTTGACGTTGTCCGTCAAATCTTTCCACGTACCCGCAACGCCCGGCACGGTCGCCTGTCCGCCGAGCTTTCCTTCGGTACCAACCTCGCGCGCAACGCGCGTCACTTCACCTGCGAATGCGTTGAGCTGATCGACCATCGTATTGATGGTCTCCTTGAGTTCCAGAACTTCGCCGCGAACATCGACATCGATCTTCTTCGACAAGTCGCCGCTCGCGATGGCCGTCGAAACTTCGGCGATGTTTCGAACCTGCGTCGTGAGGTTCGAAGCCATCGAGTTGACGCTGTCGGTCAAGTCTTTCCACGTACCTGCAACGCCCGACACCTGCGCCTGTCCGCCGAGCTTTCCTTCCGTGCCGACTTCGCGCGCGACACGCGTGACCTCCGACGCAAATGCGTTGAGCTGATCGACCATCGTATTGATGGTTTCCTTCAGCTGCAGAATTTCGCCAGAAACGTTGACGGTGATCTTCTTCGACAAGTCGCCGCGCGCGATCGCCGTCGCAACCTCGGCAATGTTTCGAACCTGTCCGGTCAGGTTGCCGGCCATCGAGTTCACGTTGTCGGTGAGATCCTTCCACGTACCCGCAACGCCGGGCACCGTGGCCTGACCGCCGAGACGGCCTTCGGTGCCGACTTCGCGCGCAACGCGCGTCACTTCCGAGGCGAAACCATTGAGCTGATCCACCATCGTGTTGATTGTGTTTTTGAGTTCGAGAATTTCGCCTTTGACGTCGACGGTGATCTTGCGAGAAAGGTCGCCGCGGGCGACAGCCGTCGTGACTTCAGCGATATTACGAACCTGCGTCGTGAGGTTTGCGGCAAGCAGGTTGACGTTATCAGTCAAGTCTTTCCACGTGCCACCGACACCAGGCACGACGGCCTGACCGCCGAGACGGCCTTCGGTGCCGACTTCGCGCGCAACGCGCGTCACCTCTGCAGCAAACGAGCGAAGCTGCTCGACCATCGTGTTGATGGCTTCTTTCAGCTGCAGAATCTCGCCGCGCACGTCCACGGTGATCTTCTTTGACAAGTCGCCGTTCGCCACGGCGATCGTCACGTCGGCGATGTTGCGAACCTGCGCCGTGAGGTTCGAAGCCATCGAGTTGACGCTCTCCGTCAGATCCTTCCAGACACCCGTGACTTCGCGAATCTGCGCCTGACCACCGAGCTTCCCTTCAGTGCCAACCTCTCGCGCAACGCGCGTCACCTCGGATGTGAAAACGGAAAGCTGCTTGATCATCGTGTTGACGATGGTTGCCGACCGAAGGAATTCGCCCTTGAGAGGGCGACCGTCCACATCGAGACGCATCGGCTGCAAGAGGTTCCCTTGCGCCACGGCTTCGATGGTGCGGGTGACCTCCGTCGTCGGCTGCAGCAGATCGTCGATGAGCGAGTTCACTGACTGTTCCATCTCGCCCCATGCGCCATGAGCAAGACCCAGTGTCACCCGCTGGTTGGTCAGTCCCTCCTTACCGACAACTTGGCCGACGCGCTGAAGCTGGCTGGCCATGCGCTGGTTGGTAATAATAATATCATTAATGGTGTCTGCGATTTTGCCGGGGAGCCCGTCCCAATCGCCGCGCATGCGGACGCTGAAATCGCCGGCCTTCACGGCCTGCAAGGTTTGGAGCATCTCGAACAGAATGCTGCCCGGGCCCGCAGTTATTCGGTCGGACCCAACGGCGCCCAGCTGCTCCGACATGTAAAACTCCCCTCAAATGCGTTTAACCCCGACAAACGCGCTGGACTGGGAATTGGTTCCCGCCGTGTTAATCAGTCCGCCGTGGACCTTCGTTTCGCCCCGGCTTCGTGCGGGAAGCTCCTGTGCTCTGCCAGGGCTAGGATAGCCCGTTCCCAGGGGATACCAGCCGGGACGGACGCGCGATGCGTGGAACGCTATTTAGACTGCGCCGTTTTTTTTATTTCCGTACGCTAAAGGGCTCGTGGTCTTCGGTCGGTGGGCGACCAGTCATCTCTTCGAGTAGCCGGCTGCGCGCCCTGTTGACCCGGCTTTTCATCGTGCCGACGGCACAGCCGCAGACCTTCGCCGCATCCTCGTAGGAAAAACCTTCTGCGGTGATCAATAGCAAAGCCTCGCGATGATCGGCGGTGAGACGCATCAACGCCTTCTGCATGTCGTCGAATTCCAGATGCATCAGCTGCGTCGCCGGAACGCTGGCATTCATGGCGGCGTGGTCCTCGTCCAGTTCTTCACGCTGCGATTTGCGATAATGCGTAAAGTACGTGTTGCGAAGAATGGTGAACAGCCAAGCTTTCAAATTGGAATCGGGCACGAACGACTCTTTGTGAGTCCAGGCTTTGAGAAGTGTTTCCTGAACAAGATCGTTCGAAAGCTGCGCATCGCCGCTAAGCGAATGTGCAAATGCCCGAAGGTTTGGGATCGCCTGAATGAGGGCATCCCCAAAGGTTGGAGTTTCCGTCACTATGTCTCCTCCTTACCCTCGAGCTTGCGAACGAGATCAAGGAGGTCGTCCGGTATTGGTTCCTGGGCGATATTCTCGTACATTGCACGCATACGCTCGCCTATGAGTTGAGCAGCGAATCCAGGAAGTCGTGGAACCGAGTGCTGTGCTGCATCGAGTTCCGGGTGTCGCTCTACTTCCGGAAAGTCATCGTCCGGTCGCGCACAATCATCCGGCGTATCGAGGCGTTGCTGCATGATAGCCTTATGCCTTTGAAGTTTTTGATTGGCCCCGATTGGGACAAACTCCTCTAGGAAGGTTCTGATGGGGGCTCGTCTGGCGAACGTCGCGCGAGAGAAATTGTTCCTGAGGCGGAACCATCCCGATTGCCTATGAGTTTATGTTTCGCTGCATATTGGCCGCCATACTGAAACACGCGGTGGAGTTGGCGGTTCCAGGGAACTGAAAATTGTTCGTCTGGCTGGTTCGGGAGGCTCAGAATAGATGTCGATTGCCCAGACAATCCGCGTGCATTTGCCGTATCTACGGCGGTTTGCGCGCACGCTGACAGGGGCTCAGCAGACGGGCGATGCCTACGTTGCGATGTTGCTTGAAAGCTTGGTTTCGACCCCTTCAGATTTTCCGGCAAACATGCCGCCGAGAATGGCGCTCTATAATTTGTTTCTGCGCGTCTGGAATTCGGTGCGTCTCGACGGCAGCGCTTCCGAGGACGGCGAGAATTCTATCGGTGCCGCTCAAAAACACATAAATTCCATAAGCTCTCTTCCGCGTCAGGCATTTCTGCTTGTTGCTGTGGAGGGCTTCACCTCCGCCGAGACAGCCGGAATTCTGGAGGTCGGCGAGCCCGAGGTCGAAAAGCTGCTCGAGATTGCGGGTCAGGAAATCGCGCATCAGGTTGCGACGAACGTCCTCATCATCGAGGACGAGCTCTTGATCGCGATGGATCTCGAGACAATTGTCACCAGTCTCGGTCACACCGTCCAGGACGTCGCGACGACAAAGAGCGAGGCGCTTGCCGCGGTAAAGCGTCAGATGCCCGGGCTGATCCTGGCCGACGTCAAGCTTGCCGACGGCAGCAGCGGCTTGGAAGCCGCCAAGGAGATCGTGTCGGAACGCGAAGTGCCGATCATCTTCATCACGGCCTACCCGGAAAAGGTCCTGACCGGAGAACGGCCCGAGCCGACATTCTTGATTTCGAAGCCATTCCAGCGTGACACTGTCATGGCCATAATCAGTCAGGCGCTTTTCTTCGACACCAAAGCCCACCCTCGCACGGCCGCGGCTTAGATCGACTGAGTACGATCTTCACTGCTGCCCTCGCTGAGGGCGGCAAAAGTCGTTGTCTTGGGCGAAATCCCCTTTGTAATATAGTAACACAGTTGTGAACCCGCCGGCCGTCTTTTTTTCGTAAGAGCGGACAGCAGAAAAAGAAGGGGAGTGACGTCAATGAAATTTGTACAGGGCCTTGTGATCGCAGGCGCCGTTGCCGGGATGCTCGCCGCAGCTCCGCTGGCTGAAGCCGCGAGCCTCGCTGTCGGCAAGAAGCTCGAGCTCAAAGTTAACCCGGCGAAAATGAAGGAAGAGCGCGATAGGCTCTGGGCTCAGTTCGGCGGCTGGTGTGCGATCAAGGATTGGCACCCGGCCATTGCGAGCTGCGAGCAAGTCACCGAGGGTGACGCGAAGTTCCGCATTTTGACTCTCAAGGACGGCGGAAAGATCAAGGAAAAGCTTCTCGACGTAAAGCCGAACTTCTATCGCTACGAGATCGTCGAGAGCCCATTGCCGGTCAAAAATTATCAGGCTCAGTTCGCACTGACGCCCGACGATGACGATGAGGACGAAATCAACTTTGCCTGGTCGGCTGTTTTCGATGCCAATGGCAAGCCCGACACAGAAGCTAAGGGCGTGATCGACGGCATCTTCAAGGCCGGCCTCGATAACATCAAGGCCACGGCGGGCACGAAGCACGACTGATCAGTTTGAGTGAGAAAACAAGGGTGCCGCTTTGAGCGGCGCCTTTTTTAGGTTTTGAGCGTTTCGATCGCGAGCCGGATGAGATCGGCGGTGCGATCAACGCCAAGCTTGACCTTCATCTGTGTGCAGATGTTTGCGACCGTCTTGTAGGCAATGCCCAAACTGTCCGAGATTGCCGTCATGCTCTTGCCTTGTCCGAGCATGCGAAGGATCTCGACTTCGCGAATGGAGAGCGATTGCAGAGGGTCGTCGGAGGAAATCTGGCTGACCGCAATTCGCGACGCGAGATCACGGTCGATGTACTGCTCGCCGGCGCGAACCTTGCGAATGGCGTTGATCAATTCCTCAACAGGCGCACTCTTGCTGACGTAGCCGCGTGCTCCGCCGCGAAGCGCGCGAACCGCGTAGAGCGGTTCGTGATGCATGCTGAAAACGACGACGCGCGCCGCGCCGTCAAGGGCAGTGATCCGCCTTAACACTTCAAGCCCACCCGCACCCTCGAGGTTAAGGTCGAGCACGACAACATCCGGCCGCTCCGCAGCATAGACCGCCAGCGCATCATCGATGCCCGCCGTTTCGAGGACGTTCGCTTCAAAATGGGCAACGAAGAGTTTTCGCAAGCCTTCGCGAACGACGCCGTGATCGTCGACGATTAGAATTTTCATGCCGCACTCGTGGTCAGGGGTTCGTGCTTGTTGGAGTTACCGCTCGAGGCGGGGAGGGGAATTTCGACGATCAACATGACACCTTTGCCTTCCTTCTGATCGGCAATGCTGAGCCGCCCATCGAGCGATGCAACGCGCTCTCGCATTCCAGCAAGTCCAAAACCTCGTGTGGTCTTTGCGGTAATTCCACTGCCGTCGTCGGACACGACGATACGCAGCATCCCGCCTTCGGTCCGCCGCACCGTGAGCCCGATTGTGCCCGGCTGGCCATGGCGAACGGCATTGCTCGTTCCTTCCTGCAGGATGCGGAATGCCACTTCCTCGATCGCGGTCGGGAACCGCTCATCCTCGATGTCGGTCTGAAAATCGATTTGCGGGCGCCTCGCCTTCCAGAAGCCAATGAGCTGCTCGACCGCGATAGGCAGTCCCTGATCGATCAGATGCGCTGGCCGGAGACGGCTTAGCACACCCCGCAAATGCACCTGCATATGCTGAACGGATTGCCGAATGGCCTTGCTGCAATTGACGACCTCATCGTTCGCCTGCCGCGATACGAGAAGAGGTATCGCCTGCGCGTCGACGTCTGCTGCGAAGAGAAACGGTCCGATCTCGTCGTGAAGATCGCGTGCGATCTCTGAACGCTCCTCCTCTTGCACGGTCGAAAGCTGCTCATTGAGCCGCTGGTTCTGCTGCTCGGAATCCCGCAGCTGCTCGGCCATGCGATTGAACGCGCGATAAATGCGCTTGAGGTCATCAGGACCGTCTTCTGAAACGTGTGCCGTGTAGTCCCCGTCGCCCACACGATCGAGCGCCGAGGAGAGCTGTTCGAGGGGCCTCAGCGCCCGGCCGAGAGAAGCGTAGATGAGCGCGAGCACGACACCGCAGAAGCCGCCGATGATCGCGAACTTGAGCTTGAGGTCCTCCCAAACCTCGCCCACCTCGTTGTGCGAGTCAGCCGCGATCGTGATCGTGCCGATTTTTCTTAGGTCCCCGGGCAAGTCGAACGTGCGCTCGCGGGTTGATCCGGAAAGCAGCCAATAGAGCCAACGCGGCGGCGGATCCGACGGTAGCTGCAAACGCGAAGCATTGATAAGTTTCCCGTCCGGAGAGACGAGGCTCACCCTGATATGGCGGTCGCCGTCAAACGAGGAGAGCAGCCGAAGCACTTGCGCTCTCGCATCTGCGCCGGGGGACATCGTCGAAAGCGCATCGCTGACTGCGCTCGCAGCCACGTCGATCGCCGACGACATTTCAAGGTCTACTTTTCTCAGCCCGTGCCAATAGGACAGCGCGCCTCCGGCGATGAGGCAAAGCGCCAGGACGAGCGCAACGAGCGCGAGAAGACGACGTCTCAGTGGCATGCGGGCTTCGTAAGCTGTGTAATTTCATCAGTGTAATATTATAGCTTTGAGCCACACGAACAGGACCGTCAAGTTCTGTCACCATCGGGAAAAATTCCCGATCAGCCTGGGCTGGCAGAGAAACTGCATCACCGGCAACGAGAGAGCATTCGTTGCCGGAACCGTGCCATTTTATGTCGAATTTTAAATCATATGTCTCGAACTTGAACCGCGTGCGTCTCATCGAGATGATTGATCATCACGCAGCGCTGGCGCGGCGTGCCAAAATTCGGCTGTCTATCGTCGGGAGCCCGTTTGTTCCGCTCGTCGAGGACAATGCTCAAGACACGTCTGCGAAACCTATCGACCCAGCGTTACAGACTTGGGCGTAAGCGGAAACTGTCGCGATTAACCACGCTGACCCAGAAGTTTCGGAACCCTGAGCGGCAGACGTGCGCGCCGGATGGCAGCTTCCTCATAAAAGTCGAGAACCGCCTCGGTCATGGCAGCAACCGTGAACGTTCTCTCGACCTTCGCCCTGACGCGGTTGGCGCGTTCCCGCGCCTTGTCGATATCGCCAAGCGTATCGATGAGTGCGAACGCGAGTGCGTCGACGCTTCCGGCAGCGATCAACTGGGTATCCGTGCCGGCAACGATCTCCGGAATTCCACCGACGTCAGTGGCGATCAGCGGCAGCCCCGCGGCCGACGCTTCGAGCACGACGTAGGGAAAACTCTCGGCGAGAGAAGGGACGACCATGACTCGCCCGAGCTTGAATGCTTCGCGCGCGGGCATGGCGCCGGCGAAACGCACGATGTCGTCAAGTCCGAGGCTCGTCGCCAGGCTGCGGAGCGCATCGCCGTCCGGTCCTGAGCCCACGATCGTCGCTGTGACGGCGCGCGACGGCCGGAGCTGAGCGACCGCTTTGAGAAGAAGGTCGACGCCCTTGATCTGTCGAAGCTCGCCGATGAAAAGCACGTCCGTAGCATCCGCGTTCGTCGCGACGCGAATGAAGTCGTTAGGTCCCAAGCCGTTCGGGACGATGCGCTGAGGCGCGCCCAAGGCACCGACGTGTGAAGTATATTTTTGCGCGGCGTACTGACTTTCGAAGATGAGACCGGTCGTCATCGAGTCGAGATTGCGCTCGACGGAAAGCAGAAGTTTGCTTTCGAGTGTACCGGGTTTGAAATTCAAGCTGCCGCCGTGCGGCGTGTAGAAAGACTTCACATCGCGGCCGGTAACGGACAGGCCATAAGATGCCAAACGCGCATAGGCGCCGCCCTTTGCGCCGTGGCCGTGAATGACATCGAGTTCGAGTTCGCCAGCATGCCGGAAGGCAGCGTGAGCGGCCGCGAAATCGCCAAGACCCGGCATTCGCCTCATCGGAATGCGCGAAATTCCAAGCGATAGTTTGGGGAGAAGAGCCGCGAGCTTTCCTGCCGTCAGACGATCCTCAACCGTGTTTCCGGCGAGAATGCCGACATCGTGACCGCGGTTCGCCTGTTCTGCAGCAAGATCGAGAACATGGCGAAAGAGGCCGCCGACGGGCGCCCGGAAACAGTGAAGTATACGCATCTTGAACTTTTCTCGATTTTTTCTGCGGAAGGCAGATGAGATGCTCAGAAAAATCTCTCAAACACGTAAACGGTGTCGCTCGGCTTCAGGGGGAAGTCGGCCGGGACTTCCAGGTCCTGCACGAAGCCATTGAGCCGCCGCTTCACCCGGAAGCTGCGCTCGCTCGCACGCTCGGTGTAACCACCAGCGATCGCGACGGCCGTTTCAACCGACATTCCCGAAACGTACGGATACTGGCCCGCATTCTTCACCTCTCCGAGAATGAAGAAGGGCCGGTTCTGCTGGATATCGACGGTGACTTGCGGGTCTTTGACATACTCGGTGCCGAGCCGCGAGCGTATGATGTTTTGGAGTTCGTTCGTCGTTTTTCCGCGCGCGGTCACGTTGCCGATCAGAGGCACGGAAATCTTGCCTTCTTGATTGACGATGTAGAGACGGGAAAGATTGGGCTGCCCGTAAACGAAAATGCGAAGCCGATCGCCGGTATCGAGCAGATACGGCCCCTCAGCGCCATCTGCAACTCGCTCGTAGACGGCCGGCGTGCCCCAGACGACGCTCTCCGCCGAAGCCGCCATGACGGGAACCGGATACCCATCTTTCACCGAAGCGCCGTCATCGAAAATCGCGGGTTCGCCGGCGATCCGAGCATCGAGACCGGCGAGTTCCCGATCAGGCGAACAGGCGCCTGCGAGCACCGAGAGAACGGCGATAAAAATCGAGAGCAGGCGGGGCATCAGCGGCATTTCCGGCAACAAATGAATGTTTGGAACATAGGTCGCTGAGGTTAACAAAACCTAAGAGGCTGTATTTTTTCGGCGCGCTTAAGCAGTTGCTAACCTCGCCGGCCGCTTACTGCCGGGGCGCTGAAACCCCTTGACCGAGCACAGATATGCCGCCGCGAGCCGCCGCTTCGCCCGACGAAATTCAAATGTCGACCGTCTTCGGAGCCTTGAAGAGCAAAAGCCGATGGCTCGTGCCTCTGAGCATCGCATTGGGAGGTGTGACGTTCGGTGTGCTGACGATGATGGCGCCGCGTTATCAGAGCGAAGTTGAGCTGGCCATCGTTGCGAAGGGCGCATCGAGCACGTTTTCCGATCCGCGCAGCCAGTCGTCCGGGCCCGATCTCGTCACGACGCGGATGGACAAGGAAGCCATCAACACGCATGTGCGGGCGCTCCAATCGCCTGATCTCATGCAGCAGATTGCCAACGACCTGAAGCTCAACGAACGGCGCGAATTCAACAGCGCGCTGGGTCCGGTGGATCAGCTTGATGCCGCGCTTCGCATGATCGGTATCGGCGGACCGCGAAGCGGCGAAAGCGAACGCGATCGCGTGATGTCAGCGTTCCGCAGCCGGCTTGAAGTCTATACCGCGAAAGAAAGCCGCTTCATCGGCGTCCGCATGACGTCACTCGATCCGGCGCTCGCCGCCAAAATCGCCAACGCGTTGGCTGAGAACTACCGCTCGTCTCTCGCCGAGCAGGGTGTGACCGAGATCGACGATCTGCAGACGGTGTTGAAAGCCAAGATCGACAAGCTCTCGGCCGAGGTCGCGAACGCCGAAACCGAGATCGACCGTTATCGAGGCAAGATCGACGGCTTCCGCGGTGGCTCCCAGAATACGGGCCTCAACGAGCAGCAGATGTCGGATTTGACCGCCGAACTGACGCGGGCAAAGACGGCTCGCGGCGAAGCGGAAGCACGCGCGGCATCCGCGCGCGAAATGATGAAGGCAGGCGCCGCCGACGCACTCGCCGACGTGCAGAAATCGCCGCTCATTCAAAACCTCGTGCAGCAGCGCGTGCGCATCGAACGGCAGATCTCGGAGCTGTCCGCAACGCTGCTTCCGGGCCATCCCCGTATGCGTCAGCTTAATGCTGATCTCGCCGGCCTCAAGCTGCAGATCAACTCTGAAATCGGCAAGATCGTCGCGAGCCTCGAAAAGGAAGCGAAGGTCGCCCAAGGCCGCGAAACAAGCATCGCGCAGAGCCTAGCGGACATCAAAGCTCGGGTCGTGACGAATGCGCCGGAAGAGGCGCAGCTTCGGCAACTCGAAGCCAACGCGAAAGCGAAACGAACCGAGCTCGAAAATATCCAGGCGCAGCTCGAGGCCAATCGCAAGAAGCTGGACGCGCGTGCACAGCCCGTCGAGGCGCAGATCATCTCGAAGGCGCAGGCCGAAAGCGTGCCTATCTTCCCGAAGAAGGTTCAGCTTTCGTCACTCGTGGCATTCGCATCGTTCATGTTCGGAACAGCCTGGATCGTTATGGGGGCGCTGTTCCAGACCGTGCCGCCGCAAGGATACCGCAAGCGCAATGCATCTGACCGGCGCAATGTCGAGCCCGTGCTGAATGCTCGTAGCGAAGAGCCGCTCATTACGGAAATAGTCGAAGAGGTGGATGAGGCCGCTATTCCCGAGACGCCGCCGATCTCAATTCCAGGACCCGCTCCCGCTCCCGAGTTGGCCGCGCCGATATTCGAGATGTCGGAGAACGACCCGCCGCCTGCGGCTTCCAATGACGGCGATATGGAAGCCTTGGCAGAGCGCATCAAGGTTCGACGTACGGCCGGAGGTGGCTATCGGACGCTGATAACGGGCGAGACGGACGAGATCGTTCCCTATGATGAGGCGGTCGAACTCGTTAAGGCGCTCGCGAAGCTCGGAACGCAGCCGATCCTCGTCGATTGGAGTCCGAGCGGCGAAGGCCTTGCTCGAGAAGCAGGCCTCGACATGAACGCCGGTTTCAATGATTTGCTCGTGGGCACTGCGGGCTTCGATGAGATCATCCAGCGTCTTCCCGGATCGAATGCTCACGTTGTGGCGAGCGGCCATGCCTTCAGCGGCGACGAAAGCGAAATCGAGGTCGATCGCTTGAACCTCGTGCTCGACGCCCTCGACGAGGCCTACGATCACATCGTTGTCGTCGGCCGTCACGACGAGGCGAAACGACTTTTCGAGGGCATCGAGGGCCGCTTCGACGCCGGCATAGCTGTCGCGTCAGCACGGCGAAGTGCGCCCGAAACCGAAGTTCGCGAAAGCACGTTCCTCGGCTTCGAGGTCGCGGAAATCGATGTCATTCGCTACGAACGGCAAGAGGTTGCTCCGGCTCGGTTGGTGCAGCGCCTGGCACGCGTGATGCCGCAACACGCGCCGATGGTCCGCCAAGCATAAAACGCCTGATTAATATTGAGTGGGGAGCATGGGGCGTCAAACAACCAGGTTGCTGAAAGCCGCTCTTGCCGCTCTCCACTATTCCGGTTCAGCCAAATTCGCCGCCCGCAATTCTCGTAAATGCGGCGTCGTGCTGATGCTTCATCACGTGACGCCCGAAGCGCCCCGTGGCTTTGAACCCAACGGAATCCTGAAGGTCACGCCGGATTTTCTCGAAGCCGTCATCGGCACGGTGCGAGGCGAAGGCTTCGAGATCATCGGTCTAGACGACGTCAAAGCGCGTATCGAGAACGGCGCATCTCGCGAAAGACCATTCGCGGTCTTCACGCTCGACGACGGCTATAAAGATAATCGCGATTTCGCCTATCCGGTCTTCAAGCGCCACAACGTTCCGTTCACGGTCTTTGTGCCGACCGCCTATGCCGACGGCGAGGGCGATCTTTGGTGGCTTGTGCTCGAGGAAGCGTTGCGGCGGCTCGCAGACGTGAAGATCGAACGCGACGGCGCCTTGAAAATCTACGTGCTCGGAAACGACGCCGAAAAGACAAAGGCGTTCGAAGAGATCTACTGGTGGCTGCGCCAGATGCCCGAGGCCCGTGCGCGCGCCATCACCCGCGACCTCGCCTCACAAGCGGGTTTCGATCCGCTCGCGCTGTGCCGCAAACTGGTTATGAACTGGGACGAGATCCGCGCCCTCGCACAAGATCCGCTTGTCACCATCGCCGCACACACATGCAATCATTTCGCGCTCGCTAAATTGCCCTCGGCCGAAGCGACGCGAGAAATCGCCGAGAGCGTGAAACGCGTCAGCGAAGAGCTAGGCAAGCCTTGCCGGCACTTCAGCTATCCCTACGGCGATGAGGAAAGTGCGGGAGAACGGGAATTCGAAATCGCGCGGAGCCTCGGCATTGAAACAGCCGTCACGACGCGCAAGGGCCTCATTGACCAGAGCCATGCTTCGGCGATGACGGCGCTTCCCCGTCTCTCTCTCAACGGCGATTATCAGGATCAGCGCTTCGTCAGCGTGCTGCTCTCGGGTCTGCCGTTCGCGCTTCGCGATCGGGCGAAAAGCGCGCTCTCTCCGTTGCGATCCAGAGGGGCGGGGGAGGTCATGCGTCAGGACGTTGCATCCAGGCGATGAGCCAGCCAGCGGGTAAAACCCAGAGCAAACCCGCGACGACGTAGTAAACGAGCTCCGCGACCTTACTAACGTTGCGCACTTGCAAGACGATCGCCACGGCGACGGCTAGAACAGCATAGGCGCCGATCAACAAAAGCAGTGCGACCGTCCCTAGAAGCTTCCTTTTGCGTTGCGTCATCTCTCTCGAAATCGCCCCTGAATTCTAGGTTTTGTTCCGCCGCGCCGCATGGGCGCATTGTCCTGCCGCGGTGAAGGAGTATCACACGCGATCTGGGACGGCTTGAGGATATGTCCGACCGATGACGATGACGCAACTTTCTGGAAAACGAGAGACCGCCGCCGGGCTTGCTGGTGACACGGGTAGCCGGGCCGTTTCGATTTGGCTATGGTTTGTCGCGGCGCTTGTTTTTGCGATGGTTGTTGTCGGAGGCGCGACGCGCCTGACGGAGAGCGGACTCTCCATCACCGAATGGCAGCCGCTTCTCGGCGCCTTTCCGCCGCTCAACGAAGCCGACTGGATGGCGGCCTTCGAGAAGTACAAGCAAATACCCCAGTACACCGCGCTCAATCACGGCATGTCACTGGAGGACTTCAAATCCATCTATTGGTGGGAGTGGAGTCACCGGCTCCTCGGACGCCTCATCGGCATCGTGTTCGCTTTGCCGCTCGTCTTCTTCTGGTGGACCGGCCGCCTCGATCGCGGAACTGGAATGAAGTTCCTCGGCATCCTTGGCCTCGGAGCGCTTCAGGGTGTCATCGGCTGGTACATGGTAAAGTCGGGTCTAAGCGACCGCATCGAAGTCAGCCAGTATCGCCTCGCACTGCATCTGACGACCGCCTTCCTGATCCTCGGTCTGCTTGTCTGGCTCGCGCTCGACGAGTGGCCGTCGGAACCGCACGTCACGGGCGAAGTCGCGACACCGCTTATAAGGCGCATGGCAACGATCATTGTCGCAGCCATCGTTCTTCAGGTGGTGCTTGGGGCATTCGTAGCGGGCCTCAGAGCCGGCCTGATCTACAACACGTGGCCGACGATGGACGGCCAGTGGATCCCGAGCGATTACTGGATCAATCCGTCTTACCTCAGCTTCTTTGAAGGTCACGCGGCCGCGCAGTTCAACCATCGCATGATGGCTTATCTCGTCACGGCGCTCGTCCTGGTGCAAATCTGGCTGACCTACCGGACGGCAGTCGATGACCGTATTCGCCTGACCGCGGTTTGGCTGGGCGGCGCGATTATTCTGCAGGTTTCGCTGGGCATCGCGACGCTCCTCGGCCACGTTCCGCTGGATCTGGGGCTCGCCCATCAGGCGGGTGGAGCCCTCGTCTTCGCGATGGCTGTCGTGCACCTTTATGCGACGCGGCGCGCTGGGATCGTGCCGCGCGACTTCTCTAGTCGAGGCCGAGCATCAGCTTGATGTTCTGAACGGCCGCGCCTGCCGCGCCCTTCCCGAGATTGTCCAGCCGCGCAACAAGTACCGCCTGATTGAGTTCGGGCTTCCCGAACACGAACAGCTCAAGGCGGTCGGTGTCGTTCAAGCCTTCCGCTTCGAGCCGTCCGGCTTTCGCCGCTGAGCCGGTCACGACGCTGACGAGCGCGGCGTTCTTGTAGTAATCGCGAAGCGCGGCTTCGACGTCAGCCAAGCTCGGCCGACCGCTCAGCGTGTCGAGGTGAAGCGGCACTGAGACGAGCATGCCCTTACGGAAATTGCCGACGCTCGGCACGAAGATCGGCCGCCGCGTCAGTCCCGAATAGGTCTGCAGTTCCGGCACGTGCTTGTGCTCGAGGCCGAGCCCATAAAGCTCGAAAGGTGGCGCAGTTCCGGCTTCATAAGCCTCGATCATCGTGCGGCCGCCGCCCGAATATCCCGACACCGCGTTGACCGTGATCGGGTGATCGGGCTCGATGATCCCGGCTTCGACGAGCGGCCGGATGAGCGCGATGCCGCCCGTTGGATAACAGCCGGGGTTGGCGACGCGCGTTGCGCTCCTGATGGCATCGGCCTGACCAGGCGCCATCTCGGCAAAGCCATAGACCCAGCCGTCGGCGACGCGATGCGCCGTCGAAGCATCGACGATTTTGGGCGCGTTCGAGCCAAGCTCATCGGCGAGCGCAACCGTTTCCCGCGCCGCGTCATCCGGCAGGCAGAGCACGACGAGATCGACATCGCGCAGCATTTCCGCGCGCGCGGCGCGGTCCTTCCGCTTCGCCGGATCGATGCTCTTGACGTCGATCTGAGGGACGCCCGCGAGCCGCTCGCGGATTTCGAGGCCCGTCGTGCCCGCTTCGCCGTCGATGAACACGCGAGCAAGTTTGGTTTTCGTCGTCGTGGTCATAACGCTAACCGTCAAACATGAGGCCAAGCCGGTGCTTGATGCCCTGCCAAATGGTTTCCGAACAGCCGACGCCGTACGTCTCGCAGACGATGCGATGACTGTCGCGATAGATCATATCGGCCGCCACGTAGAGAATAATAAGGAGTCCGAACCACGCAATCCAAGGATACTTGGCGAGGAGCTTGGCGATGAACGTCGAGGCGACCGCCATCAGGATAATGGCAACGCCAAGCCCGATGACCAGCACCAGCGTGGATTCGCCCGCGGCGCCCGCGACAGCCAAAACATTGTCGAGCGACATCGACAAGTCGGCGAGGATGATCGTCCAGAGCGCGCTCCAGAACGATGTTTGGTTGGGGTGAGGAGTGTTGGACGCGAGGTTCTTTTCCACCTCGTGGATCGAGTGCGTGTCCGCCTCGACAATCTGCTTGTACATCTTCCAGCAGACGAAAAGCAGAAGAATGCCACCGGCAAGCGTCAAGCCGATGACCTGCAGCATCTGCTGCGCAATGCTCGAGAAGATGATCCTGAGGACGACCGCGCCGAGAATGCCCCAGAAGATCACCTTGGCGCGCATCGACTTTTCAACGCGCGACGCCGCCATGCCGACGACGATCGCGTTATCGCCGGCGAGCGTCAGATCGATCATCAGGATGTTGAAGAGCGCGACGGCATGCGTCCGCCACCAGTGGGGAGAGAGGAGATAACCAATATCGGTGACAAGCGTTGAAAACAGCTCGTTCGCCCCACTCAGCACCCAGTCCATTGTGTCTCCGAATTCCCTCGTCGCGACTGCCGAGCCGCGCTGTCCACGGAGGCGTATGTGGCATTGGCGCGCCGCGCCCGCAACCCTCCGGCAACAGGAAATGAAACAGCCCGCCGAATGGGCGGGCTGTTTTTGTCTCAGGTATCGGAAGCGGATTAGCGCTTCGAGAACTGGAACGACTTGCGAGCCTTGACCTTGCCGTACTTCTTACGTTCGACGACGCGGCTATCGCGAGTCAGGAAGCCCTGCTTCTTCAGCACGCCACGAAGGTCGGGCTCATAATACGTGAGCGCCTTCGAGATGCCGTGACGAACGGCGCCGGCTTGACCCGAAAGTCCACCGCCTGCGACCGAAATACGAATGTCATATTGCGTCGAGCGGTTGGCGAGGTTCAGCGGCTGCTGCAAGAGCATCTGCAGAACGGGACGGGCGAAATAGGCCTTGAAGTCCTTTTCGTTGACCGTGATCTGGCCCTTGCCGGGCTTCAGCCAGACGCGGGCGACAGCGTTCTTACGCTTGCCGGTCGCGTAAGCGCGGCCGAGCTTGTCGAGCTTCTGCGTCCGGACAGGCGCTGCTGCCTGCGGCTCGGCGCCCTTGACGGCGGCGAGATCGGCCAGGGTCTTTGTTTCAGTAGCCATGGATCTCAGACCCTCACATTCTTACGGTTGAGCTTCGCGACATCGAGCTTTTCCGGATTCTGCGCTTCGTGGGGATGCGCGCCGCCCTTATAAACTCGGAGGTTGCGCATGATCTCACGGTGCAAAGGACCGCGTGCGAGCATGCGCTCGACGGCCTTCTCGATGATCCGCTCGGGATGCTTGCTGTCGAAGATCTGGCGCGGCGTGCGCTCTTTGATGCCGCCCGGATAGCCGGTGTGGCGGTAGTAGACTTTGTCTTCGCGCTTGGCGCCGGTGAAGACGACCTTCTCGGCGTTGATGACGACGATGTTATCGCCGCAATCGACGTGAGGCGTGTAAATCGGTTTGTGCTTGCCCTTGAGGCGCGTCGCGATGAGAGCAGCAAGTCGGCCGACAACGAGCCCTTCGGCGTCGATGAGAACCCACTTCTTCTCCACCGTGGCCGGCTTGGCGACATAGGTAGACATTATTGAAGCTCCTTGGCGGATGACTGCGCACGCTTCAATCGTCCACTGCGCGCCGCATTCCGAGAAGCCGCGTGCATACGCGAAGTCACCGGCGTCTTGCAAGGAGAATTTTCATAGTCCGTGAAATGTCTATGAAAATCAATAAATTAGGCGATACGGTATTATAATACCTCCATGCGGTATCATTTTACCACCTGAAGACGGCGCTAACCTCCCGCACCCTCCTTGTTCATTGGCGATAAATCCAGCATGCGGTAGACCTCTGCGGGGCTTCCGGAACCACATCGCTCGAAATTTGGCTCAGCCGGGGTCCAGCGCTTCTTATTCTCGTCGTAGTCGGCGTATCAGTTCGAACGGTAATCTCGCTCGCGAGCCGCGAGCGCAATGTGGAGCAACACGATGGCGGTCTCTCTGACCCGGACGGCGGCACGCATCTTCATCGGCGCACTGGGCCTATGCGCGATGATCTCGATTGCCTGGGCTGAGGACGCAGCCGCGCCCCAAGCCGCGCCGGCCAAGCAGGGCGCAGCTGATGCGACGGGCGGCAACCCGCCCCCTTCGGACGACGTCAAGCAAATCAAGTTGACGGACGAGCAAGTGACGCATTTCATCGCCGCGCAAGCCGATCTCGCCTCGATCGCCTCGAAAATTCAGTCGGCGGGCGATAAGCCCGATCCTACTCTTCAGACCGAACTCGAAGCCATCGCGACGAAGCACGGCTTCACAAACTTCGCCGAACTCGATGACGTGGCAGCCAACATCTCGATCGTCATGGCCGGGCTCGACGCCACGACGGGTAATTTCGTCGACCCGGTCGATGCGCTGAAAAAGGAACGCGAGGAGGTCCAGAAGGACTCGAGCATTCCCGAAGCGGATAAGAAGCAGCTTCTCGATGAGCTGAACGAAGCGATCAGCACGACGCCGAAGCTGCAATACAAAGAAAACGTCGATCTCGTGAAAGCGCATCGGGCTGAAATCGAGAAGGCGCTGCAGTAGAACGGCGCGCTTCGGAAGCGGCGACATCGCCGCGAACTGACAGGTTCTCTGATGCAAGATCTTTCGCCCCTGGGGACGAAGTTGGTCCTGGCCGACACCGTCGAGCCGGGCGTTGTCCGGCTGACATTGAACCGGCCCGCGGCGCGCAACGCACTTTCGCGCGCGTTGCTGAGCGAATTGCATTCAGAGATCGAGCGGTCGGGCGCGGATAAGTCTGTCGCCGCCATTGTTCTCGGCGCGAACGGGAATGTCTTTTCATCTGGTCACGACCTGAAGGAATTGACCGCACACCGTGCCGATGCCGACGGCGGCGAAGCCTTCTTTCGGGAGACGATGACGGCGTGCTCGGCGATGATGCGCGCCATCGTCGCCTGTCCGAAACCGGTCATCGCAGCCGTCGAGGGACGGGCAACCGCGGCGGGTTGCCAGCTCGTCGCGACGTGCGACTTGGCCGTTGCTGCCGAGACCGCGGACTTCGCAACGCCCGGCGTGAATATTGGCCTCTTCTGCTCGACACCGATGGTCGCGCTCTCTCGCAATGTTTCGCGAAAGCGCGCGATGGAGATGCTGCTTCTCGGGCAGCCTGTCTCGGCAGCCGACGCGCTTCTCTACGGCCTGTTGAACCGTGTCGTCCCTGCGAGCGATGTCATAACGGAAGCGCTGGGCATGGCTCGCGCGATTGCGTCCAAATCGAAAGCGACGGTCGCGATCGGAAAGGCGGCCTTCTATCGGCAAGCAGAGCTGTCGCTCGATGAAGCTTATGACTACGCGAGCGAAGTCATGGTGAAAAATATGATGGTCGCGGATGCGGGTGAGGGCATCTGCGCCTTCATCGAAAGGCGCAAGCCCGAGTGGAAGGACCGTTGAATTGGAGCCACGGCTTTCGTTCGTCACGCTCGGCGTCAGTGACGTCGGACGGTCTCGCAAATTCTACGAGGCGTTAGGCTTTCGCGCGTCTGCCGCGAGCCAAGCTGGCGTGGCCTTCTTTGACCTGGGGGGAATTGTACTTTCAGTGTTCGGCCGTGAAGCCCTCGCGAACGATGCAGGCGTGCCGGTCAGCAAGCCCGGATTCTCCGGCGTCTCCCTCGCACATAACGTCAACTCGGAAGCTGAGGTCGACCGCATTCTGAACGAAGCCCAATCCGCGGGTGGAAAGCTGCTGAAGCTCGGCCAGAAAGCATTTTGGGGCGGATATTCCGGTTATTTCGCCGATCCCGATGGCCACCTTTGGGAGATCGCCCACAATCCCTTCATGCCGCTCGACGCAAAGGGCCGCGTGACGCTTCCGGAGCCGGCACCATGAGCATCGACGGACTGAGTGATGATGAGGTCCGCGAAATTTTAAAGCGGGCCAAAACATTTGCCGTCGTCGGCGCGTCGCCAAAGCCCGAACGCCCGAGTAATTACGTCAGCCGTTTCCTTATCGATCAGGGATATGTCGTAAAGCCCGTGAATCCCGGCATCGCCGGTTCAACCATTCACGACCAATTGGTTTATGCGGAACTGGCTGCCGTCCCGGCACCCATCGACGTCGTCGACGTCTTCAGAACCGCCGATGCAGTACCCGAGATCGTGCGCGATGCGATCGCGGTGAAGAAAAACACGGGCGCCAGCGTGATTTGGATGCAGCTCGGAGTCATCAACGAAGAAGCCGCCGCTAGCGCGCGCGCCGCCGGTTTCACCGTCGTCATGGACCGTTGTCCGAAAATCGAATTCGCCAGACTGATGCGAAACTGAAAGTTCCAATATGCCGGAAGCAAGCCGGCATTAACCGCCCCGCGTCATCCTGACCTTCTAAATCTTCCGGGCGAGTATGCCTAAGTAAGGGCATCGGCAACACAATTTGGCGCAGCTGTTCCCTTGGGAACATGCTGAAGCCATGCAAAGGTACGAGACTTTGCCTTCTCTCGGCAAATGAGGCATATGCCTTTTTGAGCTCCCGGAGCCACGGTAACAATGAAGTCGGGTACCTTGACGTCTGTGCAACTGCCAGCTGATTGGTCGGTGGAAACCATTCTGCCGATCGAATTCCAAGGCCGAGAGCTTATGCTCGAAGCCCATGCCTATCGCGGCGCGACCGATGAAGAGCAGATCTTGGCGCTCGTCCATCGCGACGCCACCAAGATGAATGGCTCATCGCCGATCCCGGTCGTTCGCGTTCATTCCGGATGTGTGACGGGTGACATTTTTCACTCGCTTCGCTGCGACTGCTATCAGCAACTTCAGGCAGCTTTGAAGATCATCAGCGAGGTCCCGTACGGCGCGATCATTTACGTGCCCTATCATGAGGGCCGCGGAATCGGTCTCTTCAAGAAGATCCAAGCGTATGCGCTGCAAGACCAGGGGTTTGATACCGTCGAAGCCAACATCGAAGTCGGCGCGCCGATCGATAGCCGCGATTACGGCCTGACCGCGCGCGTGCTGAGCGATCTCGAAATGACCGAGATCAAACTTCTGTCGAACAACCCGGCGAAGGAATTGGCGCTCAAATCGCACGGCATCCGCGTTGTCGAGCGGCTGCCCATCGTCGCCATGCCGAACAAGTTCAATGCGCGCTATCTTGAAACGAAGCGCGCGCGCATGGCCCACAAGCTTTAGTCGTCAGCTTTAGAGTGTCGACTTGCGCGGTTTCTCGGTTGTCTTTGGAACGGTGAAACCGCCTTCCGCGACGAGACGCGAGAAAAGTCCGCCGCGTTCCGCAAGTTCGACGAACTGGCCGTGTTCGACGATCTTCCCCTGATCGAGCACGAAAATCTGATCGGCATCGGCGACCGTCGAGAGCCGGTGCGCGATGACGAACGTCGTGCGACCCGCGCGCAGCGTATCGAGCGCCCGCTTGATCTTGGCTTCCGTCTCTGAATCGAGCGCGCTTGTTGCTTCGTCCAGAATGAGGATGGGCGCGTCCTTCAGAATGGCGCGTGCAATCGCAAGTCGCTGACGTTCGCCGCCCGATAGCGCCGCGCCGCGTTCGCCGATCATGAAGTCATAACCGCCGGGCTTCCGCATGATGAAGTCGTGCGCCTCTGCGAGCCGGCTGGCGCGCTCGACCTCGGCGTCCGTCGCATCCGGCTTTCCGATGCGAATGTTCTCGCCGATCGATCGGTTGAAGAGCCCCGCATCCTGAAAGACGACGGCAATTGCGCTTCTCAATGATTGCAGAGTGACGCCCGAGATATCTTGGCCGTCGATCAGGATGCGCCCGGATTTCGGCTTCAAGAATCGTTGCAGCAAACCGATCGTCGTTGACTTGCCCGATCCCGTCGGGCCGACGAATGCGACCGTCTCGCCGGCCTTGGCGGCGAATGACACGTCGCTGATGCCCTGCGAGCCCCCTTCATAGCGGAACGTCACGTCATCGAACGTGACTGCGCCATCAACCGCGCGAAGAGGCTTGGCGCCCGGCCCGTCAGCCGGCGCGCCCGCCTCGTCGATCAGCGCGAACAACGCGGTAATCGTCGGAGCCTGCTGGTCGATCCGCACCGCGAACCCCGAAAGCGCATCGAGCTTCGAAATCAGCAAGCTCGCGAAGGCGACGAAACTGACGATCTCGCCGACGGTAAGCTCGCCGCGTCCGGCGAGCACCGCGCCTGCCGTGAATATGATGACCATCGTGAGCGTCGCGGCGGAACGCTGCAACACTGTCAGCACACCCCACCACGTCAGCACTGGATATTGGGCGGCAAGGAGATCGCGCGCGAGGCCGCGAAGCGCGTCGGCCTCGGCCTTGAGCCGGGCATAACTCTGCACGACGGTCACGTTGCCGATGACATCGACGACGCGGCTCGAAAGCGCGGTCTCGTGCTCCTCGACGGCCGCTTGCCCAACGGCCGTGCGTTTCACCACGATGACATGCATCAGCGTGTATGCGGCGGCGAGCGTCATCAGAATGGCGGCCATTCTCGGGTCCATCGTGAACGCCGTCGGGACCAGCAGGATGATGCCGAAAACGACCGCCAGTTGCTCGCGCATCACGCCAAGCCAAAGCCAGAACAGCGCGCTCATTCCCGAAAGGATCGTCCGTATGGTCGCGCCCGACCCACGCGAGGCGTGTGAACTTTGCGGGAGCGCGATCGTTTTCTCGAAGATGCTGGCGAGATGCGCGAGCTTCTGGCGATGCGCCAGCCGGTCCGCGTTGATACCGACGATGACGCCTGCAAAAATTCCGAAGAGCCCCAGGAGTGCCCAAAGTCCGATATAGAAGAATGCGCTCTCGCCTTTGCTCAGCGCGTCCACGACCCGTCCGAACAGAATGGGTTCGGCAAGCTGCGTAATGGCTATCACCACGCCTGCCGCCGCGAGCCCAATCGCGAGATATTTCTCTGGCGCCAAAAGAGCGAGCGCGCGCCTGTAGATTTCAATGAGGCCAAGCGGCTTCGGGTTCATGATCGGGTGCTATGAGAGTTGGAAGGAAACGATGCCTGTAGACGAAGAGCGAAATCCCGAATTGGCCCGAGTCACGATCATTCGGCGACACGTTTATTTGAGCGCGTTATATCATTCTGAGATCTCATGACATCCGGCAAAATTGGTAATCAAGCTTCTTTGCAATCGATTTTCGATCCGATCATCGCCGCCCCATCGGACAGGCCGTTCGTCGTCGCGCAGCTTGGCCAATCCCTCGACGGTCGAATTGCGACGGCCAGCGGTGACTCGCGGGGCATCAATGGCGCCGCCGCCCTTGATCATCTGCATCGGTTGAGGTCGAACGTCGATGCCATCGTCGTCGGAATAGGAACCATCATCGCGGACGATCCGCAGCTGACCGTCCGGCGCGTTGACGGCCCGCAACCGATCCGCGTCATCATCGATCCGAAGGGCCGCCTTCCGGCAACTGCCCGCTGCTTGGCCACCGGCGACAGCAAATGCCTCGTCGTGACGAGCAAAGCCGAGGCCGTGCCAAAGGGCGCCGAAGGCCTCGTCATAAAAGCTTCCGCGCCGCGGATCGAACCTGGCGATATCGTGGAGGCGCTGTTCAAGCGCGGTCTGAAGAAAATCCTTGTGGAAGGCGGCGGCACCACGATCTCGCATTTCATCAATGCCGGAATGATTGACAGAATTCATATTCTCGTCGCGCCGCTGATATTGGGGTCGGGCATTCCCGGTCTTTCGCTGATACCGGTTGGCAGCATCGACGAGGCAATATGGCCAAAAACTTCAGCACACGTTCTTGACGGCGGCGATGTGCTGTTCGATTGTGATCTGAGGCATCAGCGGCGAGGCTAACGCATGGCCCAGGATCCCAAGTACGACCTCCCGACGTACACGCCGATCGCGCGTGGCCTCCATTGGTGGATCGCGTTGCTTGTCCTTATCCAGCTGCCCCTTGGCTTTTACATGGCCTATCGCGGCAACGAGATGCCGGGCGTCAATGAAAAGGGCGAGCCGGTCAAGGGCGTCTGGGATGCGCTGACGGACACTCTTTATAGCTCGCACAAGGTCATCGGACTGACGATTTTGCTGTTTGTCGTCCTGCGGCTGCTTTATCGCCTCACGCAGGGAGCGCCGCGTTCCGATCCGACCGTGCCACCCGCGCTGACCGGTATCAGCCATCTCGTACATTGGGCGCTCTATGCGTTGCTGATCGCTGTTCCGGTTATCGGTTACAAGGCGATTTCCTACGGCAACTATATGGACGTCTTCGGAGTCCACCTCCCTGCAATTGCCGAAAAGAACGAGGACCTCGCAAAGGAAGTCTTCGAGTGGCACGAGACAGGCGCAATCCTGATCATCGTTTTCGCCGCGATACATATCGCGGCTGCCGCCTATCATCGGTTCATTCGTAGAGATCGGGTCGTCGAGCGGATGATCCCGAAGCGTGCCGTCTGACAGGTTCAGCCGATTTCACGATGGCGCGGCGAACACGTCGGTATGCCCGACGAACGCCCCAGTTCGCGTGACGTTGACCCAGCCCACGACGGCTTTCTCATCGACGCCACCGATTTCGGTCACGGCAACGGCATGACCGCGGACCAGTTCGTCGATCAGCATGCGGTCGCTGCGTTCAAGCCGCCATGGACTCTCGCCCTCGACAACCACGTGTCCGTTGATGCGGAATTGATCGACCAGATGTGAAGCCGCGAGCGGGCCAGCCGCCGGACCGAACCCTTTGTCCCGCATCTGGTGACGTTGAAACGCCGCCGTCATCTGATTGTCGGCCGGCCGGTGCGGTGTCCACTTTTGCAAGCCGTTATAGGTGAGCGTCGCGTAGAACGCCGCGCCCGCAGCAACGACGGCCTTCGCCAGCGCCCGGATGTAGTCTTCTGATGTCAGATCGAAGAAAGCCGATGCCGTAACGAGCTGAGGCTTGTCATCGAGAAGAGCTTGCAGGTCGCGCGCGAGGTCGGCTGCCTTGAACAGCACGGTTATCCGCTTGCCGCCTTTATCGAGCACCAGCCGCTCGCCATCTTCCTCGTAACGGTCGGCCCAGCGAATGAGTTTCGCTTTCGCCGCGTCCAATAATCTCGTGTCGTGATCGACAAGCGTCCACGTCTGCCGGTCCGGCAGCAGAGCCGACGTCGCACGAAGATTGGCGCCCGTACCGGCTCCGAGATCGAGGACGCTGAGCTCGCTGCGAAGTGCAAAGCGGGCAGCCACGGCACTCGCGACACTTTGATTGCGGGCGCGCGCATCGGCGGCTTCGCGCAGGTCGAGCCATTCCGGCGAAAAATCGCTCACGGCCGCAATCCCAATATGACGGCTGCAATGCGCCGCGCCGTCTCATGCCAAGTCGGTAATGTGCGGCCCGCTTCCCAGGCAGCATCCGCGAGCCGGTTGCGGAGCTTCTTGTCGGTCAGTGCCTTCTGCAGCGCCGACGTGAGTTCGCCGACATTCCCGGCCTCGACGTGGAGTGCGGCGGACTCGCCTGCGGTATCGGCCGCAGCGCCTCCAGCCGCGAGGACGATCGGCAAGCCGCGAGCCATCGCTTCGGCGAGAACCATCCCGTATCCTTCAAACAGTGACGCGGAAACGAAGAGATCTGCACAATCGTAAAAACGTTCGAGCGTCGCCGGCACGACCTTTCCGGCAAGCGTGACGCGATCTTCGAGGCCATGCTTGGCAATAGCACACTGAACGGCTTCGACGGCCTGCGGATGACGGTCGAGCGCGCCCGCGATCGTCAACCGCCAATCGAGATGCTTGAGCGGTGCCAGCGCCTCGACGAGAAGATCGTAGCCCTTGCGCGGCATCACGGCGCCGACGGCCAGAATTTGCAACGGTGCGCCAGTGCCGGTCGCGCGCTGGGCCGGATCCGTTCCGGGCTCCGCGATTGTGATTTTGTCGGCCGGGATCGCCATGTGCTCGGTCAGGATGCGTTTGGTGGCGCGGCTCGTCACGATGACATGGTTGGCCCGCTGAAGCGCGTGCTCTTCGCTGACCTTCAATTCCACCTTGCGCGCGTGCGGCAGTCCGGTTTCGAGAAACAGCGGATGATGGACAAGCCCGATCACGCGGCCGCGAAGTGCGCCGAGGATACCATCGGGAAATGCACCATAGGCGAGACCATCGACAAGAAGCACCGAATCCGGGTGACGCTTTTCGAGAATGCGCCGCGTTTCATCGAGGTCTTTCGCGTTCGGGTTTGGAAACGAGTCCGGCAATCCAAGGACGGATACCGGAACGCCGAATGCGGGCAACAGCTCGATGACGCGCCGGTCAAAGGCATAGCCACCTGTCGTAGCCTTTAGATCCCCAGGAATGGCGAAGACGGCTTCAGCCACCGATCGGTCCCTCGAAGCTGGCGCGCGCGAGGTCAGTTTCCGACAACGTCACGCGAATTCGCGAAAGCGTCTTTCCATCGTCTCCGAGCGCACCGGCTTTCGCCGCCTCCGCAATACGATCGAAGACATACTTGCAGAGAAATTCGGTCGTGGTGAGGACGCCCTTGAATTGCGGAAGAACGTCGAGGTTCTGATAGGCGAGCGGTTGGAGCGTCGTGCCGAGCACCTTCAATGCAGCGCCGATATCGACGACGACGTTCTGCTCTGTCAGCTTCTCGCGAAAGAAGGCGACATCGACGACGAAGGTCGCACCGTGAAGGTTCTGCGCCGGCCCGAAGAACGGATCGGGCAGCGAATGGGCAATCATGATGCGGTCGCGAACTTCGACGGAGTACATGGAACTTCAGCCTGTAAAATTAGTAGCGGACGATGGGTGGCAGATCGGACGACGACCAGATTTTCGGCAGCGTGGAGGGCAGATCCTCGAAATTGACCGTATCAGCCACGAGCACATCTAGACGCTCGTCATCGAGCATGGCAATCGCGCGTTCCATCCGGTCTTTGTGCTTGAGCTGGTTACGATGGCTAGGGGCCACGTGCCCAACCTGCGAAGAGATGATCTTAAGACGACGGCTATGGAACGCCCCGCCGAGGTTCACGGTAACAGGGTTCGTCCCATACCAGCTCATCTCGACCACGCATCCCTCGAACGCACACGCGTTGATTGCTGTCTCGAGCCCCGCGCTTGTCGCGCTCGCATGAAAGACGATCCGGTTGTCAGCCGGTACATCTGCCGGAGACACGAATCTGATCCCGAGCTTTTCCGCGTACTTTGCCCGCGCCGGATTGATGTCGGTGATTGCAACCTCGGTTCCCGCGATACGGCTCGCGAGATGCGCGGTCAGCAGCCCGACAATGCCCGCCCCGACCACGAGCACCCGGTCGCCGAGCGTCGTGCCTGCGTCCCAGTGTGCGTTGAGAGCGGTCTCCATATTCGCGGCCAGCACGGCACGGCGCGAGGGCACATTGTCCGGCAGGATCGCGAGAAGCGGTTCCGGCGCGTGGAAATGATCCTGGTGCGGATGCAACACAAATATCCGCTTGCCGATATATTTCTCGGAACCGGCAGTGACGCGCCCAGTCGCGGAATAGCCGTATTTGACGGGGAAGGAGAAATCTCCGGCTTGCAACGGTGCACGCATTCGCGGCCATTCGCTTTTGGGAATCTCGCCGAGCGCGACCATGCGCTCGGTGCCGCGACTGATTGCGGAATATTCCGTTGCGACGCGTACTTCACCGGGTGAAGGCGGAGGGAGGCGTTCAGGTCGCACTTCCGCGACGCCAGGCTTGACGTACCAGAGGGCGCGAGCAACCACGATCTGGCCCTGGCTGCGCCTTAGGGGTTGGGCACTGGAGTCGAATCTGCTCTGCGGGTCACTCATTGCGAAGGATGGGTCCGTAATGACGATCGGTGCCGAGCACGAGAGGGTCTCGGACCTGAACAGAACGATTATCGTCGAGGATCCAAGCCTTACGACTCCCGTAGGCCAGGACGCAAGAGGCGCCCTGACCAGGCGGCGGCGCCTCGTCTTATTTCTCAATCTTGCGACGTGGCTTCTCATCATTGCCGCTGCCTGTGCAATTTTCTTGACCGGCGGCTGGACGATGCTCGGCGTCGCCATGGTTATTTGCTTGGCGCTCGGCACGCCGTGGCCGGTCCTTGGTTTCTGGAACGCTGTCATCGGCCTATGGCAGCTTCATGGGCCAAAAGGGAAAGCTCAGGCCGAGCAGCCCTTTTACGAAGCGTCGGATGACCAGTCGCCGTTGACGGTTAATACCGCAGTCTTGATGACCTTGCGCAACGAGGACCCCGCCCGGGCCCTGTTGCGGCTGAAGACGGTGAAGGCAAGCCTCGACCGCACGCCCGAAGGCGCCCGCTTCTCCTATTTCGTGCTGAGCGACAGTGATCGCGATGAGATCGCCCTGCGCGAGGAAGCCGAAGTCGCCGCGTGGCAGAAGTCCGACTCCGATCGGACCCGCATCATCTATCGCCGCAGGAAGGACAACGCAGGGTTCAAAGCCGGCAACATCCGCGAATTCGCGAGACACTGGGGCTCCGATTACGAGTTCATGCTGCCGCTTGACGCTGACAGTCTGATGACGGGAGAGGCGATCGTCGATCTCGTGCGCATCATGCAGATGAACCCGCAAATCGGGATTCTCCAAAGTCTCGTCGTCGGCACCCCGTCCTCTTCGGCGTTCGCGCGCATTTTCCAGTTCGGCATGCGGCTCGGCATGCGGACGTATACGATGGGCCAAGCCTGGTGGGTGGGGGACTGCGGACCGTTCTGGGGTCACAATGCGCTCCTGCGCATCGAACCCTATCTTCAGCATTGCGCACTGGATGGTCTGATCAAAAGCGGTCCGATTTTATCGCACGATCAGGTCGAAGCCGTTCTGATGCGCAAGGCGGCCTACGAGGTTCGAGTGTTGCCCGTTGAAACGGGCTCCTACGAAGACAATCCTCCTGATGCCCTCGAATTCATGCGCCGCGAGGCGCGCTGGTGCCAGGGCAACATGCAATATCTGAGACTGATCGGGATGAGGGGCATAGAGCCGGTCAGCCGCTTCCAACTGCTGTGGGCGGTGCTGATGTTCCTTGGCGTCCCCGCCTGGACGCTACTCGCTGCGCTCTTTCCGCTCGCAATGTTGAGCGCGCAAAGCCAAGCCGACTTTCCTTGGTCTGCCGTCGAGATCATTTACGCGCTGCTTCTCGTGATGCATCTTGCGCCGAAGCTCGCGGGCATCGTCGATGCCATTCTGACGCCCGGCGAAGTCCGCCGCTTCGGAGGCTGGCTCAGCTTTGCATCCAGCGCGATCATCGAAATCGTGTTCTCGCTCATCCTCGGCGCCGTGACGACCATACGCACGTCAATGTTCATGGCCGGCCTCTTGATCGGCAGAGCCGTCGTTTGGAACGGCCAACGCCGCGACGGAGAAGGCGTGGCGTGGACCGACGCGTTGCGATGGCTGTGGCCACAGCTTCTCTTCGGATTGTCCCTCTACGCGGCAATGGCTCTGATTTCGCCAGCCGCGGTCTTTTGGAGCTTGCCGCTGACGGCTGGCTACGTACTCGCGGTTCCCTTCGTCGTTTTCACGGCGAGCCCCGCGGTTGGTCGCTTCTTTCGCCGTCACGGCATTGCGGGCATTCCCGAGGACTTCACGCCGCCGCCTGAAATACGAGCCGTGCAGGCGGGGAACTGACCTCATGGTGTCACCGTCTCTCGAGGGCGTCTTCCGATCGCTCCGGATCTATCTCGGGCCCGACGCCCCGCGAAGCGCAATGGATGCGCTCTATCGCCGTTTTGTCGAGCCGGGCGATCTCGTCTTCGATGTCGGCGCCCATGTTGGCGACCGCGTGTCGTCGTTCCGGCGGCTCGGCGCCCGCGTCATCGCGATCGAGCCCCAGCCGTTGCTCTTTTCTGCCCTGAGCCACATCCACGGCCGCGATCCTTTGGTCGAGATCATCGACCGCGCGGTCGGCGCGGAAGCCGGAACGCGTCAGCTCTTCGTCAATACGACGAACCCGACAGTCTCGACATTGTCGCATGACTTCGTTCGCCAGGCCGAAGGCGCTAGAGGATGGGAAGGCCAAACCTGGGACGAACAGATTCCGATCGAGGTCGTCACACTCGATGGGCTAATCGCACGCTATGGATTGCCGTCGTTCGTCAAGATCGACGTCGAAGGTTACGAAGACGCGGTGCTGCGCGGCCTCTCACGTCCGGTCAAGGCGCTTTCGTTCGAGTTCACGACGATCGCCCGCGACGTGGCGATGGCCTGTTTCGACCGGTTATCGTCGCTGGCAGGCTATGGCTACAATGTCGCCCTTGGTGAAGGACAGACGTTGGTCTTCGATCGCTGGCTCTCTGATACGGAGATGGCTGGCTATCTCAGCAAACTGCCGCACGATGCGAACTCAGGCGACATTTATGCCGTGCTCGAGCCACGCTAGACCGGCAAAACCGAATGAATCGAAACGGAGTATTGAATGCCATTTTACGTTCGCCTGCTGGCCGCCGCGCTGTTGCTGCTGGCTTCTGAGATCGTGCCGGCTAATGCCGCATCATTGGACGGTCTTGCCGTTGACGTGTTGAACCAGAGCGAGCAGGTCCTCTGCGCCGAGAAGGACAACGTCGCCATCTCGCTGACAAATAAGAACGTCCGGGCATTTCGCATCGAAGCCGCACATCCGGTCTATCTCTCCGCCGATATGCGCGCAAACGTAGAGGCCGATTGGACCGCCTGCGATATGGCATCGGACCCGAGCTACGCCGCACCGAACCCGCCTAAGAAAGTGACGCTTTATGAAGACGAAAAGCTTTGGCTCGTCGGCTTCTCCTATCCGACGTTCTGGCGTCCCGCGACGACGACGGTGCGCGTCGGAGATCGCGTCGAGACCGGCCTCCACTTGCTTCAACTCTGGATGAAGCGCGACGACGGGGCCGAAGAAGTCCTCGTTCTCTATCCTCAGGACGGCTATTGGCGCGCCCGCCCGATGACGCCGTCGAATATGCGGAACACTGCCTATGGCTCGTCCTTCATCGTCGGTCCCATCGAGCAGGACGGCCGCCCGCTGGTCAAAATCAAGGAAGTTTCGTACGAGCCGCAAACCCGCACGTTCAATCTCGCGTTCGAGAAGGGCGGTTCGGCAGCGGTGCGCATGGTGAGCGTAGACGCCAACAAGCAAGCGATCGACGTCGTCTTCGATAAAGGGATCAACGGCGGCCCGTTCGCGATGCTGAGATCGATGTACATCACCGAGTTCAACAACGACACCGCACGCATCGCCGTTCGCGAGCAGGGCGCCAAGGGCTGGCGCGAAGACAATATCATGAAGTTCGATCACGCTCACGCAACCGACGTCTGGATCGGCCGGCTCGTGCCATCACAGCACAACACGACCTCGCCCGATACTGTGTTCAACAGCTTCTCGGACGGTCCGACGCCGAAGCGCCCGAAAGCCGAGCCGCCAGCTCCCCTGCCTTTGACGAAGGAAAACTAAGAGCGCTGGGAACGCTACCAGGCGAGTTCCACCATGGCGCCGAGTGCCGGCGGCGAACCTGGTCCGAACAAGTCGGACAGCTTCGCCGTCGAGAGATCTATGCCGTCGATGGTTTCATGCCGGTGAATGCCCGAGGCAATGAAAAGCGCGTCGCAGCCGTAGTTCTCTGCCCCTTTGAGGTCCGTCCGTAGTGCGTCGCCGATGACCAGAACCTTGCTGCGATCGACGTTGGAGTTGCGCAGCGCCTCCGCTTTTTGATGCGCCGTCTCGTAGGTGTTCAGGTGAGGTTTACCTGTCCAGAACACCGGGCCGCCCATATGGAGGTAAAGGTCCGCAATGGCCCCGGCGCAATAAAGAAGCGTTCCTCCGACGTCGACGACGAGATCCGGATTTGCGCAGACGAACGGCAAACGCTTCGCCAGGGCCCTCTCGAGAAGAGGCCGGTAATCGTCCGGCGTTTCGTTTCGGTCGTCATTGAGTCCGGTGCAGATGATCGCCTCCGCCTCGTCCAGCGGAACGGAGCGCGTGTGAAGCGCAGAGAAGAAGGCTTGATCGCGATCCTGCGGGCCTATGCAATGGAGCGCCTCAAACCCGCGCGCCGCCACGTGATCGAGAGCAAGATCGCCGGATGAGACGATATCGTCCCAGGCGCTTGTCGGAACATGTCGCGAGGCGAGCATGTCGGCCACCCGCCTCTTGGGAACGGGCGCGTTGGTCACGAGAATGACCGTGCCGCCGGCGGCACGAAACTTTTCGAGCGCCCGGCAGGCGCCGACGAATGCCGTCGTCCCGTTATGAAGAACGCCCCATACATCGCAGAAAATCACGTCATAACGCGCTAAAATGGGCCCCGCGTGCGCCAAGATCGACGGTGCTTTCGGGCCTTGGTCGGACGAAGATTTTCGCAAATTTGTCTCGCACAGTGCTAGCGTGAAATTGACACGCGGTTTTGATTGAATTGATCGGAGCAGAAGAGATCGCCGTGAGTTAACGGCCATCGAGTTCGCAATCAAGTTCATTCGAAGCGAACCAATTTCAGAAGCCACGCCCGAATGGCGAGCAGGTGCCGAGCCCGAGCATAAGCCTTATGCCTTCAGATGACTGGCGAAGTAGCCAGTAGCCGCTCGGCATATCCAAAGACAACATACGATATATTTTTAAATTCATTTGTAGACTGACTAATTTGCGACGACCCGATTTCCCCGAAAGACAAAAATGAAGCCCGACGGCCATTCATCCAAGCCCATTGCGCGTAGGACATATGGGTCTAGAAAAAAGCCGATCGAACAACCAGGCGGGCTCTTTGAGAGCGCGCTGTATAGTATGGTTCGCGGCTTGGCGATGTTCGATAAGGAGCATCGCCTTGTCGTTTGCAACAACCTCTATCGCGAAATTTTGGATCTGCCCGATGCACTGACGAAGCCGGGCACTTCCTTCGCCGATGTCGTCGGCCATCACGTGTCGGTGGAACGAGGTCTCGACGCAAAAGGGGATCGCGCCCTTCAACAGCGTTGGATGAAGGAGCATCTGGCCGCGCTGTCCGAAGGCAAGTCATTTACGCAAACGAGATATCTGAAGAATGGCCGGAGCATTCGCCTTTCCAGTGAGCCTTTGCCGGATGACGGATGGGTGGACATTTTGGAGGATATTACCGACGAGCACCAAGCGGAGAAAAAGATCGCTTGGCTCACGCACCATGACGCGCTGACTGAACTTTATAATCGCGTCCATTTTTGCGAAGAGCTTCAAAGCGCACTTGCGAGAGGCAGCAATCTCGCGGTCCTCTGGATCGACCTCGACGACTTCAAGAGCGTCAACGATACGTTCGGCCAACCGGTCGGCGACGCTTTGCTGAAAAGCGTTGCAATGCGCATGTTGAAAATCGTCCGCAAATCCGATGTTCTCGCGCGGCTCGGAGGCGATGAATTTGCACTGATTAGGTTTGGTCCGACCACGCGCGAGCAGCTCGAGCGCTTGGCACAGCGGTTGCTGGCGGCCATTGCATCCGAGCAGAGACTGCTCGGCCGCAAGCTGTATGTCACCGCAAGCTTGAGCATCGCACTTGCCCCCGAACATGGCACCGATCCCAATGAGATCCTGAAGAATGCCGATCTCGCTCTCCATCGCGCCAAGACATCGGGAAGGGGCCGGTACGAGTTTTTCGATCCGCACGGCGATTACGCTCCGGGGAAAGCAAAGAGACTAGACGCCGACATGAAGGTCGCCGTGAAGAAGAAGCAGTTCGAACTGCACTATCAGCCGGTCGTCGATGTCACCGCAAAACGCGTCAGTAGTTTCGAAGCTCTGCTACGCTGGCGTCATCCGGAGCATGGCCTCATTCCGCCCGGCGATTTTATTCCCTTTGCCGAACAGTGCGGGTGGATCGTCGAAATCGGCAAATGGGCACTGGGCCAAGCGTGTAAGGACGCGGCTTCATGGCCCGCCGATATCAAAGTTGCGGTCAATCTCTCGTCGGTGCAATTCGAGCGCGGCGACCTTTATGTTGCGGTCACGGATGCGATCGCGCAATCGGGTCTCGCTTGCGACCGTCTCGAACTCGAAATCACGGAATCCGTGTTGCTTCGGGATCATCCAAAGACGCATGAGCTCCTGCATCGTCTCCGGTCTCTCGGCATCAAAATCCTGCTCGACGATTTCGGAACTGCCTACGGCTCGCTGAGCTACTTGCGGAGTTTCCCCTTCGACAAGCTCAAGATCGAGCGGTCTTTCGTGCGAGATTTCGGCACGCGAAATGAGCGCGACGCCGCAGCAATCGTGCAATCGATCGCCGAGCTCGCAAAACGCTTGCACATGACGACGATCGCCGAAGGCGTCGAGACGGCCGATCAGTTGGCGATGGTTATGAATGCCGGTTGCGAGGAGGTTCAGGGCTTCTATTTCAGCAAGCCGGTGCCCGTCAGCGAAATCGCCGCTACGATCGCTCGCTGCCGTGAAATCCTTTCCGCGGCACTCCAGACGAGCGCCTGAGCGTGCCTCGATGGCTTTCTGGCCAAACCCGTCAGGTCGCTCGTATCGAAACGCATCTCGCGTTAGCCTGCGGCGAATCGGGAAGGGGCCGGCGCGATGCCGGCTGGGATGAAAAGGGGAGTGCCATGCTGGTCGTTACAACGAACGACATTCCAGGGTTTCGGGTTGTTCGCCATCTGGGACTGGTGCGCGGGCTGACGGTTCGGTCACGCAGCGTCGTCGGCAATATCGGCGCCGCGATCCAGATCTTCTTCGGCGGCAACATCTCCGTTTATACGCGGCTTGCCGAGCATACGCGCCAGGAAGCCTTCGATCTCCTCGTCGAGCACGCGCAAAGCATGGGCGCCAACGCCGTCATCGCGATGCGCTACGACGCCAACGAGATCGCCGCCGCGGTGACAGAGGTCTTGGCCTACGGCTCGGCCGTCATCATTGAGCCGGTGACGGACGGAAGCTCGGCCTCGACGGCACCGCCGGGACCCTGGTCGGGCCGCTGACCTCGAAAACGTCTGATCGCCGGCATTTGGACGCTTCATCCGAAACCGGATGAGGCGTTCATATCGCCGCGCCAAAGGTTGGCGGCCCACCTCCCAGGGGGAGGGAAGGGGCTGCCGAAGCTCTCCGATGCCATCTATCGCAGGTCGAATAAGAAAAAAGGCGCGAGCGGGGCTGACAAGCTCTCAAACATCGGTTAAGGGTGCACGCCCCGAAAGAGGCTGCTCGACGATCGGGTTTTCGCTCGTATCGGGTTTAGGGGTGTAGCTCAATTGGTAGAGCGTCGGTCTCCAAAACCGAAGGTCGGGGGTTCGAGACCCTCCGCCCCTGCCAGCCTCATGACGGTTTGATCTGCCGACCGACCCGGTAAGCATACCGAGGCCGGTGCGGCATGTTGTCGCTTATGCGCACGGAAAGCAGTTTGATGGCGAAGTTGAATCCCATAACCTTTATGAAGGAAGTTCGGCAGGAAGTCGCCAAGGTGACCTGGCCGACTTGGAAAGAGGTGTGGATCACGACTTTGATGGTGCTCATCATGGTCGCGCTCGCCTCTGTTTTCTTTTTGCTCGTTGATCAGGCGTTGAGCCATATAGTGCGTTTCGTCTTAGGGGTGGGCACCTGAAAATCGGCTCGAATACTCGATTTTACTGACGCGCCAGAGGGCCTTTGAGAATGGTTGTCGCGCAAGAACGCGAAGATAAAGCAACGGTTGCCGGTACGCGCTGGTACATCGTGCACGCATATACGAATTTCGAACGCAAGGTCGCTGACGCTATCCGCGAGCGGGCCAAGGCGGGCGGTCTCGATAATCTCTTCGAAGAGATCGTCGTGCCGACCGAGGAAGTCGTTGAAATCAAGCGCGGCCGGAAGATTCCGACCGAGCGGAAGTTTCTGCCGGGCTACGTCCTCGTCAAAATGAAGATGACCGACGCCGCGTTCGTCATGATCAAGAACACGCCCAAGGTCACGGGCTTCCTCGGCGCGGACAACAAGCCGATGCCGATCCCTGAAGCCGAGGCGATGCGCATCTTGAATCAGGTCAAGGAGGGTGTTGAGCGGCCGAAGCCGACGATCACCTTCGAGATCGGCGAGAACGTCAAGGTGGCTGACGGCCCGTTTGCCTCGTTCACCGGTATCGTCGAGGAGGTCGACGAGGAGCGTTCGCGCGTCAAGGTCGCGGTTTCGATCTTTGGGCGTCCGACGCCTGTCGAACTCGAATTCACGCAGGTTGAAAAGGTACCTGCCTGACGTCGCCGCTTCGGTGATGCAGGCATGAGCAAGTTCCGGCGCAGTGCCGCCGGAGACCGCATCGGGATTTGAATTCCGGAGCGGCGATGTGCGGGAGGGCAGGTCGTCCGAAATGGAGGCCGGTCCGTTTGACCGCTAACCCTGAGCCCGGTCATCCGGCGCGGGCTCTAACGCTGAAGGGGAACTATGGCGAAGAAAATAGACGGCTTTATCAATCTTCAAGTACCGGCTGGGGCGGCCAATCCGTCGCCTCCGATCGGTCCCGCGCTTGGTCAGCGCGGCGTCAATATCATGGAATTCTGCAAGTCCTTCAATGCGAAAACGAAGGACCTTGAGCAGGGTACACCGATTCCCGTGAAGATCACGGTCTACTCGGATCGTTCCTTCACGTTCGAGATGCGCCAGCCTCCGGCGACGTATCTCATCAAGAAGGCCGCTGGCCTTCGTCCCACGGGTAAGGGCGGTCAGGGCTCGAAAGAGCCGGGCCGTATCGTTGCCGGTCAGGTGACGATCGATCAGCTGAAAGAGATTGCCAAGGGCAAGCTCAAGGACATGAACACCGACGATCTCGACGCCGCCGCCCGCACGCTTGCGGGTAGTGCGCGTTCGATGGGTCTCAAGGTGGTGGAGTAGTCCAATGGCAAAAGCTCAAATCAGCGCTGAAAAGATCAAGGAAACGCGCGATGCCGGTGGCAAGCGCATGGAAGCCATCAAGCAGGGCATTTCGGCTGGCAAGGCTTACGGTGTCGACGAGGCTGTAAAGCTCATCAAGCAGCGCGCCAAGGCGAAGTTCGATGAGACGATCGAGGTTGCAGTCAACCTCGGCGTCGATCCCAAGCACGCCGACCAGATGGTGCGTGGCGTCTGCAACCTGCCGAACGGCTCGGGCCGTACGGCTCGCGTTGCTGTCTTCGCGCGTGGCGCCAAGGCTGAAGAGGCGAAGGCTGCGGGAGCTGACGTTGTCGGCGCCGAAGACCTCGTCGAAATCGTCTCGAAGGGCACGATCAACTTCGATCGCTGCATTGCGACGCCGGACATGATGGGCCTCGTCGGTCGTCTCGGTAAAGTGTTGGGCCCGCGCGGTCTGATGCCGAACCCGCGTGTCGGCACTGTGACGATGGACGTCACGGGCGCCGTCAAGGGTGCGAAGGGCGGCTCGGTTGAGTTCCGCGTCGAGAAGGCTGGCATCGTTCACGCTGGCGTCGGCAAGGCAAGCTTCACCGAGGAAGCGCTCGTCCAGAACATCAAGGCTTTCGTCGATGCGGTCATCAAGGCCAAGCCGACGGGCTCGAAGGGCACGTACCTGAAGAAGGTTTCGCTGTCCTCGACGATGGGTCCGGGCGTGAAGCTCGATACGGCGACCGTCGCATCGGGGCCAGTCGTCTAAGTTTTGAAGAATTCCGGGGCAACCCGGAAAACCCTGAACCGGGGCTTCGCGCTTCGGTTCAGCACTGTCCGAGATTGTGGGTGCGGTCCGGTTCGCCGGAAAGCCTAAGTCTCTCTCTCGAGAGAGCCTACATGAGACAGAAGTGGATCGGATTTGAGGCGAGAGCCTCCAGTTCGGTTTGAACCTTCTGGGTCAGCACCGTGCCGCTCACCACTCGCGGTCCACGGGAACGAGGACAGACTAGAGTCGCCCGATCCTAATTGGAGACGGCGGCAAAGGTGCAACCCGCGGGGCTTCGTAAATGAAGCTTCGCAGCAAGGAGACGAGACGTGGATAGAGCCGCGAAACGTGAGCTCATTGATCATCTCCACACAGAGCTGAAGAGCACTGGCGTGGTTGTGGTCGCCCACAACACCGGCATGGTGGCTGCTCAATCCGCAGAGTTCCGCAGGCGCGTCAAAGACGCTGGCGGCTCTGTGAAGGTAGCCAAGAACAAGCTGGCACAGCTCGCGCTCAAGGACACCGACGCCGAAAAGCTTTCAGATCTTTTGAAGGGGCCGACCGTTCTGGCCTTCTCGAAGGATCCGATCGCAGCGGCGAAGGCGACCGTCGCTTATGCCAAGGGTAACGACAAGCTCGTGATCCTCGGCGGCGCGATGGGCAAAACGATCCTTGACGCGAAAGGCGTGCAAGCTCTTGCCGATCTGCCGTCGCTTGATGAACTGCGCGCGAAGATCATCGGTCTCTTGAATGCTCCGGCGACGAAAATCGCCCGGACCGTCAAGGAGCCCGGTGCCAAGCTCGCACGCGTCATCCAGGCGAAGGCGTCGAAGGAAGAGGCAGCTGCCTAGCCGAAGACGAGTTGTGGGCTCTTTGAGTCCTCGAAAACCACATGCAGTACGGCCCAAAAGGGGGTGCTGCAATTCAACCTCTAGGTTCAAACCGTAAGGACACTATATATGTCTAAGATCGAAAAAATTGTTGATGACCTTTCGAGCCTGACCGTGCTCGAAGCCGCTGAGCTTGCCAAGGCTCTGGAAGAGAAGTGGGGCGTGTCGGCAGCAGCAGCTGTCGCAGTTGCCGCACCTGCAGCTGGCGCAGCCGCTGCACCGGCAGAAGAGCAGACGGAGTTCACCGTCATCCTGAAGTCTGGCGGCGACAAGAAGATCAACGTCATCAAGGAAGTTCGCGCCATCACGGGCCTCGGCCTGAAGGAAGCCAAAGACCTCGTCGAGGCCGGTGGCAAGACTGTGAAGGAAGGCGTCTCGAAGGACGAAGCCCAGAAGCTCAAGAAGCAGCTTGAGGATCAGGGCGCAGTCGTCGAAGTGAAGTAATCGATCTTCGGCACCGGCTGGGACCATCCTGGCCGGTGCCGATGCCTGCTTCCCACCCGGCCGTCGGGTGACACGTACATACCGCGCATTGCGGCCGGCTCCAGACGTGGAGCTTCAATGCGCAAACAAAACGGTTTTCCGGAGGGTCCGGGGTTCGCACGAGCCTCAAAACGGACCTTCCGGTGAACCGTTTCAAGAGGTCCCAGTTCTCCAGGGACCCTGAGCGCGTCGCATTTGGATCGCGGGTCTGCCCCGCAAACGAGAGCACGAAGGGACCGACATGGCTCAAACCCTCACCAGCCGTAAACGCCTCCGGAAGCAATTTGGACATCTCGGAGAAGTCGCGAAGATGCCGAACCTCATCGAGGTTCAGAAAGCATCTTATGATGACTTCCTGATGGTCAAAGAGCCGCCGGGCGGAAGGTCGGACGACTTCGGCCTTCAGTCGGTTTTCCGCAGCGTATTTCCGATCTCGGATTTCGCCGGAAAGTCGACGCTGGAATTCGTCAGCTACGAGTTCGAACCGCCGAAATTCGATACCGATGAGTGCATGCAGCGCGATATGACATACGCAGCGCCGCTCAAGGTCAAGCTGCGTTTGATCGTATTCGACGTGAACGAAGAGACGGGTTCGAAGTCGATCAAGGACGTCAAGGAGCAGGACGTCTACATGGGCGACATGCCCCTGATGACCTTGAACGGCACGTTCATCATCAACGGCACCGAGCGCGTTATCGTCTCGCAGATGCACCGCTCGCCGGGCGTTTTCTTCGACCACGATCGCGGCAAGACGCACTCGTCCGGCAAGCTGTTGTTCGCGGCTCGCATCATTCCCTATCGCGGTTCCTGGCTCGATTTCGAGTTCGACGCGAAGGACAACGTTTATGTTCGTATCGACCGTCGCCGCAAGTTGCCGGTGACGACGATGCTGTATGCGCTCGGCCTCGATGACGAGGAAATCCTGGCGCACTTCTACAGGCACATCCCGATCAAGGAATCGAAGCGCGGCTGGAAGATGCCGTTCCTGGCGGAGAAGTTCCGCGGCGTAACTCCGCAGTCGGATATCGCTGACGCCAAGACGGGTGAAGTCATTGCGCGCGCCACCGAGAAGATCACCGCGCGGCGTTCGCGCGAGATCGCCGAGAGCGGCGTCAAGGAAATCTTGATCTCCGCCGAGGATCTCGCCGGCCGCTTCATCGCCGAAGATATCGTCGATCTCGAGACCGGTAAGATCTTCGCAGAAGCCGGCGACGAGCTGGATGAAAACCTGCTGGCCGAGCTCAAGGAGCAGAAGGTCAAGGAATTCCACATCCTCGACATCGACTACGTCAACACCGGCGCGTTCATCCGCAACACGCTGAACATCGACAAGAACGCCAATCAGCAGGAAGCGCTGATGGACATCTACCGGGTCATGCGCCCGGGCGAGCCGCCGACCATCGAAGCCGCGACCGCGCTGTTCCAAGGCCTGTTCTTCGATCCCGAGCGTTTCGATCTCTCGGCCGTCGGCCGCGTGAAGATGAACATGCGTCTTGAACTCGATGCGCCCGATACGATGCGCGTGCTCCGCAAGGAAGACATCCTCGCGGTCGTGAAGACGCTTGTCGATCTGCGCGACGGCAAGGGCGAAATCGACGACATCGACCATCTCGGCAACCGCCGCGTACGTTCCGTCGGCGAGCTGATGGAAAACCAGTATCGCGTCGGCCTGCTGCGGATGGAGCGCGCCATCAAGGAGCGTATGTCGTCCGTCGATATCGACACGGTGATGCCGCAGGACTTGATCAACGCCAAGCCGGCAGCGGCTGCGGTGCGCGAGTTCTTCGGATCTTCGCAGCTCTCGCAGTTCATGGACCAGACGAACCCACTCTCCGAGATCACCCACAAGCGCCGTCTTTCGGCACTTGGACCGGGCGGTTTGACGCGTGAGCGCGCAGGCTTCGAAGTCCGCGACGTGCATCCGACGCACTATGGCCGTATCTGCCCGATTGAAACGCCGGAAGGTCCGAACATCGGTCTGATCAACTCGCTCGCGACGTTCGCGCGCGTAAACAAGTATGGCTTCATCGAGAGCCCGTATCGCAAGGTCGTCAACGGCCGCGTAACGGACGAGGTCGCGTATCTTTCAGCCATGGAAGAAATGCGTCACCACGTGGCGCAGGCGAACGCCGAGATCGATTCCAAAGGCAAGCTGACGGAAGATCTCGTCACGGTTCGCCACAACGGCGACGTGATGCTCGTCCCGACGGACAAGGTCGACTACATCGACGTGTCGCCCAAGCAGCTCGTATCGGTCGCGGCCGCGCTCATCCCGTTCCTCGAGAACGACGACGCCAACCGCGCTCTGATGGGCTCGAACATGCAGCGTCAGGCCGTTCCTCTGATCAAGGCGGAAGCGCCGTTGGTCGGAACCGGCATGGAAGAGCGTGTGGCGCAGGATTCGGGCGCCGCGATCGCGGCACGCCGGACGGGCATCGTTGATCAGGTCGATGCAACCCGTATCGTTATCCGCGCGACGGAAGAGCAGGATCCTTCGAAGCCGGGCGTCGACATCTATCGTCTTCGCAAGTTCCAGCGCTCGAACCAGAACACCTGTATCAACCAGCGTCCGCTGATCAACGTCGGCGACCACGTGAGGGCAGGCGACATCATCGCTGACGGTCCGTCGACCGAGCTCGGCGAGCTGGCGCTCGGCAAGAACGTGCTCGTCGCGTTCATGCCGTGGATGGGCTACAACTTCGAAGACTCGATTTTGATGAACGAACGCGTCGTCTCTGAGGACGTGTTCACCTCGATCCACATCGAGGAATTCGAAGTCATGGCGCGAGACACGAAGCTCGGGCCTGAGGAAATCACGCGTGATATTCCGAACGTTTCGGAAGAAGCGCTGAAGAACCTCGACGAAGCCGGCATCGTCTACATCGGCGCCGAAGTCCACCCGGGCGACATCCTCGTCGGCAAGATCACGCCGAAGGGCGAAAGCCCGATGACGCCGGAAGAGAAGCTGCTTCGCGCCATCTTCGGCGAGAAGGCGTCCGACGTGCGCGACACCTCGCTCCGTCTGCCGCCGGGCGTCTCCGGAACGATCGTCGAAGTCCGCGTCTTCAATCGTCACGGCGTCGAGAAAGACGAGCGTGCGATGGCGATCGAGCGTGAGGAGATCGAGCGTCTCGCGAAGGACCGCGACGACGAATTGCAGATCCTCGACCGTAACGTCTATGCGCGCCTCAAAGACGCGCTGATGGGCAAGGAAGTCGCCAAGGGTCCGAAGAACGCTCGCAAGGGCACGGTGATCGACACCGCGATCCTCGACGATATCCCCCGCAGCCAGTGGTGGGAAATCGGTCTCGCGAACGAGAAGGCACAGGCCGAAGTCGAGGCGATCCAGAAGCAGTACGAAGACGCCAAGAAGGGCTTGGGCCTTCGCTTTGCCGACAAGGTCGACAAGCTTCAGCGTGGTGACGAACTGCCGCCAGGCGTCATGAAGATGGTCAAGGTCTTCGTCGCCGTGAAGCGCAAGATCCAGCCGGGCGATAAGATGGCCGGCCGTCACGGCAACAAGGGCGTCGTGTCGATGATCGTCCCGTCGGAAGACATGCCGTTCCTCGAGGACGGCACGCCGGTCGACGTCGTTCTGAACCCGCTCGGCGTGCCTTCGCGCATGAACGTCGGACAGATTCTCGAAACGCATCTTGGCTGGGCGTGCCGTGGTCTCGGTCGCCTGATCGACGACGCTATCCACCAGTTCCACGAGAGTGGGCAGGCGAAGGCGTTGCGTGATCAGATGACGCGCGTTTACGGCGCGGACGAGATCAAGCCGTCGATGAAGGACGAAGAGCTTCTCGGCATCGCGGAAAACCTCAAGACGGGGGTTCCGATTGCAACGCCGGTGTTCGACGGCGCGCGCGAAAAAGACATCGTCGAGATGTTGCAGCTCGCGGGCTTCGATACCTCGGGCCAGTCGACGCTGTTCGACGGACGCACGGGCGAGCCTTTCGATCGTAAGGTCACGGTTGGCTACAAGTACGTCCTGAAGCTGCACCACCTTGTCGACGACAAGATCCACGCCCGTTCGATCGGTCCCTACTCGCTCGTCACCCAGCAGCCGCTGGGCGGTAAGGCGCAGTTCGGTGGCCAGCGCTTCGGCGAAATGGAAGTCTGGGCTCTCGAAGCTTACGGTGCTGCGTACACGCTGCAGGAAATGCTCACGGTCAAATCGGACGACGTCGCGGGCCGAACGAAGGTTTACGAGGCGATCGTCAGGGGTGACGACGCATTCGAGGCCGGCGTTCCGGAAAGCTTCAACGTGCTCGTCAAGGAAATGCGCGCTCTCGGCTTGAACGTCGAGCTCGTCAACAGCGAGGCGCCTCCGCTGATCGAAGCCGAAGTCGAGCCGGAAGAGGAAGCACCTCAGGCACAGCTGCCGCCGGCGGCCGAATAACGAACAACGAAGACGGCCTTCGCTCGGGATCGAGCGGAGGCCCTCACGACTCGACCACTAGATTCCACGGGCGCGGCCACCCCCGCCGAGCCCTCGAGGAGACAGCCGATGAACGAAATCACCAACATTTTTAAATCGCAGGCTCCGGTGCCGGTCTTCGACCAGATCCGGATCTCGATCGCTTCGCCCGAGGACATCCTGTCCTGGTCCTATGGTGAGATCAAAAAGCCGGAAACGATCAACTACCGCACGTTCAAGCCGGAGCGCGACGGTCTGTTCTGCGCCCGCATCTTCGGGCCGATCAAGGATTACGAATGCTTGTGCGGCAAGTACAAGCGCATGAAGTACAAGGGACTGATCTGCGAAAAGTGCGGCGTCGAGGTGACGCTCGCAAAGGTTCGGCGCGAGCGCATGGGCCACATCGAGCTCGCCGCTCCCGTTGCGCACATCTGGTTCCTGAAGTCGCTGCCCTCGCGCATCGGCCTGCTGATGGACATGGCGCTCAAGGATCTCGAGCGCGTTCTCTATTTCGAAAACTACATCGTCATCGAGCCGGGCACGACGCCGTTCGCCGAGCGCCAGCTTCTCACGGAAGAGCAGTACAACCAGGCGATCGATGAGTACGGCGCCGACACCTTCACCGCCGGCATCGGCGCGGAGGCGATCCGCGAGCTGTTGTCCGCGATGGACCTGCCGAAGATCGCAGCCCATCTCCGCCAGGAGATTGCCGAAGCGACGACGGAACTGAAGCCGAAGAAGCTCGGCAAGCGCCTGAAGGTCATCGAAGCCTTCATGGAAAGCGGCAACCGTCCGGAGTGGATGATCCTGACCCAGGTTCCGGTCATTCCGCCGGAATTGCGTCCGCTTGTTCCGCTCGATGGCGGCCGATTCGCGACGTCGGATCTCAACGATCTCTATCGCCGCGTCATCAACCGTAACAACCGTTTGAAGCGGTTGATGGAGCTGCGTGCGCCGGACATCATCATCCGCAACGAAAAGCGCATGCTGCAGGAAGCCGTCGACGCTCTGTTCGACAACGGCCGCCGCGGCCGCGTCATCACGGGCGCCAACAAGCGTCCGCTGAAGTCGCTCGCCGACATGCTGAAGGGCAAGCAGGGCCGCTTCCGTCAGAACTTGCTCGGCAAGCGCGTCGACTATTCGGGCCGTTCGGTCATCGTCGTCGGTCCGGAGCTGAAGCTCCACCAGTGCGGCCTGCCGAAGAAGATGGCGCTCGAACTCTTCAAGCCGTTCATCTACGCGCGTCTGCAGACGCTCGGTCAGGCAGCAACCGTCAAGCAGGCGAAGAAGCTCGTCGAAAAAGAGAAACCCGAGGTCTGGGACGTTCTCGATGAGGTCATTCGCGAGCATCCGGTGATGCTGAACCGCGCGCCGACGCTTCACCGCCTCGGCATTCAGGCGTTCGAACCACAACTGATCGAGGGTAAGGCCATCCAGCTTCACCCGCTGGTCTGCGCTGCCTTCAACGCCGACTTCGACGGCGACCAGATGGCCGTGCATGTTCCGCTGTCGCTCGAAGCGCAGCTGGAAGCGCGCGTCCTGATGATGTCGACGAACAACATTCTGCATCCGGCGAACGGCCAGCCGATCATCGTGCCGTCGCAGGACATCGTGTTGGGTCTCTACTACCTGTCGATGATGCGCGACGGCGAACCCGGCGAAGGCATGTTGCTCGGCTCGATCAACGAGGTGCTGCACGCCCTCGAATCGAAATCCGTCAGCTTGCACGCCAAGGTGAAGGGCCGCTTCACGTCGACCACGCCGGAAGGCGAAAAGCTGGTCGAAGTCCACGAGACGACGCCGGGCCGCATGTTGCTCGCAGAGCATCTGCCGAAGTCGGGCAACGTCAAGTTCGGACTCATCAACCAGCTTCTGACGAAGAAGAACATCTCCGGCATGATCGACGCCGTGTACCGTAACTGCGGTCAGAAGGAGACGGTGATCTTCTGCGACCGCATCATGGCGCTCGGCTTCCATCACGCTTTCAAGGCAGGCATCTCGTTCGGCAAGGACGACATGTTGATCCCGGAGACGAAGGAAAAGATCGTCGAAAAGACCAACGTCGAAGTCCGCGATTTCGAGCAGCAGTATCAGGACGGTCTGATCACGCAGCTCGAGAAGTACAACAAGGTCGTCGACGCCTGGTCGCGTTGCACCGACTTGATCGCGAAGGAAATGATGGACCGTATTTCGGCGGTTCATAAGGACCCGGTGACGGGCCGCGACAAGCCGATCAACTCGGTCTACATGATGAGCCACTCGGGTGCGCGCGGTTCGCCGGCGCAGATGAAGCAGCTCGCCGGTATGCGCGGCCTGATGACGAAACCTTCGGGCGAAATCATCGAGACGCCGATCATCTCGAACTTCAAGGAAGGCCTCTCCGTTCTCGAGTACTTCAACTCGACGCACGGCGCCCGTAAGGGTCTGGCCGACACCGCCTTGAAGACGGCGAACTCGGGCTACCTCACGCGTCGTCTCGTCGACGTCGCGCAGGATGCCATCATTTCCGAGATCGATTGCGGAACCGACGCCGGCATCAACGTGCAGGCAGTCGTCGACGCCGGTCAGGTTATCGTGTCGCTTGCGGCGCGCGTGCTTGGCCGTACGGCTCAGGAAGACATCAAGCATCCGGTGACGGGCGAAGTCATCGTCGCCAACGGCGAACTGATCGAGGAAAAGCAGGCCGAAGCCATCGGCAAGGCTGAGATCCAGGAAGTCCGCATCCGTTCGGTGCTGACGTGCGAAACGATCAACGGCGTGTGCGCCAAGTGCTACGGCCGCGACCTTGCTCGCGGTACGCCGGTCAACATCGGTGAAGCTGTCGGCGTCATCGCTGCACAGTCGATCGGTGAGCCCGGCACGCAGCTGACGATGCGTACGTTCCACATCGGCGGCACGGCGAACCTTGTCGACTCTTCGTTCATTGAGAGTAACTTCAACGGCACGGTGAAGCTGAAGAACCGCGCCATCGCGAAGGACTCGAAGGGCCAGAACGTCGCGATGACCCGGATCATGTCCGTCGTCATCGTCGATCAGTCGGGCAAGGAACTTGCGACCCATAAGATCAGCTATGGTTCGCGCATGTTCGTCGACGAGGGCGATACCGTGAAGCGCGGCACCAAGATCGCGCAGTGGGATCCCTACACCCGTCCGATCCTTTCGGAAGCCAACGGTACGGTCGATTTCGAAGACTTGATCGAAGGTGCATCCGTCCGCGAGCAAACGGACGAGATGAAGGGTACGTCGAACCGCGTCATCGTCGATTGGCGTACCTCGCCGCGGGGCAACGAGCTGAAGCCCGCAATCGTGATCAAGGACTCGAAAGGCAAGCCGATCAAGGTCGCGCGTGGCGGCGATGCCCGCTACCTGCTCTCGGTCGAGGCTGTTCTCTCGGTCGATCGCGGTGCGGAAGTGAAGGCGGGCGACGTTCTTGCTCGTATTCCGACGGCTTCGGCGAAGTCGGGCGACATCACCGGCGGTCTGCCGCGCGTCGCGGAACTCTTCGAAGCCCGGCGTCCGAAGGATCACGCGATCCTCGCGGAAGTCTCCGGCACGGTCGAGTTCGGCAAGGACTACAAGAACAAGCAGCGCATCACGATCAAGCCAGATGATGAGTCGCTGGAAGCGGTCGAATATCTGATCCCGCGTGGCAAGAGCCTTGCGGTTCAGCACGGCGATCGCGTCGAGCGTGGCGACTTCGTGTACGACGGCAATCCGGCGCCGCACGACATCTTGGCCATCAAGGGCGTCGAGGAACTCGCGAACTACCTGATCAACGAGATCCAGGACGTCTACCGTCTGCAGGGCGTGACGATCAACGATAAGCATATCGAAGTGATCGTTCGTCAGATGCTGCAGAAGGTCGAAGTCACGGATGCGGGCGAGACCGAGCTCATCAAGGGCGAGCAGCTCGACCGTATCGAGTACGACGAAGTCAACGCTGCGGCTCAGAAGGCAGGCAAGCGTGCGGCGACGGCGACCCCGGTTCTGCTCGGCATCACCAAGGCGTCGCTCCAGACCCGTTCGTTCATCTCCGCTGCGTCGTTCCAGGAAACCACGCGCGTGCTCACCGACGCCGCCGTCAACGGCAAGTCGGATACGCTCGACGGTCTCAAGGAAAACGTCATCGTCGGCCGTCTCATCCCGGCTGGTACGGGCGGCATGCTGCGTCAGCTCCGCAAGGTTGCTGTCCAGCGTGACGATCTGATCGCCAAGGAGAAGGCCAAGACGAGCAACCTGCCGTCGCCTGACGCGGGAGCCGGCCCTGCCGCTCGCCGCCGCCGGCGCCCGGCTGAGGAGGCTGCCGAGTAAATCCTTCACGCTTCGAAAAAACGAGAATAACCAAGACGGCCGCTTCAACCATGAAGCGGCCGTTTTGCTGCTTCATTTCGCAGTGCGGCGTCGAATCTGATTCTTGGGGAAATCTCGCCGATCGCGATTCCCGCGCCGTTAAAACGCGCTTAGCCTTCGCCCCGACAACGGGTCGCAGGTCAACTTTGCCCCGCAGCAGCGCATTCTGCGAAAATAATTTCGCAACCTCTTCGACGGGCTGTTGACCAATATGGCGGGTGTGTATATAGCTCCGCCCACTCTCACGGGTTGGTGGTAGGTCACTCGGCGCTTTTAGCGCCAATTTTGGACCTAAACGCTCCCGTCAATAAAGCAGAGCACATCGACGGGCCATGATCTGTCACCCTCCGGGCGGCACGATCCTCTGGTTTTTTCCTTGCTAGGGGCGGACTTCGCGCACCTGGCAGGTTTGCTTGGCGCATTTCCGGTTCGGGGATGTGTCGCGAAGTAGGATTGGGCGAATGCCGACGATACAACAGTTGATCCGGAAGCCCCGGGTAAAGCCAGTCTACCGCGAGAAATCGCGCCACATGGAAGCTTGCCCGCAGAAGCGTGGCGTCTGCACGCGCGTCTATACGACGACGCCGAAGAAGCCGAACTCCGCTTTGCGTAAGGTCGCCAAGATCCGGCTGACCAATGGCTTTGAAGTTATCGGCTACATCCCGGGCGAGGGTCACAACCTTCAGGAACACTCCGTGGTCCTGATCCGTGGCGGCCGCGTCAAGGACTTGCCGGGCGTTCGTTACCACATCATTCGTGGCGTGCTCGATACGCAGGGCGTCTCTGCCCGCCGTCAGCGTCGCTCGAAGTACGGTGCAAAGCGGCCGAAGTAAGTATCGGTCTCGTCTGGGCCGGATGATCTGGCCTGTAAGATTTAAAAAGAATTCGAAGCGAAGGGTCAGACAGGATGTCTCGTCGTCACGCGGCGCAAAAGCGGGAAGTGATCCCCGATCCGAAGTTCAACGATGTTGTTGTCACCAAGTTCATGAATGCGGTGATGGAGCATGGTAAGAAGTCGGTTGCCGAGCGCATGGTTTACGGTGCTTTCGATAAGATGGAGCAGCGGGGCAAGGCAAACCCGATCGACCTCTTCCGTCAGGCGCTCGACAACGTCATGCCGTCGGTAGAAGTTCGTTCGCGCCGCGTTGGTGGTGCGACGTACCAGGTGCCGGTCGAAGTTCGCAACGAGCGCCGTCAGGCACTCGCCATTCGCTGGTTGATCTCCGCCGCTCGTGCGCGGAATGAATCGACGCTGATTGATAAGCTCTCGGGCGAATTGCTCGACGCCGCGAACAACCGCGGTACGGCCGTTAAGAAGCGCGAAGACACGCATAAGATGGCGGAAGCCAACCGCGCCTTCTCGCACTACCGCTGGTAGGACTGGCGCACTAAGGTAATTACAAGGATTTCGAGGCAGATATGGCCCGGCAATACGCAATTGAGGACTACCGCAATTTCGGCATCATGGCCCACATTGATGCCGGGAAAACTACGACTACCGAGCGCGTCCTCTATTTCACCGGTAAGTCCTATAAAATCGGCGAAGTCCATGACGGCGCCGCGACGATGGACTTTATGGATCAGGAAGCCGAGCGCGGCATCACGATCACGTCTGCCGCGACGACCTGCTTCTGGCCCGGCCGCGACGGCAGAAAGCGCCGTCTGAACATCATCGACACCCCAGGCCACGTCGACTTCACGATCGAAGTCGAGCGTTCGCTTCGCGTGCTCGACGGCGCCGTGTGTGTTCTCGACTCCAACCAGGGCGTCGAGCCGCAGACGGAAACCGTCTGGCGTCAGGGCGACAAGTACAACGTTCCGCGCATTATCTTCTCCAACAAGATGGATAAGACCGGCGCAGACTTCTACATGTGCCTCGCAGACATCAAGGATAAGCTTGGTGCCCGCGCTGTGCCGCTGCAGATTCCGATCGGTGCCGAATCCGACTTCCGTGGCGTCGTCGACCTTATCCGTATGGTCGCGATCACCTGGGACGGTGATGGCAAAGAAGCCAAGATGACCGAGGGGCCGATCCCGGCCGATCTCGCCGACAAGGCTGCCGAATACCGCGCTGCGCTGATCGAAGCCGCCGTCGAAATGGATGACGCGGCGATGGAAGCTTACCTCGAAGGCAAGGAGCCCGATGAGGACACGCTTCGCAAGCTGATCCGTAAGGCGACCGTTACGCGCGCTTTCTATCCGATGATGTGCGGCTCGGCTTTCAAGAACAAGGGCGTGCAGCCGTTGCTCGACGCCGTCGTCGACTTCCTGCCTTCGCCGCTCGATCGCGAAGCTTATACCGGCATCGATCCGAAGACGGACGCAGAGATTCTCCGCAAGCCGTCAGACAGCGAGCCGCTGTCGATGATCGCCTTCAAGATCATGAGCTTCGAGCACGTCGGCTCGATCACGTTCTGCCGCATCTACTCGGGCAAGCTCGAGCAGGGCATGGCGCTTGCGAACACGACGCGCGACAAGAAAGAGCGCGCCGGCCGCATGTACCTCATGCACGCTGCTGACCGCGAAGAAATCAAGGAAGCCTTCGCTGGCGACATCGTCGCTCTGCAGGGCCTCAAGGATACCCGCACGGGCGAAACGCTCTGCGATCCCTCGAAGCCGGTCATTCTCGAGAAGATGGAGTTCCCGAACCCCGTCATCGAAATGAAGGTCGAGCCGAAGACGAAGGCCGATCAGGAAAAGATGGCGATCGCGCTGCATACGCTCGCTCTCGAAGATCCCTCTTTCCGCGTTTCGGTCGATCCGGAATCGGGCGAGACGATTCTGAAGGGCATGGGCGAGCTTCATCTCGACATTAAGGTCGACATCCTGAAGCGCACCTACGGCGTCGAAGCCAACACGGGCGCTCCGCAGGTTGCGTATCGTGAGACGCTCGCACGCGCTGCCGATATCGACTACACGCATAAGAAGCAGACGGGCGGTACGGGTCAGTTCGCGCGCGTCAAGCTGAAGCTCGAGCCGAATGAAACGGGCAAGGGCAACGAGTTCACGACGACGATCGTCGGCGGCTCGATCCCGAAGGAATACATCCCGGGCGTCGAAAAGGGCGTGAACTCGGTTTGGGACAGCGGCATGCTCATCGGCTTCCCGATGGTCGACATGAAGGTCAACCTTTATGACGGCGCCTTCCACGAAGTGGACTCGTCGGCGATCGCCTTCGAAATCGCCACCCGTGCGGCCATGAAGGAAGGCTGCGAGAAGGCCGGCGTTAAGCTGCTCGAGCCGATCATGGACGTTGAAGTCGTCTCGCCGCAGGAATTCGTCGGCGGCGTCATCGGCGACATCAACTCCCGGCGCGGTCAGATCCGGAACCAGGAGATGCGTGGCAACGCCGTTGTCATTCGTGCCTACGTGCCGCTCGCAAACATGTTCGGCTACATCAACACACTGCGCTCGATGTCGACAGGCCGCGCGCAGTACACGATGCAGTTCGCGCACTATGCGGACGTTCCGCGCAACGTGGCGGATGAGGTCAAGGCCAAGTACGCCTGATAAAGAAGTTGGGCTTGGCCGGCGAGAGTAACCCGCCATCGAGCTCGAAGAAACGAAGCCTGAATGCCCGGATCGGAAGATTGCGGGACCTGATAGTAGGACTAAGGAGAGCCAACGATGGCGAAGGCAAAATTCGAGCGGACCAAGCCGCATTGCAACGTCGGTACGATCGGACACGTCGACCACGGCAAGACCACGCTGACCGCAGCCTTGACGAAGGTTTCAGCCGACCGCGGCTGGACGTCAACCTCGATCGCGTATGACGAAGTTGCGAAGGCTTCCGAGAGCCAGGGTCGCCGCGACCCGACGAAGATTTTGACGATCGCCACGTCGCACGTCGAATACGCGACGCCGAACCGTCACTATGCACACGTCGACTGCCCCGGCCACGCCGACTACGTCAAGAACATGATCACTGGTGCTGCCCAGATGGACGGCGCGATCCTCGTTGTGTCCGCTGTCGACGGCCCGATGCCCCAGACGCGTGAGCACATCCTTCTCGCTCGCCAGGTCGGCGTGCCGAAGATCGTCGTCTTCCTGAACAAGTGCGATATCGTCGAAGACGAAGAACTCCTTGATCTCGTTGAGATGGAAGTTCGCGAACTTCTCTCGAAGTACAACTTCCCGGGCGACGACACCCCGGTCATCCGCGGTGCAGCCGTCAAGGCCCTCAACGGTGAGAAGGGCCCGCTCGCCGACGAAGCCATCATCAAGCTTTACGAAGCGATGGACAGCTTCATCCCGATCCCGGAGCGTCCGAAGGATCAGCCGTTCCTGATGCCGATCGAAGACGTGTTCTCGATCTCGGGGCGCGGCACAGTAGTCACCGGCCGTATCGAACGTGGCGTCATCAAGGTCGGCGAAGAAGTCGAGATCGTTGGTCTCCGCGACACGCAGAAGTCGGTCGTCACCGGCGTCGAAATGTTCCGCAAGCTGCTCGACTCGGGTGAAGCTGGCGATAACGTCGGCTGCCTCCTGCGCGGCATCGACAAGGAATCGGTCGAGCGTGGCCAGGTTCTCTGCAAGCCGGGCTCTGTTAAGCCGCACAAGAAGTTCACCGCCGAAGCCTACATCCTGAACAAGGAAGAAGGTGGACGCCACACGCCGTTCTTCACGAACTATCGTCCGCAGTTCTACTTCCGCACGACCGACGTCACGGGCACCGTTAAGCTCGCCGAAGGCACGGAAATGGTTATGCCGGGCGACAACGTCTCGGTCACCGTCGAACTCGTCCAGCCGATCGCAATGGAAGAGAAGGTCCGCTTCGCCATTCGCGAAGGTGGCCGTACGGTCGGCGCCGGCGTGGTAACGAAGATCCTCGAGTAGCAGGCATTTCAGGGGAAGCGTCCCTCAACTTCGCTTCCCCCAATCTTTTTCTGCGAGAAGTGAAAGCAAAAAGCCATGCACGGCCAAAACATCCGCATTCGGCTCAAAGCCTTCGATCATCGAATACTCGATGCGTCGACCCGCGAGATCGTGAATACGGCGAAGCGCACTGGTGCTGAGGTTCGCGGTCCCATTCCGCTGCCGACGCGCATTGAGCGCTTCACGGTGAACCGTTCGCCGCACATCGACAAGAAGAGCCGCGAGCAGTTCGAAATGCGGACCCACAAGCGTTTGCTCGACATTGTCGATCCCACGCCGCAGACGGTCGATGCCCTGATGAAGCTCGATCTCGCAGCCGGTGTCGACGTCGAGATCAAACTCTAAAACCAGAACTTACGGGCCCTCTGGCGGTAACGCGAACGGCCCCAACGATAGGAAGGAATGCAAATGCGTTCCGGAGTAATAGCACAGAAGATCGGTATGACCCGGATCTTCACCGACGCGGGCGAACATGTTCCCGTAACGGTGCTGCGTCTCGAGAACCTCCAGGTTCTCGCGCACCGCACCGAGGAGAAGAACGGCTATACCGCAATCCAGGTCGGCGGCGGCACGAGGAAGCCCTCGCGTCTGACGAAGTCCGAACGCGGCACTTTCGCGAAGGCCGAAGTCGAGCCGAAGCGCAAGTTAGCTGAGTTTCGTGTCAGTCCTGAGAACCTTATCGATGTTGGCGCGGAAATTACCGCAGACCACTTCGTGCCTGGCCAGTTCGTCGACGTGACGGGCACCACGCAGGGTAAGGGTTTCCAGGGCGCCATGAAGCGCTGGAACTTCGGCGGTCTGCGGGCAACCCACGGCGTCTCGGTCACGCACCGCGCCCACGGTTCGACCGGTCAGCGCCAGGATCCCGGCAAGGTGTTCAAAGGCAAGAAGATGGCCGGACACATGGGCGACGAGCGCGTCACGACGCAGAATCTCGTCGTTGCCAAGATCGACAAGGAACGTGGTCTCGTGATGGTTCGAGGCGCGGTCCCGGGTTCTAAGGGCGGCTGGGTCGTTGTCCGCGACGCCGTCAAGAAGGCCGCGCACGCTGATGCTCCGAAGCCCGGTGCATTCAAAGCGCGTGGCGAAGCTAAGAAGGAAGGCGCGTGATGAAAGCCGAAGTCACCAGCCTCGAGTCCGGCAAAGCCGGCGACATTGAGCTTGCCGACGACATTTTCGGTCTTGAGGTCCGCAGCGATCTCATTCACCGCATGGTGCGCTATCAGACCCTGAAGCGCATGGCCGGCACGCATCATGCTCAAGACCGCTCGGAAGTCGCGGTCACGGGCAAGAAGATGTACAAGCAGAAGGGCACCGGCGGTGCTCGTCACGGCGACAAGTCGGCTCCGCAGTTCCGCGGCGGCGGCAAGGCGTTCGGACCCAAGCCGCGCTCGCATGCGATCGATATGCCGAAGAAGGTTCGCGCACTGGCTCTCCGTCACGCGCTGTCCTCTAAGGCCAAGGCCGGCGAGATCATCGTCATCGACAAGGCAACATCGTCCGAAGGCAAGACGGCTGCGCTGAAGGCTCAGTTCGCCAAGCTCTCGCTCGTCAACGCGCTCATCATCGATGGCGCCGAGCTCGAGCCGACGTTCGCCCGCGCCGCTCGCAACATTCCGAACATCGACGTCCTTCCGATTCAGGGCATCAACGTCTACGACATCCTTCGTCGTAAGAAGCTGGTTCTGACCCGGGCTGCCGTCGCAGCGCTGGAGGCGCGCTTCAAATGACGAGCAAACGTTCCGCATACGACGTCATCGTCGCGCCGGTCATCACCGAAAAGGCGACGTTCGCCTCCGAGGCGAACCAGGTGATCTTCAAGGTCAAGCGCGACGCGACGAAGCCCGAGATCAAGTCGGCTATCGAAGGCTTGTTCAAGGTCAAGGTGAAGGCCGTCAATACGATCGTCCGCAAGGGCAAGCAGAGAACGTTCAAGGGCGTCAAGGCGCTGTTGAGCGATACGAAGAGGGCCATCGTGACGCTCGAGGAAGGCCATTCCATCGACGTGACGACTGGGCTCTGAGGATAACGCATCATGGCGCTTAAGACATACAACCCGACTTCGCCCGGACGTCGCCACCTCGTCCAGGTCGACCGTTCGACGCTCTGGAAGGGCGGTCCGCTCAAGACGCTCGTCGAGGGCAAGACGAAGACCGGCGGTCGCAACAGCGATGGCCGCATCACGTCACGCCACATCGGCGGCGGCGCGAAGCAGTCCTATCGCCGGATCGATTTCCGCCGCCGGAAGTTCGATTCGCCCGCGAGCGTGGAGCGCCTTGAGTACGATCCGAACCGGACCGCGTTCATCGCTCTGATCAAGTATCAGGACGGCACCCAGGCCTACATCCTGGCTCCGCAGCGCCTGGCCGTTGGCGACAGCGTCGTCTCGGGACCCAAGGTCGACGTGAAGCCTGGCAACGCAATGCCGCTTTCGGCGATGCCGATCGGCACGATCGTGCACAACGTCGAAATGAAGCCCGGCAAGGGCGGTCAGGTCGCACGTTCGGCAGGCTCGTTTGTTCAGCTCGTCGGCCGCGACTCTGGTTATGCAGTGTTGCGCTTGAACTCGGGCGAGACGCGCAAGGTCAGCGCTGAGTGCATGGCGACTGTCGGTGCGGTTTCGAACCCGGACCACATGAACACCGTCACCGGTAAGGCTGGCCGCACACGCTGGCAGGGTCGCCGTCCGACGGTTCGCTCGATTGCTATGAACCCGGTCGATCACCCGAACGGTGGTCGTACGAAGGGCGGTAAGCACTGGGCGACGCCTTGGGGCAAGCCGACCAAGGGCTTCAAGACTCGCAAGAACAAGACGACCACGAAATACATCGTACGCTCGCGCCAAAAGGCGAAGAAGTAGCGGCGAACTGAAGGAGATCGACTTTGACACGTTCAGTCTGGAAAGGTCCGTTCGTTGACGGCTACCTCCTTAAGAAGGCGGACAAGTCGCGCGCATCGGGGCGCAACGAAGTAATCAAGATCTGGAGCCGTCGCTCCACGATCCTGCCCCAGTTCGTCGGACTGACCTTCGGCGTGCACAACGGCCAGAAGCATATCCCCGTCAACGTGACGGAAGACATGATCGGCCACAAGTTCGGTGAATTCGCACCAACCCGTATCTTCCACGGGCACGGCGGCGACAAGAAAGCGGTGAAGAGATAATGGGCAAGCCAAGCCACGAGCGGCGCCTCCCCGACACCGAGGCCCAAGCAGTTCTCAAATCGCTGCGCATTTCACCGCAGAAGCTGAACCTCGTCGCGGGTTTGATCCGTGGTAAGAAGGTCGATCAGGCTTTGGCCGTGCTCGAGTTCAGCGAAAAGCGTATCGCCGGCGACGTCCGCAAGTGCGTGATGAGCGCCGTCGCGAACGCCGAGAACAACCACTCGCTCGACGTCAACGATCTGATCGTTGCTGAAGCGTTTGTCGGCAAGAACCTGGTCATGAAGCGCTTCCACGCTCGCGGCCGTGGTCGCGGCGCTTCGATCCTGAAGCCTTTCTCGCAGTTGACCGTCATCGTCCGTCAGGTCGAAGAGGAAAAGACCGAGAAGAAGAAAGCCGGAAAGAAGCCCGCGACGAAGACCGCCGCGGCGGCCAAGGAGGCCAAGTAATATGGGTCAAAAAGTCAATCCCGTCGGCCTCCGTCTCGGTATCAACCGGACCTGGGACAGCCGCTGGTTCGCCGCTCGCGGCGAATATGGCAAGCTGCTCCATGAGGACCGTGCAATCCGCGCTCACATCATGAAAGAGCAGCGCGAGGCCGGCATCTCGAAGGTCGTCATCGAGCGCCCGCACAAGAAGTGCCGCGTCACGGTCATGACTGCCCGTCCCGGCATTCTGATCGGCAAGAAGGGTGAGAAGATCGAGCGCCTCCGCGCGGATCTCGCAAAGCTGACGAGCTCGGAAGTTCATCTGAACATCCTCGAGATCCGCAAGCCCGAGATCGACGCGACGCTGATCGCCGAAGGCATCGCTCAGCAGCTTGAACGCCGCGTTGCGTTCCGCCGTGCGATGAAGCGCGCCGTTCAGTCGGCTCTGCGTCTCGGCGCTGTCGGCATTCGTATCAACGTCGCGGGCCGTTTGGGCGGCGCCGAAATCGCGCGTACGGAATGGTATCGCGAAGGCCGCGTGCCGCTGCACACGCTTCGCGCCGACATCGACTTCGGTTACGGCGTTGCTCGTACGGCGTACGGCATCATCGGTATCAAGGTTTGGGTCTTCAAGGGCGAGATCATCGAGCACGATCCGATGGCCTCCGACCGGAAGCTCACGGAAATGCAGGAAAGCGGCGCACCGCGCCCCCGTCGTGACGATGACCGCGGCGATCGCCGTGACCGTCGTCCGGGACGTGGCGGACGTGGTGGTGGACGTGGCCCAGGCGGTGGCGGCGGTGCTGGTGGCGGTAACGCGCCTGCGGCCTCGGATGCCGGCTCATCGACGCCAGAAGCGTAAGGATTCCAGAGGCAACTCATCATGCTGCAACCGAAACGGACAAAGTTCCGCAAACAGTTTAAGGGCCGCATCCACGGCGCCGCCAAGTCGGGCACCACGCTCGCTTACGGCGAAGTGGGTCTGAAGGCCATGGAGCCGGAGCGCCTGTCGGCGCGCCAGATCGAAGCCGCACGTCGCGCCATCGCTCGTCACACGAAGCGCGCAGGCCGCATGTGGCTGCGCATCTTCCCGGACGTGCCGGTGTCGAAGAAGCCGGCCGAAGTCCGCATGGGCTCCGGTAAGGGTTCGCCCGAGCTTTGGGTGGCACGCGTTAAGCCGGGCCGCATCATTTTCGAACTCGGCGGCGTCAATCAGCAAGTGGCGAAAGAAGCTCTCATTCTTGGAGCCGCCAAGCTGCCCATCAAATGCCGCGTCGTTACGCGGATCGAATAGGCGAGGTGAGGATAGTCATGGCCGACGATTTAAAGGGCATGTCGCTCGATCAGCTCGACGACCAGCTGGTGAAGCTCAAGAAAGAGCAGTTCAACCTGCGCTTTCAGCGGGCTTCGGGCCAACTTGAAAATACGGCGCGCATCCGGCTCGTCCGTCGAGATATCGCGCGCATCAAGACCGCAGCCGTTGCCCGGCGCGGTGGCAGCGTCAAAAAAGGCGCGTAAGGGAGAACGAGATTATGCCGAAGCGCGTGCTGCAGGGAGTCGTGGTATCCGACAAGAACGACAAGACGATCGTCGTTCAGGTCGAGCGTCGCTACACCCATCCGCTGCTGAAGAAGACCGTGCGCCGTACGAAAAAGTATCACGCACACGACGAAAAGAATTCGTTCAAGGTTGGCGACCAGGTCTCGATTGAAGAGACCCGGCCGATTTCCAAGAACAAACGTTGGATTGCAATAGCGTCTTGAGGTTATAAGCCTCGATTCGCAGAAGCGATCGAACGCCGGGAGCCGCCTTTCGAGCCGTCGGAGAGTTGGGAGTTATCCCAAGACCCCGCGAGCCAGATTGGCAAATGTAGAGATGGGCTTTGAGAGCACGACTCTTAAGGCCGTGAAAGAAGGAACGACGCGATGATCCAGATGGAGAGCAATCTCGACGTCGCCGACAACTCGGGCGCGCGCCGCGTTCAGTGCATCAAGGTGCTGGGCGGCTCGAAGCGCAAGTACGCGACGGTGGGTGACACCATCGTAGTCTCCGTCAAGGAGGCGATCCCGAAAGGACGCGTCAAGAAGGGTCAGGTGATGAAGGCCGTCATCGTTCGCGTCGCGAAGGGTATCCGCCGGGCCGATGGCTCGCTGATCCGCTTCGATCGCAACGCCGCCGTGCTGATCAACGCCAACGGCGAACCAGTCGGCACGCGTATTTTCGGACCTGTGACGCGCGAACTTCGCGCCAAGAACCACATGAAGATCGTATCGCTCGCGCCGGAGGTTCTCTGATGTCGGCATTTAAAATCAAGAAGGGCGACAAGGTCGTCGTTCTCGCCGGCCGCGACAAGGGCAAGCGGGGCGAAGTGATTGAGATCCGCCCGAAGGAACACCGCGCTCTCGTTCGCGGCGTCAACATGGTGCGCCGTCACCAGCGCCAGTCGGCGTCGCAGGAAGGCGGCATCATTTCCAAGGAAGGTCCGATCGACCTCTCGAACCTCGCGATCGAGGACCCGAAGGACGGCAAGCCGTCTCGCGTTGGCTTCAAGGTCCTTGAAGACGGCAAGAAGGTTCGCATTGCGAAGCGCTCGGGCGAGCAGATCCCGGAGAAGAACTAGGCCATGGCAAAAGATACATCAAAAGGCGCCAAGCCTCAGGGCGGCTCGCCGCAAGGTGCAGGCGAAACCAAGAAGGCACGCGCCGACAAGAAGGCTGCAGCCTCGGCAGCTCCGCGCGAGCCGGCAGCGCCGCGTCCGGCCGATTACAAGCCGCGCCTCAAGTCTCATTATGAGAAGGTCGTTCGCGACGCTCTCAAAGAGAAGTTCGGCTACTCGAACGTGATGCAGATCCCGCGTCTCGAGAAGATCGTGATCAACATGGGCGTCGGCGAAGCCGTCAACGATCGCAAGAAAGTTGACGTCGCAGCAGCCGATCTCGCTCTGATCGCCGGTCAGAAGCCGGTCGTCACGCGGGCCCGCAAGGCCATCGCGACGTACAAGCTTCGTGAAGGCATGGCGATCGGCGCCAAGGTCACGCTCCGCGGCGACCGCATGTACGAATTTCTCGACCGGTTCGTCACGATCGCGCTTCCGCGCGTGAAGGACTTCCGTGGTCTGAACCCGAAGAGCTTCGACGGCCGTGGCAACTATGCGACCGGCCTCAAGGAGCACCTCGTGTTCCCCGAAATCGACTACGACAAGGTCGACAACGTATTGGGCCTCGACGTGATCGTTTGCACGTCGGCCAAAACCGATGAAGAAGCCCGTGAATTGCTCAAGGGCTTCAACTTCCCGTTCCGTAGCTAGAGGACCTCGGCAGTCGCCGAAAGGCCTTTGGAGGAGATGAAATGGCTAAGACCAGTTCGATTGAAAAGAATAACCGTCGTCGCAAGATGACGGCGGAGCAGGCACCCAAGCGCAAGCGCTTGAAGCTGCTCGCCAAGGACAGGACGAAGACGCCGGAAGAGCGTTTCGCCGCTCGCCTGAAGCTTGCTGAGATGCCCCGTAACGGCTCGAAGGTTCGCATCCGCAATCGTTGCGAGATCACCGGTCGTCCGCGCGGCAACTACCGTAAGCTCCGGATGTGCCGCAACCAGCTGCGTGAGCTGGCGAGCCAGGGCCGTATCCCGGGCATGGTCAAGGCGAGCTGGTAAGAGGAAGCATCAATGTCCGTGAATGATCCGTTGGGCGATATGCTGACCCGTATCCGGAACGCGCAGATGCGCCGCCGGCCGAAGGTTGCCACCCCTGCTTCTAGCCTCCGCGCCCGCGTCCTCGACGTGCTCGCAGAGGAAGGCTATATCCGTGGCTACAGCCGCGTCGAATTGAAGGGCGAACTGCCTCAGTTCGAGATCGAGCTCAAGTATTACAATGGCCAGCCGGCCATCCGTGAGATCGAGCGCATCTCGAAGCCCGGCCGTCGCGTCTATTCGGCGGTAAAGGGAATTCCGATCGTCGCCAACGGCCTCGGCGTTGCTATCCTGTCTACGCCCAAGGGCGTCATGTCGGACTCGAAGGCGCGCGAAGCCAACGTCGGCGGCGAAGTCATCTGCAACGTATTCTAAGGCTGAGGCTCAGGCCTCGGCGAAACAAGGTTTGAAGAAGCCATGTCGCGCATCGGTAAGAAACCCGTTCCGGTCCCGTCGAACGTGACGGCGACGATCGCCGGTCAGACCGTCAAGATGAAGGGTCCTAAGGGCGAGCTCGCCTTCACGGTTCCCGACGCCTTGAAGGTCCAGCGGACGGACGAAGGCATCGACGTCAGCCTTCTCGAAGACACGAAGCTTGCACGCTCCGAGTGGGGCATGTCGCGGACACAGATCGCGAACCTCATCAAGGGCGTGACCGACGGATACAGCCAGGATCTCGAGATCCACGGCGTCGGCTTCAAGGCTTCGATGAAGGGCAAGGACACGCTGACGCTTTCCGTCGGTTACAGCCACGACGTCGTGCTGAAAATCCCGGCTGGCGTGGATGTCAAGGTCGGCGGCGCTAAGAGCGAACTGGTGTCGGTCTCCGGCATCGACAAGCAGGCGGTCGGCCAGGTGGCATCCATCATCCGTGCCTCCCGCAAGCCGGAGCCCTACCAGGGCAAGGGCGTGCGCTATAAGGGCGAATACATCCTCCGCAAGGAAGGCAAGAAGAAGTAGGACCGGCACCGATGGCCAACAGCAATCAGAAATTTACGAACCGCAAGGCGCGTGTTCGTCGAAGCCTCAGGGCCGCCTCGAACGGTCGTCCCCGGCTTTCCATCCACCGCTCGTCAGAGAATATCTACGCGCAGGTGATCGACGACGTGAAGGGCGTAACGCTCGCTTCGGCTTCGACGCTTGAGAAAGACCTCAAGAGCTCGCTGAAGACGGGCGCCGACAAGGCTGCAGCTGCCGCTATCGGCAAGCTCGTTGCCGAGCGTGCCGTCAAGGCCGGCGTCACCGAGGTCGTCTTCGACCGCGGCGGCTTCCTGTTTCATGGGCGCGTTAAGGCGCTCGCCGATGCCGCCCGCGATGGCGGTCTGAAGTTTTAAGAGATACCCGAGAGGAACCGAAACGTGGCACGTGGACCCCAGAGAGACCGTGGCAGAGATCGCGAGGAACGCGATAGCGAGTTTTCCGATAAGCTCGTTCACATCAATCGCGTCGCCAAGGTCGTCAAGGGCGGTAAGCGCTTCGGCTTTGCTGCGCTCGTCGTCGTAGGCGACCTGAAAGGCCGCGTCGGCTTCGGCCACGGCAAGGCCCGTGAGGTTCCGGAGGCGATCCGCAAGGCGACCGAAGGTGCAAAGCGCAACCTTCTTCGCGTGCCGCTTCGCGACGCTCGCACGCTTCATCACGATAGCGTCGGCCGTCACGGCGCCGGCAAGGTGATCCTGCGCTCGGCTCCGGCCGGTACCGGCATCATCGCAGGCGGTGCAATGCGCGCCGTTTTCGAGATGGTCGGTGTGCACGACATCGTTGCAAAGTCGATGGGCTCGACGAACCCCTATAACGTCGTCCGCGCCACGTTCGATGCGCTCAAGGCGCAGGAAAATCCGCGCGGCGTCGCAGCTCGCCGGAACAAGAAGGTTTCCGACATCGTGTCGCGTCGTCGCGACGGCTCGGCTGCGGCCGAGGCTGGTGCGGACGTCTGAAGAAAATAACGGAAGCGCTGCAGCATTTCTGCCGCTTCACAAAGGGACCTGAGGTTACGATATGGCGACGAAGAAAACGATCACGCTTAAGCAGGTGCGGAGTGCCAACCGGCGCCCCGAGCGGCAGGCCGATACGCTGATCGGCCTCGGGCTGAACAAGATCGGTCGCACCTCGACGGTTGAAGACACGCCGGCCGTACGCGGCATGCTGAAAAAAGTTCAGCATCTCGTTCAGGTCGAAGAAGGGAAATAACGACTATGCGGCTCAACGGCATTAAGGACAACCCCGGCGCCAAGAAGACGCGCGTCCGCATCGGTCGCGGTATCGGCTCGGGCATGGGCAAGATGGGCGGCCGCGGCGGCAAGGGCCAGACGGCTCGTACCGGCGTCGCGATCGGCGGCTTCGAAGGCGGTCAGATGCCGTTGCATCGCCGTCTGCCGAAGCGCGGCTTCAACAAGTGGCGCCCTGAGCACTTCAACGAGATCAACGTCGGCTCGCTGCAGCAGGCGATCGATGACAAGCGTCTCGACGGCTCCAAGCCGGTCGATCTCGCGACCCTCATCGAAGCTGGTATCGTGCGCCGTGCGAAGGACGGTCTTCGCCTTCTCGCCGATGGCGAGATCAAGGCCAAGATCTCCATCACGGTCAATCACGCCTCCGCGAAGGCTAAGGAAGCGATCGAGAAGGCTGGCGGCTCTGTCACCGTGATCGAGCGCAAGATCCTCGCCGCGGACGAAGAGAAGCGCAAGAAATCGGCCGACAAGAAGGCCGCAAAGGGCAAGAAGCCCGGCGCCGCGAAGTCAGAGGAATAAAGCGGGCGCGCGATTGAGGCTGGGCAACCAGCCTGATTGAGCGGTCGAGGCCGGAAGGCGCCGGAAACGGCGCTGTCCGGGCCCAAGTTGCGATAGCGCCATTCGGCATGGTCGCAACGGTTAGGAGAAGAGACCAATGGTTTCCGCTGCCGAGCAGCTTGCTTCGAATCTGAACTTCGGGGCCTTCGCTAAGGCGGAGGATTTGAAGCGGCGCCTGTGGTTCACGCTTGGCGCACTGATCGTATTCCGGCTTGGCACGTTCATCCCGCTGCCGGGCATCAATCCGGCTGCATTCGCCGAAACATTCAAGTCGCAGGCCGGCGGCATCCTGGGCATGTTCAACATGTTCTCGGGCGGCGCGCTCGAGCGTCTCGCGATCTTCTCGCTCAACATCATGCCTTATATTTCGGCGTCGATCATCATGCAGTTGATGAGCTCGATCTCGCCGAAGCTCGAAGCCATGAAGAAGGAAGGCGAGGCCGGCCGCAAGCAGATCAACCAGTATACGCGGTATCTGACGGTCATTCTTGCAGCGCTGCAGGCCTATGGCATCGCCGTTGGTCTCGAAGGCTCGCGAAACGCTGCTGGCGCCGTGGTTCTGGAACCAGGCATGTTCTTCCGCATGACGACGGTGATCACCCTCGTCGGCGGTACGGTCTTCCTGATGTGGCTCGGTGAGCAGATCACGCAGCGCGGCGTCGGTAACGGCACATCGCTGATCATCTTCGCCGGTATCGTCGCCGGACTTCCCGGAGCGCTGGTACACCTCTTTGAGCTGTCGCGTACCGGTTCGATCTCGCCCGGAATTCTCGTATTCTTCCTGGTATTGGCTCTGGCTGTCGTCGCCGCCATCGTGTTCTTCGAGCGCGCACAACGACGTCTGTTGGTCCAGTATCCGAAGCGACAAGTCGGGAACAAGATGTTCCAGGGCGAAGCTTCGCATCTCCCGCTGAAGCTCAACTCGTCGGGCGTCATTCCGCCGATCTTCGCGTCTTCGCTCTTGCTGCTGCCGATCACGGTTGCGCAGTTCACGGCGGGGCAGGGCCCGGAATGGCTCAACGAAGCTGTCGCCGCGCTCGGCTCAGGCCAGCCTCTGCACATGCTGGTCTACGCGCTGCTGATCCTCTTCTTCGCGTTCTTCTACACCGCGGTCGTGATCAACCCCAAGGAAACCGCGGATAACCTTCGCAAGTACGGCGGCTTCCTTCCCGGTATCCGCCCTGGCGAGAAGACGGCCGAATATATCGACTACGTCTTGACCCGCATTACCGTCGTCGGCGCACTTTATCTGGCTGCGGTCTGCGTACTTCCCGAGATCTTGACGTCGTATGCCGGCATCCCGCTCTACTTCGGCGGCACCTCGCTTCTCATCGCGGTTAGCGTCACGATGGACACAGTCGCCCAGATCCAGAGCCACCTCATCGCTCAGCAGTATGAGGGCTTGATCAAGAAGGCCAAACTGCGCGGGGCTCGGCGATGATCCTGATACTGCTTGGACCGCCAGGAGCGGGCAAGGGTACACAGTCTCAGCTGATCTCCGAGCGCCTCGGACTGCCGCAGCTTTCAACCGGCGACATGCTGCGCGCGGCCGTTAAGGCCGGCTCGCCGGTCGGTCTCAAGGCGAAGAAAATCATGGAGGCGGGTGGCCTCGTCAGCGACGAAATCGTCATCGGCATCATTGCCGACCGTATTTCGGAAGCCGACTGCGCCAAGGGGTTCATCCTCGACGGCTTTCCGCGGACGCTGCCCCAGGCCGATGCCCTGGATGAGCTGCTGAAGTCGAAAGGCCGCCACCTCGATTGCGTCGTCGAGCTGAAGGTCGACGACACGAAGCTCGTCGAACGGATCGAATGTCGCGCTCGCGAAACCCTCGCGGCCGGTGGCACCGTCCGGGCCGATGACAATGCGGAAGCCCTTAAGACGCGCCTGATCGCCTACTACCGCGAAACGGCGCCGCTTATTGGTTACTATTATGCGCATCGTTTGCTTAAGACGGTGGACGGCATGAAGCCTATCGCCGAGGTCAGCCGCCAGATCGGCGAAGTTCTGGACCAATTCCAGCATGCGTGACACAAAGAAGCACGGATTGACGGAAGGGATAACCCGCGGTAGAAGACACAACTTTCTTTTAGGGCTCAACTTGATCCGGACCAGGGCACGAAACCCCGGTGCTGCGGTCGTTGCGCCTATTTGCACTTGAGAATCAACAAGATAGATCGTTACTCGGTTCGAGATTTAAAGGCAGGAGACTGAAGTGGCCCGCATCGCAGGCGTCAACATTCCAACGGGTAAGCGCGTCGAGATCGCGCTTCGTTACATCCACGGCATTGGGCCCAAGTTCTCGGCAGAGATTTGCGCGAAGTGCAATATCCCCGCCGACCGTCGCGTCAATCAGCTGACGGACGCTGAGGTTCTGCAGATCCGTGAGACGATCGACCGCGATTACACGGTCGAAGGCGACCTGCGCCGCGAAGTTCAGACCAACATCAAGCGTCTGATGGATCTCGGTTGCTACCGCGGTCTGCGTCACCGCAAGGGTCTGCCCGTCCGCGGTCAGCGCACCCACACGAACGCCCGTACCCGCAAGGGCAAGGCCGTTCCGATTGCAGGCAAGAAGAAGGCGACGAAGTAGTTCGTCACCACACAGGGTTCATGCACGCCATCTGGCGTGCGCAACGATTTACGCCTCCGCTTGAACGAGGCATGGAGCAACGACGGTAATGGCCAAGGAAGCAGCGGCAGCACGCGGCAAAGTTAAGAAGCGCGAGAAGAAGAACATCACGTCGGGCGTCGCACACGTCAACGCGTCGTTCAACAACACGATGATCACCATCACGGACGCCCAGGGCAACACGATCGCGTGGTCGTCTTCGGGCACCAAGGGCTTCAAGGGCTCGCGCAAATCGACGCCTTATGCTGCTCAGATGGCCGCTGAAGATGCCGGCAAGAAAGCCCAGGAGCACGGCATGAAGGTGCTCGAGGTCGAGGTTTGCGGTCCGGGTTCGGGTCGTGAATCGGCTCTTCGCGCTCTGCAGGCCGTCGGCTTCCAGATCACTTCGATCCGCGACGTGACGCCGATCCCGCACAACGGTTGCCGCCCGCGCAAGCGTCGCCGCGTCTAAGACGAGATTTTGCGCGCGCCGGGACCGCTCGGCGCGCCGCTATTTGTAAAAGTTACCGCCAAGAGATTCCGCGGCCCGCTCCCCCGTCCGCGCAAAACTAGACGAGGTTTCTCGTGAATGTTCTCCAGAAGAACTGGCAAGACCTGATCAAGCCTTCGAAGCTTGAAATTCAGTCCGGCCGCGACCGCTCGCGCATCGCGACCGTTGTAGCAGAACCCCTCGAGCGCGGCTTCGGCATGACGCTCGGAAACGCACTGCGCCGCGTGCTTCTGTCGTCGCTCCAGGGCGCCGCCATCAAGACCGTGCAGATCGACGGTGTGCTGCATGAGTTCTCGTCCGTGCCTGGCGTCCGCGAGGACGTGACGAACATCATCCTCAACATCAAGGAAATTGCGCTCCGCATCCATTCGGAAGGCGTGAAGCGCATGGTGCTGAAGAAGGAAGGCGCCGGCCCCGTCACCGCTGGCGACATCGAAGCATCCTCCGAAGTCGAAGTTCTGAACCCCGATCACGTGATCTGCCACCTCGACCAGGGCGCGGCGATCCGCATGGAGTTCACCGCCGACATCGGTAAGGGCTACGTTGCATCCGACCGCAACCGTCCCGAGGACGCGCCGATCGGCCTGATCCCGGTCGACAGCCTCTATTCGCCGGTCAAGAAGGTCTCCTACAAGGTCGAGAATACGCGCGAAGGCCAGATCCTCGATTACGACAAGCTGACGATGGTCGTCGAAACGGACGGCTCGATCCGTCCCGAGGACGCGGTCGCTCTCGCAGCCCGTATTCTTCAGGATCAGCTCGCGGTCTTCATCAACTTCGAAGAGCCGAAGAAGGCCCAGGAAGAGCAGCGTCATCCGGAGCTCGCGTTCAACGCGGCACTCCTCAAGAAGGTCGACGAACTCGAGCTGTCGGTCCGCTCTGCGAACTGCCTCAAGAACGATAACATCGTCTACATCGGCGACCTCATTCAGAAGACCGAAGCCGAAATGCTTCGCACGCCGAACTTCGGCCGCAAGTCGCTGAACGAGATCAAGGAAGTCCTGGCGACGATGGGTCTTCACCTCGGCATGGAAGTGCCGAACTGGCCGCCGGACAATATCGACGAGCTGGCGAAGCGGTTCGAAGACCAGTACTGAGAATTCCAGCCGGCTCGCACCTCGCGGGTCGGCTGAAATAATCCGGATAGCTCAACAGCACCGGAATAGGACGGCGAAGGTGAGGCCATAGAAACTCCCGCGCCAGCCGGATGGCAGAAAAGCCAACGGTCAATCAAAGCCTGCAGCATGCGCCGTAGGCCAACAATGTAAGGATGAAGACACTATGCGACACAAGAAGCTTGGCCGCCGCTTTGGCCGTCACGTCGGTCACCGTCAGGCAATGTTCTCGAACATGGCCGCAGCTCTCATCAAGCACGAGCAGATCGTCACCACGCTGCCGAAGGCGAAAGACCTGAAGCGCGTTGTCGACAAGTACATCACGCTCGCAAAGCGCGGTGACTTGAACTCGCGTCGCTTGGCGATCGCGCGCCTCCGCGACGAAGACATGGTCAAGAAGCTCTTCGACATTCTCGGACCGCGCTACAAGGACCGCAACGGCGGCTATACGCGCGTGCTGAAAGCAGGCTTCCGCTACGGCGATAACTCACCCCGTGCCGTCATCGAACTCGTCGATCGCGACGAGAGCGTGAAGGGCGCCGAAGATAAGGCCCGCCACGAAGCGCAGCTCGCCGAGCAGGCTGCTTCGAACTGAGCCTGATAAGCCGCGAGCGTCAGTCTCGCAGGCAAACACCCAATTTAAAAACCCCGACGCTGAAAAGCGCCGGGGTTTTTGCTTTGAGGGCTGTGGTGCGATCGGGGAGCAGGCGCGGGATTAGTTCTGCAGGCGATACGCGAGAAAGGCCCTCTTCAGCCGTACGCAGACTAAATCCCCGGCCATTACAGCCGTGTGACGCCTCTTGGATGACAGCCCAATGCCTTGAAATTGCTGAGACGCGCGGCGCCTGTTGCCGATCGGACATTGCCATCGCCACACGTTCCGAAGACTATTCACATGATCGGAGCACGCGGGGCATGCCAGCGGCCGATAGGTGTCTCACGCCATGGCGTCAAATCCACCGGTCGTTGTAACCGGAGCGTCCGGGCTCATTGCCAAGCACACGATCGCCGAATTCCTGCGGCGCGGCTTTGCCGTGCGCGGAACGCTTCGGAGCATGGAGAAGGCGGACGAAGTCCGTCGCGCGGTGGTCAAGCTCGGCTGCGACCCCGAGAAGGTGTCATTTATCGTCGCCGATCTTTCGAGCGACGACGGCTGGGATGAAGCTGTCGCCGGCAGTCAGATCGTCGTCCACACCGCGTCGCCGTTTCCGATCGCTCAGCCCGATGATCCCGAAGAGGTGATCATGCCGGCGCGCGACGGCACGTTACGCGTCCTCCGATCCGCGACGGCGGGCGCTGTCGCGCGCGTCGTGCTGACCTCATCGGCGGTTGCGATCTTCTATCCGAGCGGTGTCGCGGAAGGACACGTCTATTCGGAAGACGATTTCTCGGACGAAACACGCAGCGATCTGACGCCCTACATCAAGTCGAAGACGATTGCCGAAAAGGCAGCGTGGGACTTCACCGAGTCGACACTCGGCGCTCCCGCACTTGCCGTGATCAACCCGGCTTTCGTGCAAGGGCCCGCGCTCGATGACGATTTATCGACCTCACACGAGCTTTATCGGATAATGGCGCGCGGCACCTATCCGGCGGTCCCGAAAATCAGCTTCCCCGTCGCGGATGTTCGCGATGTCGCTGCCGCGCACTTCGAAGCCGCGCTTAGGCCGCAGGCGGCAGGCAACCGCTATCTGATCGGAGAAGGCGCGCTCAGCCTCTATGACCTCGGTCAGCTCGTGGCCCGCGAGCTGCCCGATCTTCGCTCCAAGGTTCCGAAATTCGAGCTTCCCGATGCAGCCGTGAAAATTATGGCGCTCGTCGATAAAAAGATGCGGACGATCCTCCCGGAACTTGGCGAGAAGAAAGATTACACCAACGTAAGAGCGAAGAAGGATCTCGGCCTCGACCTTCGGTCTGCAGATACCGCCGCGATGGCCGCGATCCGATCATTACGAGAGCTTAGGTTGATCTAGGTGCTCGCTCGAACATATTTCTTCCGTCCGATTCGACTTGATTGAGACCGTCCGATATCTGAACGGCACGTATGTCCCTACCTGGAAGAGCCCATCGATGAGAATGAGAAACGTCGTCCTGGTTTGCGCCGCAGCCATCGCAGGTCTGAGCGTTGCGCCGAAGCTCTTCAGTCCAACCGAAGTGAGCTTCGCGCAGGAGAAACTGCCGCCGCCCTCGCGCGAGGCCGCGCAATATTCCTTTGCGCCGATTGTGAAAAAGGCCGCGCCTGCCGTCGTCAACGTCTATGTCCGAACGCGCGTTCAAACATTCGACTCGCCGTTCGCGAACGATCCGTTTTTCCGTCAGTTCTTTGGTCGAGCCCTCGGCCGCCCGTCGGAACGAGTGATGAGTTCTCTCGGCTCCGGCGTTATCGTCAGCCCTGATGGCTTGATTGTAACCAACACCCACGTGATCAAGGGCGGCGGCGATACGGCCATCCGCGTCGCGCTCACCGACAAGCGCGAATTCGACGCGAAAGTGATCGCGCAGGATGAAAAGGCCGACATCGCCGTTCTGAAAATCGACGGCGGCGGTGAGGGGAGCTTTCCCTATCTGCGGTTCGACGATTCCGACAGTCTCGAGGTTGGCGATCTCGTGCTCGCCATCGGCAACCCGTTCGGCGTCGGCCAAACCGTGACGAGCGGCATCGTCTCGGCGTTGTCGCGCTCCGAAGTCGGACAATCCGACAGCCAAGTCTTCATTCAGACGGATGCCGCGATCAACCCCGGCAACTCAGGCGGCGCGCTCGTGGATATGGGCGGCCGTCTCGTCGGCATCAACACGATGATCTATTCGCAGTCCGGCGGTTCTGTTGGCATCGGCTTCGCGATCCCATCGAACTTGGTGCGCCTCTATGCCGAAAGCGCAGCAGGCGGCCGGAAGGTCGAGAAGCCATGGATAGGCGCCAAGCTCGAAGCCATGTCCCACGATATCGCTGAGGGCCTCGGCCTCAATCGTGTGTCGGGTGCCGTCGTGACACGCCTCTACGACAAGGGACCTGCCGCCGCCGCGGGTCTTCAGGCGGGCGACGTCATTACCGCCGTCGATGGTGTTGAAGTCATCGATGCGCGCGCTGTCTATTATCGCCTGACGACGAAAGGCATCGGCCAGACCACGCGGCTGACGGTTCTTCGTAGCAACAAGTCGGTTGATGTTAGTCTGCCCCTCGTCGGCGCGCCAAAGCCCGGCAAGGACGATGCGAAAAACCTGTCGGGCAATCATCCCCTCGATGGTGCGAGAATTTCGAACATCTTGCCGTCGGTCGCCGACGAATTCGGATTGGATCAGACCGATGGCGTCGTCGTGACCTCAGTACGAGATGGGTCTACGGCCCAGACGTTCGGCTTCCAGCCGGGCGACGTCATCGCTGCTATCGGCAAGGATCAGATCGCAAACGTCGGCGAGGCCGAACAGGCTCTCGCGACCCGTAAGCGGCTCTGGCAGATCTCAGTCCGTCGAGGTGAGCGTGTCCTACAGCTCCAGGTTCCGGGTTGAGCGGCATATCTGCTTTGCCGTTAACCGTGTTGATGCTTGCCGGGCCGGTCTGTCGATAAGCTGACAAATTCATAGTCGACGGTCGCCCCCGATAGGGTGAGTTTGCGTAATGGAGTTCGCCGATGGCCGATAATCGTGGTGTGCTGATCATCGGCGAAGGCGCCGTCCTCAAGGGCGAGGTCAAGAGCGGCGGCCAGAAAGTCGAAATCTGGGGCTACGTCGAGGGCAAAGTTACCGCCTCCGAAGTTTTGGTCCAGGAAGGCGGTCAACTCTTCGGAACCGTCAACGCCGACACCGCCGAAATTCGTGGGCAGGTGCAGGGCGATGTGCGGGTGCAGCAACTCATCCAGATCAAGAGCACGGGCCATGCCGCAGGCAAAATAAAATACGGCCGCCTGTCGATGGAAGAGGGCGGCGAACTCTCCGCGCATGTCCGAAACATCCCCCCGGCGATCAGCGGCGACCTCGATCTCACCGTTCCGAAAGGGCGCTCGGTCCGCATCACCACGGCCGACCTGAATGCGGTCGATCCGGATGATAAGCCCGAGGATCTGAGCTTTCAGATCTCGAACGCGGCCGGCGGCTACGTCGCGCTTTCGAGCGACCCTAAACGCCCCGTCTCATCATTCTCACAAGCCGACCTCGAGAAGGGGACGGTTTATTTCGCTCATGACGGTTCGGACGCGCAGAAGGCCTGGTTCGACGTCCAGGTCACGGATCTCTCCGGTGCCAACTCCGGCCCCGCCAAAACCGTCAACGTCGCGGTTCGGAACTAGTACGCGCGCCACCGCCCTGCTTGTCATCCCGGCCGAGGCGCAGCGCCGACCTCAAATGCCACCCACCCCACCGTCATCCCGGCGAAGGCCGGGATCCAGCCGACCGTCCGCACATACGTTGCTAGCGAGCGTTGCTAGCGATCCGCTCCGAACGGACAGCATCCACCCGACCTGTTGAAACTTGTCCGGGTGCCGGCCTCCGCCGGCATGACGGCACTGGGGTATGGGCTGCCGGACGGAACCCGGCCCGGCTTGTCATCCCGGCCGTACACCAGCCAGAGCCGGGACGGATACGCTGGCTGTGCGCAATCTAGGGACCGGCGCTTTGCCATTTGGACGTCAGGCTGGCGGCCTTATATAACCCCCACATGGCTAACCTCTTCGAAGCTGCCGGACTGGAGAAAAGCGCACCGCGGCCGCTCGCCGACCGTTTGCGCCCGAAAACGCTCGCCGAGGTCGTCGGCCAGGACCATATCGTCGGGCCCGACGGCACGCTGACGCGCATGCTGAAAAGCGGCCGCGTCCCAAGCCTCATCTTTTGGGGACCGCCCGGCTCCGGCAAGACGACAATCGCCCGGCTTCTCGCCAACGAAACGAAACTCGTCTTCGAACAGCTGTCCGCAATTTTTTCCGGCGTCGCCGAGCTGCGCAAAGCCTTCGACCGCGCCAAGATGATGCGCGAGCAGGGCAAAGGCACGCTGCTCTTCATCGATGAAATCCATCGTTTCAACCGATCGCAGCAGGACAGCTTCCTTCCGTATATGGAAGACGGCACCATCACCCTCGTCGGCGCAACGACCGAGAACCCTTCGTTCGAGCTCAACGCCGCTGTTCTCTCGCGCGCCAGCGTCCTTGTGCTGAACCGCCTTGATGACGCGAACCTCGAGACGATCCTGTCGCGCGCCGAAACCGAGGTCGGCCGCCCCCTACCGCTGAACGACGATGCCCGCGACGCGCTGAAAGGCATGGCCGACGGCGACGGCCGCGCCATTCTCAATCTCGTTGAGGATGTGCTCGCAGCCGTGCCGGCGAAGGCCAAGCCGCTCAACCGCGAAGCCTTGGTGAAGCTCGTCCAGCGCCGCGCGCCGCTCTACGATAAGTCGCGCGAAGGTCACTACAACCTCATCTCGGCGCTGCATAAGGCCGTCCGCGGTTCCGATCCTGACGCGGCGCTCTATTATTTCTGCCGCATGCTCGACGGCGGAGAAGACCGCCTGTTTCTCGCCCGGCGACTGGTGCGCATGGCCGTCGAGGACATCGGGCTCGCTGATCCCCAAGCGCTCGTCGTCTGCAATGCGGCCAAGGACGCTTTCGATTTTCTCGGCAGCCCCGAGGGCGAGCTGGCATTGGCGGAAGCTGTCATCTACGTAGCGACGGCGCCAAAATCGAACGCGAACTATGTTGCCTTCAAAGCCGCGATGCGCGCTGCGAAGGAGCACGGCTCGCTATCCCCGCCCAAGACCATTCTCAACGCGCCGACAAAACTTATGGAGGAGGAGGGTTACGGCTCCGATTACCTCTACGATCACGATCAGCCGGACGCCTTCTCCGGCCAGAACTATTTTCCCGACGAGTTCAGGAAGCGCCCGCAATACTATGATCCGCCCGAACGCGGCTTCGAGCGGGAGATCCGGAAGCGTCTCGATTACTGGGCTAAGCTCCGGGCCGAACGGAATAAATAATTCGCGGCCCGCCAAATGCGGCGAGGTCTTAAGCGTTTGCTAAGTTCATAAGCGGTCGTTTCTTCATAGGCCCATCAGCTGACTTACAAATCACGCATTACACCTGCAATTTCTCGCCTGGCTTTTCTCGATAGTTTCTTGTGCGATTATTGGATGGTGAAAGATGGCTCAAGCAAACACGCAGACTGAAACGCAATCGCCGCGGTCATCTTCACCCTCGGCGTCGCCAACGCTCCACACCGTCGCAATTACCGATCTCCGGCCAACACAGATGACGGTCGGCATGAGAGAGGTCGAGCAGAAGCGTCAGGACTGGCGCGGCCTTGCCCCGACCAAATCGGGTCAATTCCTCGGCCGTCACATGATCCCCGTCGTTCGCGGCCCGAAAAGCCGCTACTACGTGATCGATCATCACCATCTTGCGCGCGCGCTGTTCGAAGAAGGCGTCGACCAGATTCTCATCTCGCCGGTCGCCGATCTCCGCGCGCTCGATAAGGATGAGTTCTGGACGCACATGGACAATCGCAACTGGATGCATCCCTTCGATGCGGATGGACAGCGCCAGCCCCGCACGGCGCTACCTAAAAGCGTTGCCGATCTCGTAGACGATCCCTATCGCAGTTTGGCGGGAGAGTTGCGCTTCGCGGGAGGATACGCCAAGGACACGACGCCCTTCAGCGAATTTCTCTGGGCCGATGCGTTGCGCCGCCGGGTCGACGCGAAGACCGCTAAAAACGATTTCGAGACGGCACTGCAGAAAGCCCTCGAATTCGCTAAAAGCGCAGACGCCGACTATCTGCCGGGATGGTGCGGCGCCCACGCCCGGACGTAGTCCAAAGCGCATGAACTTCGAAATGGAGGCGAAGCAAGCCGTGGCCATAGCCGAACAGCACGTTGTCGAACGATTGAACTGGCTCCGTGCCGCCGTGCTTGGAGCGAACGACGGCATCCTCTCGACCGCAAGCTTGATAGCGGGCGTGGCCGCTGCCGATTCCTCGCAAAAGTCGATTGTGATCGCGGGCATCGCCGGGCTCGTCGCCGGTGCTCTCTCGATGGCGGCTGGCGAGTACGTGTCAGTCAGCTCACAGGCCGACGCCGAAGGCGCTGACCTTGCGCGCGAACGCAAGGAGCTTGTCGAACAGCCTGAATTCGAGCTGCAAGAACTCGCGGATATCTACGCCAAGCGCGGAGTCGAGCCTGCGCTCGCCCGCCAGGTCGCCAAGCAACTCATGGCGAACGATGCCCTCGCCACCCATGCGCGGGAAGAGCTCGGTATTTCGGAAATAACGACCGCCCGCCCCATCACGGCTGCGCTCGCCTCCGCGGCGTCGTTCGCAGTTGGCGCTGCCGTGCCGCTGGTGGCCGCGATCGCGTCGTCCGGAGGCCACGTGACACTGATTGTAACCGTAGCCTCGCTCATATGCCTCGCGGGGCTGGGCGCGCTCGGAGCCCGCGCTGGCGGCGCAAATGCTTGGCGTGCAATCGTGCGTGTCACGTTCTGGGGCGCCCTGGCGATGGCTTTGACCGCCGCTATCGGCCACCTTTCCGGGTATGCGGTTTAAACCTCGCCTAGGATGCCGCTCTTCCTCCCTATGGCGTCGGTCCACCGTCGCCGTAGCGAAGCACCTTGACCTTTTCCAACGTGACCAGGCCGCTTCCCATCAGCGTTTCGAGCTCGGGTAAAAAGGCGTTGATCTTGTCTTCGGCGTCGACGATTTCGATGATCATCGGCAGATCCTCGGAGAGGCGAAGGACCTTGGCAGTGTGCAGGCGACTCGATCGGCCAAAGCCCAGCGGTCCCCTCAGAACGGTCGCTCCGGCCAGATGCATCTCGCGCGCCTTCAAAACGATGGCTTCATAAAGCGGCACCCGGCCCGCCTTGTCGTCCTCGCCAAAAAAGATCCTGAGCAGCACGGCATCGCGGGGGATCTGCATGGTCACACCCATTTAAGCGAATTGACGTGGACGGCAGCGACGTGCCCCAGCCAAACTGCAATAAGGCACAGGAAAACTGACGCGCCGATATTGAGAGCAGCATATAGCCACTGCCCGTCATTCATCATGTTCAGCGTTTGCAGACTGAACGAGGAGAAGGTCGTGTATCCGCCGCACAGCCCAATCATCATGAATTGACGCGTAGTGGAAGATACGAACAGGCGCCCATCGGGCCCAGTCAGCGTCGCGATAAATCCGATGGCGAGCGACCCGGTAATATTGACGATCAGCGTGCCCAAAGGAAAGGTTTCGCCGGCAAGGACCGCGATCACGCCTGAGAGCCAGTAGCGTCCCATCCCGCCGAGTGCACTGCCGAGGGCGATCCATATGTAGTTTTGCATGAGCGAACCGATTTGGAGCTGACATTTCCCTCAGCGGCGGGAATAGAGGTGGCGGGTCGTTAACGGAGTGGCGATCGGAAATAGGATAACAAAAGTCAGAGTAGATGGCCGAAGTCAAATCTGCTGGATGGCGCCGCCTAAGGCCACGGTTGTCGCTCGGCAAGTCGGTCCGGACAACGTGACCCTTGACCTCCGGTTGAAATCAGGGCTCACCCTTACTCATGAGTGTCGAAACAATCAAAGTCGCCGACAGCGAAGACGATATGCGTCTCGATCGTTGGTTCCGCGTGCATTTCCCTGAAGTCGGCTACACGTATCTGCAAAAGCTTTTGCGGTCCGGCCAAATTCGCGTCGATTCCAAGCGCGCTCAAGCCAACGATCGGTTGCGCGCCAAATCCGAAATCCGCGTTCCGGCGATCATCCGTCAGCCCAAGAAGGCGGGACCCGGACTGCAGGCGCCGCCGGGCGTCTCCAAGGGCGACCGCGACGCAATCGAGAAAATGATCCTGTTCGAGGACGAGTATGTGCTCGTTCTCAACAAGCCGTTTGGGCTCGCCGTGCAAGGCGGAACCGGGACGAAGAAGCACATCGATGGCATGCTGGAAGGCATGGCCGATCGTTTCGGCGGTGAACGCCCACGGCTCGTTCATCGTCTCGACCGCGACACGACCGGCGTGTTGCTCGTTGCGAAATCGCGCGACATGGCAGCGAAGCTCGGACGGACGTTCCAGACGCGTTCGGCGGCCAAAACCTATTGGGCGCTCGTGAAGGGCGTGCCGAAGCCGCCGCAGGGCAAGATCGAGGCCGCACTGGTGAAGGCGTCGGGTCCCGACGGCGACAAGGTCCGCAAAGCCCGTCCTGGCGAGCAGGACGTCGCCATGCACGCGACGACGCACTATTCCGTCATCGATCGCGCCGCGCAGAAGGCGTCCTGGGTTTCATTGAAGCCCGTAACCGGCCGCCAGCATCAGTTGCGTGCGCATATGCATCTCATTGGCCATCCGATCGTCGGCGACAACAAGTACGAAGGCGACGTCCATATGCCGGCCGAGAATATGGACAAGAAGCTTCACCTGCACGCGCGCCGTCTTGTCATTCCGCACCCGAAAGGCGGAACGATCGACGTCACCGCGCCTCTGCCTCAGCATATGCAAGCGACATGGGATCTGCTGGGCTTCGATCCGCAGAAGTTCGAATAACGGCTTGGGAGCCGCGCAACCTCCGTCGAAATTAACGAAAATCCGAGGCGGACCGATAATCCGGATCGCCCCGAAATCGGCGCCTCGGATCGGCTGCAACGGCGGTTTTGCATCGTCCGGCCCACATGCTAGATAGCCCGCATGAAGCTCGTAGTTTTCGATTGCGACGGCACCATCGTCGATAGTCAGGCAGGCATCGTCCTGTCTATGGATCACGCATTCTCGTCACTGGCTTTGACACCGCCAACACGGGCCGCGACGCTTGCGGTGGTGGGCTTATCTTTGCCTGAAGCATTTTCCGTTCTTGCACCCGACCATGATCGCGCGACGCGTACCGAACTTGCCGAACGCTACAAGTCCGCCTTTCGCGAATTGAAGCACGATCCGTCGGAATCCGAGATCCTGTTCCCGAACGCGAAAGAGATCATCGCGCATCTTGCCTTGCGCGACGATCACCTGCTTGGCATCGCAACGGGCAAATCGCGCCGAGGCGTTGACCGGTTGTTCCAGCGCGAAGGCTGGCACGAGAGCTTCGCAACAATTCAAACAGCCGACGATCATCCATCGAAGCCGCATCCCTCGATGCTTCTCCGCGCCATGCTCGAAACCGATACGACCCCGGATCTGACCGTGATGATCGGAGACACGACCTACGACATGGAGATGGCTCGCGCCGCGGGTGTCGCGGCGATTGGCGTCGCCTGGGGTTATCACGAAGTCGCCGCGCTGCAGGATGCGGGAGCGCATCTGATCATCGAGCGTTTCGAGGATCTTCCCGAAGCAATCGAGCGTGCGCTCGCTATGGAGAGATGTGAAGCATGAGCGCCGGCGAAAAGAACGGGAATGCTGGCGAGGGTTCAGGCGCCGGTCGCCCCTCAGGTGGTCCGCGTAGCCCCATCAGCGATAGTCTCGCAAAACCGCTCCCAAAACGTTTCTACAAAGACGTGACCGTCGGAGACGCCGCGCCGTTTCAGGTTCTGCTCGACGGCCGGCAAATCAAAACGCCGAAGAAGCGCGCACTCGTGCTCCCGGCGCGCCCGCTGGCCGAGGCCATCGCCGAGGAATGGCGAGCGCAGACCGACGTGATCAATCCGGCGAAGATGCCGCTGACGCGCTTTGCCAACACGGCAATCGACGCCGTAGCCGACGCAGTCGATGCTGTCGCGGCCGACATCACGGCCTACGCAGGAAGCGATCTCGTTTGCTATCGGGCCGAGACGCCTCAGCAACTCGTGGACAGTCAATCCGAGCACTGGGACCCGATCGTCGCCTGGGCGAACGAGACGCTCAAAGCTCATTTTCAGGTCGTGACGGGGATACTCCACGTCGACCAGCCGGAGGCGTCGCTCGCCGCATTCTTGAAGGCTTTGCCCGACGATCCATTCCGGCTTTCGGCCCTCCACGTCATCACCACGCTGACGGGATCGGCGCTGATCACGCTGGCGCTGTTCCGCCAATGGCTGAGCCCTGAGACGGCCTGGAAAGCCGCGCACGTCGATGAGGATTTCGAGATCGCGCGCTGGGGCGAGGACGCGGAAGCCACCGCCAGGCGACGGGGCCGCAAGGCCGAATTCGAGTCTGCCAATCGTTTCCTTTCGCTGCTCGGCCTTCCCGGCTAGGGACCTTACCGCTGCAAGGGCGGTCGGGCGGTCGATCATGCCGATAAGCGTGATCCCAATTCTGGCCTGTTATCAGCTTCGGCGAGCGGCCAAGGCTTGCTCTTAAGCCGCCTTTCGAGAAAACTTGCGAAGTGATTCGGTTGAGGGTCAGTGCCCTATGCTCCATGCGCCGCGCATCCCAGAGCTTGCGCAACGCGACCGGTTCGTGCGCCGGGCGGTGAGCGAAGGGCGTGTGCTGACGCTCGCCGACGAAGAGAATGCCTCCGTGCCGTCGCAGAAAGTCTCCGGTCGGACTGTGCAACTCTTCTGGTCGAGCCCACTCGAGGCCGAGCGCTGGGCCGAGGCCTTGGCTGGCAATAGCGAGCTTCAGGATATCTCCCTGGAAGTTTTTGCAACTGATATTTTGCCGGGCATCGCGAAGGCGAAAGGGTTTGCCGGGACGGATTGGGTTTCCGACCCCATCGAGGCCGAGATTGATCCACGCGATCTTCTAATCCGGCTACAGGTGGAGGCCGTGTCCCCCTATGCCGCCGCAGCTCGGACAAAGGGCGAGGTCTATTTCGTCGGCGGGGAGGATGCCCCCCTGGTGACGCCGGGCACTCAGAAGCCCCGGTCCGCCGACCGGCTGCACGTCTTTTCCACGCGTGCCGACGCCGAGGCCCACATGAAAAAGCTTGCCGGCAAGAAGGTCATCGCCGATCCGATCGCAGACTTCGTGGGGTCGACGCTCCCCTGGGCGGCCAAACAGGGGCATGCGGTCGTGATCGAGCCGATCCGTGGCGCGGGCTTCGTTGAGGTAAAGACCGCAGATCTCGCGGCCCAACTCAGTAAAGAAGCGTCCAGCACCCCTTAAAAGCGGGCTGCTCGCGTCCCCAAAGCCGCCTCTGGAACCGCCTCGCGCTCCTCGCGACAACTCATCGTTTGCGCTGTATGGGAGCCATGCTAGAGAGCCGTTCCGCACATTTTTCCCGAGCCAGGCAAGGGGTTCCATGAAAGACATCATCGACGAGCTTGAGAAGCGCCGCGACAACGCCCGTCTCGGCGGCGGCCGCGCCCGGATCGACGCCCAGCACGCTAAAGGCAAGCTGACCGCGCGCGAGCGTATTGAGCTTCTGATGGACGAAGGCTCGTTCGAAGAGTTCGACATGTACGTCGAGCACCGCTGCACCGACTTCGGCATGGAAAAGACGAAAATCCCCGGCGACGGCGTCGTGACCGGCTGGGGCACGATCAACGGCCGCGTGGTCTACGTCTTCGCCAAGGACTTCACGGTCATGGGCGGCTCGCTGTCCGAGACGCACGCCAAGAAAATCACGAAGATCCAAGATATGGCGCTGAAGAACCGCGCCCCGATCATCGGCGTCTTCGATGCTGGTGGCGCCCGCATCCAGGAGGGCGTCGATGCCCTCGGCGGCTACGGCGAAGTGTTCCAGCGCAACGTGCTGGCATCCGGCGTCATTCCGCAGATCTCGGTGATTATGGGTCCGTGCGCCGGTGGCGACGTTTACTCTCCGGCAATGACCGACTTCATCTTCATGGTGAAGGACACGAGCTATATGTTCGTCACCGGTCCCGACGTCGTGAAGACGGTCACGAACGAGACCGTCACGGCCGAGGAACTCGGCGGCGCCAAGGTTCACACCACGAAATCGTCGATCGCCGACAAGGCGTACGAGAACGATCTCGAAGCGCTGCTTCAGATGCGCCGGCTGATGGATTTCCTGCCGTCGAGCAACAGAGTGGGCGTGCCTGTCATTCCGAGCCATGACAGCCCGGATCGCATCGATCACTCGCTCGATACGATCATCCCGGACAATCCGAACAAGCCCTACGACATCAAGGAACTGATCCTGAAGGTTGTCGACGAAGCCGACTTCTTCGAAATTCAGGAAGCGTTCGCGAAGAACATCGTTACCGGCTTCGCGCGCATGGAAGGCGCGACCGTCGGCATCGTGGCGAACCAGCCGATGGTGCTCGCAGGCGTGCTCGACAGCGACGCCTCGCGCAAGGCCGCACGTTTTGTGCGCTTCTGCGACTGCTTCGATATTCCGATCGTCACGTTCGTCGACGTGCCGGGCTTCCTTCCCGGTACCGCGCAGGAATATGGCGGCCTGATCAAGCACGGCGCCAAGCTCCTGTTCGCTTACGCGGAAGCGACCGTGCCGAAAGTAACGGTCATCACCCGTAAGGCCTACGGCGGCGCATACGACGTGATGAGCTCAAAACATATTCGCGGCGACGTGAACTATGCTTGGCCGACAGCTGAAATCGCCGTCATGGGCGCGAAGGGGGCGGCCGAAATTCTCTATCGCTCCGAACTTTCCGATCCGGTGAAAATCCAGACGCGCATCGACGAATATAAGAAGCGCTTCGCCAATCCGTTCGTGGCTGCGGAACGTGGCTACATCGACGAAGTGATTACGCCGTCCACAACCAGAAAGCGCCTTTGCCGCGCACTCAACATGCTGCGCAACAAGACGCTCGAAAATCCCTGGAAGAAGCACGACAACATTCCGCTCTAGGCGTCATCAGAGCATCGACCATCAATGCCATCCTCGGCGCGCCGAGGATGGCATTTTTGAATCTTGCATTCGGTCGTTAAGCGCAGAAATCGATCTTCTACAGATCGACCCAGACGCCGCCACGCCAATAGCCGTGGCCTTCATGCTCGCGCCACCGGTAATGCGTGGCATCGGAATCGCGCCACTTCCAGTCATCCGGGTGAATACGGAGATGTAAATCAGGCGAGTATTTATGGCGTTCCTTGACGTGCCAGCAGTCGCCATCACCATTGCAAACGATATCGGCGGATGCCGTCGTCGCAGTAAATGCGAGCATGCTCGCGCCCAAGAGAGCAGCAGTCGTGACAAGCTTCATGAACAATCTCCTTTCCTGTCTGCTTCAACCTCAAGACAAACCTGCTCGGGGCGCGATGGTTTCCGCGCGTTAAGCAAGTTTTGTCTCGCCGACCCAAGCAGCTGAAAAGATTTCAGAAAGCGATTTCATGCGAGAGGAGAGGCGGCCACAATCGCCGCCTCGATCATTCATCCGCGCCGTGAGCGACTAAAGCAGCGAGCTTTTTGTCGAGCTCCCGCGCCGCATCGAGCAGCGGCTTATTCTCCTCGATGACCATAAGCGACGATGGCAGCACGTACGTAATCGTCGATCCCGCACCATCGGGATTGTCCGTCACGAGCAGCTCGACAGGCGCGAAAAGCCCCGCCGTGATATCGTGACGGATCATTGTGATCGCCAACAGCGGATTGCCGAGGATCAGGCGCACCACACGCGGCTTGATACCGAAGAGCGGAAGCCAGCCACTGTGATCGAAGACGGCAAAAAGCATGAAGCCGCTTTTGCCGACGAAACGTTCTTCGACTTCCTGCGTGAACTCAGCCTCGTTTGGGTGGTCTTTGAGAACCGCCGAAAAATCTGAATTCGAGGCCAAACCCATCACGCTGCGAAGCCGGTTCAGCACGTCGTCGAGGCTTCGCCGCGTTCGAACGACGACGCGTTTTCCCGCAAACGGTTTGGTCTCGATCTTGGCCCCGGTTGTCATCTCAGGGAACTCGCGCTCTCACTTTGATAGAAACGCATTGACGTCGGCGGCGAACTCAACGTTGTGCTGCCAGAGGAAGCCGTGTCCGGCGTCATCATAGATCTTGACCTGAGCGTTTGGAATGAGGCCGCCCATCAGGTGCGTAAGGTGAGGGGGAATCATCAAATCTGCGTCGCCGTTCGCGACAAACGTCGGCTGCTTGATGGCAGCGAGGCGCTGCAGTTTGCCGTGATCCGGAATGCCCCATTCAACCACCGCGTCGTACTGGGCGTCACGCGTCTGAAGCGTGCCCGGCGCATCACGGTCCTTCCGCTCCATGAAGCGGCCAAGGTATTCCATGCCCTTTGCCTGGCTGGTCGTCGTCTGCTTGAACATGATGTAAAGAAGCTCCTGGGCGCCAGGTTGATCAGTGCGCACTGCGTCCGCGATATCCTTTCGCCAACCGTGCATCAGCGGGCCGCCCTGTGGCCCGGTACCAGCGAGAATGAGCTTTCGCACCAGGTAGGGGCGGAGGAGTGCAACCTCCTGGCCAACAAAACCGCCGAGAGAAAATCCGAGCAGGTCGACTTCGCTGAGCTTCAACGCCTCGAGGAAAACGATGGCATCGCGAGCCATCTGCGTGACCGTGTTCGGCGTCGTGCCGCTCGTCGAGGCGACGCCCACGTTGTTGAAGGCGATAACCTCGCGTTCGGCGGCAAGAGCATCGAGCAGCGCGGGGTCCCAGTTATCCATGCTGCCGCGGAAATGCTGAAGCAGAACGAGCGGAACCGCGCCCGGATTTCCGAACCGGCGATAGGCGTATCGAATACCGTTGGCCGCCTCGACTGTCTGTGTGGCGATCGTGTTTGCGGTTACTTTGCCGAGCATGCGCGCTTCTCCGAATTAAATACTGGCATATGCCAGCAATTAAGGACGAGCGCGGATGGAAATCAAGCCGGCTTTCGCGCCGCAGCGAACGCCAAACCGTCGCCGACGGGATTTAGTCGAAACAAATCAGTGGCATATGCCTTGAAAATTTTTTCAATCCGCGCCAGATTGCGGGAAGAGGGCGCAAATGACACGCGATTGCAACAATGCGATGCTCCGCCGTGCCAGTCGCATGCTGGGACAAATCTACGACGACGCGCTGACGCCGAGCGGCCTGCGCGCCACTCAGCACGGCATGCTGGCCCAGATCGCCATCATGGGCGACCCAACGCTCCGCGATCTCGCGACGGAGATCGTCATGGATCTCTCCGCGCTGGGCCATACACTGAAACCGCTAATCCGCGACGGTTACCTCGCGCTGGTGCCGGATAAGAAAGACCGCCGCATCAAGCACGTGACGCTGACGAAAGCCGGACGTAAAAAGCTCGAGCAGACGACCAAGCTTTGGTTGGAAGCACAGCGGCGTTTTGAAAAGACGTTCGGTGAGCAGCGCGCGGCTGACCTGCGTGCCGTCCTCGAAGAATTATCTTCAGAGCAGTTCCGCACGTCGTTCATCGCCATCCGTTAATAGCGGCGCAAACGTTCAAAAAGATCTTTTTTTGCGGCGCGAAATGCCTTTTCTGCGCGGTGCGGAACTCAATGACTCCGGCGTGCGTTGCTTCCCCGAATGAATTGATATGGAGGACCACATGGGTGGTAATCTCATTTACTACGCGATCGTTTTTCTGATTGTCGCGATCGTTGCCGCCGCTCTTGGCTTCGGCGGAGTGGCCGGCACGGCTATTTCTGGCGCGCACCTTCTTTTGATGGTCGCCGTCGTGTTCATCGTCGTCGGCCTTCTCGCGGGCGTTCTGCGGAGAGGCGTCTAGACATTCTTGGTGATGAGCTAAGGAAGCGGTTTTCCGATGGAACCGTGCGAGCCCCGGCGCAGCAGCGTCGGGGCTTTGTCATATGCGAGGTGTCCTACTTGGCCGATGGCACGAGCATCGCGTAGCCGGCGGCTTTTTGAAATCGCTCGCGGCGCGCCTTCGACATAAACATCGTCCGCAGCATAACGATCAATTTTACCGGCAGCGGCATTTCAACGGGCCTGCCGAGGCGATCCGCTTCCTCGCCGAGATAACGGATCTCCGCGGTGCGCCAGCCATGTTCCTCAAAAAATCCGAACCAGTCATCGGGCCGAAACCGGAACGGTGCATTCTTCAACCGGTTGCCCATCATTCGTTCGCGTGTCTTGATGAGTTCCGGCGTATAGAAATCGACAAGCCAGCCCACTGCGTGATCGAGAACGCGCAGATCGTCGGCGAGCGCTGCAACTTCTTCCGCGTTCAAATACGGAACGACGCCTTCGGTGAGCACGAGCAATTTCTTGGCGTGCGCATTCGTGGTGGCAAAAAGCTGCCGCCGCTCACCCACATCGGCCAGATCGCATTTGATGCGCGTGAGCTGGAAACGCGGCGTCTCTCCCGCAAGACGCTCTTCCTTATACGCAATGACGTGCGGATAGTCGGCTTCGATCCAGACGAGAGAGGAGGGCAGATCCATGCGGTAGGGCCGCGTATCGAGCCCCGCGCCAAGGTTGAGAACGGTGTCCACTCCCTGGTCGACGGCTGTGCGAATGAAATCGTCGATAATGCGCGTTCGGATCGCGATGACCCAGGATGTCATGAAGCCCCGAGGCATGGCTTCCGCAATCGACTTTCCGCGATCGCCAGCGAGAACCCCGGCAAGCGGATCGCGAAAAAGCGCGTCGTCCCGCGTCGTCTCGACGCTCCGGTAGTGCGCAACCCAGAAAGCCGTGTCAGAGACGTTCTCGATGGTCGCATTCATCACGTGCCTCGCCCTCATCCGTGTGCGTCATAAATCATATAGGCGGAGATTGAGGTACTATTTTGGGCGTTCCGACTCACGCGTAGATCATCTTCACCGTCATGCCGCCATCGATCGTGATGTTTTGGCCGGTCATAAAATCCGCGCTTTCCGCAAGAAACAGGCAAGCCTTGGCGATATCATCCGGTACGCCGACGCGGCCAACCGGATGTTGCTCGTTGTCGGCCTTCGAATGATGAGGCTCTTTCGCCCGTCCAGAAAACTGCCAATCGGCCGTCTCGATCCAGCCCGGGCTCACCGAATTGACACGAACGCCATACGAGCCGAGGCTGATGGCCATGCCGTGGGTCAGCGCCAAGATCGCGCCCTTCGACGCAGTGTAGGCTTCCGTATTGGCTTCCGACATGAAGCCGCGTGTCGATGCGATATTGATGATCGCGCCGCCGAGCTTGTGCTTCACCATTTCCCGCGCGACGGCCTGCGAGCACATCACCGCGCCGCGGACGTTGACCGCTTGAACGCGATCGAACTCTTCTATGGGAAGCTCAAGGAAGGGTTTGTTGGCCATAATGCCCGCATTGTTGACGAGCACGCGGGGACAGCCGATGTCTTTGGAGGTTCTCGTAATCCACCGCTTCACGTCGGCTTCCTGCGATGTGTCGGCGCGTTCGTAAAGGCAAAGCGAGCCAAGTTTTCGTATGTGCGCCGCCGCTTCTTCGCCAGCATCCTCGACCGGATCGGCGAGCGAAACGGCATAACCCGCTTTAGCGAACGCATAGCCGATGGCGCGTCCGATGCCCTGAGCACCCCCTGTGATCGCGACGACCTTTTCGCTCATCCTGAAAACCCCAATTTTTTGCGGACGCCGAGACTGTATCGACGCGCTGTAATCGACGAAAGTTGCGTGAAACCATCAACGAAGTTCGAGCGTCGCCGGCATGCCGTATTTGGGCGGCATCGTAATCTGAGGCTTGATATCGATTACGGCATCAGGCGCGAGAGTGAATTTGTATTTTTGCCCAACGGCGGCGAGTACGATTGTAGCCTCCATCATCGCGAAGTGGCTGCCGATGCAAAGCCGTTGCCCGCCGCCAAACGGGTAATAGGCAAACTTCGGCAATCGCCCCGCCAATCCATCGAGCCAACGCTCGGGCCAGAACCTCTCGGGATCGGGAAAGTATTTCGGATCGCGGTGGCTGACCCATTGGCTCATCAGGATCGTGTAACCACGTTTGACGCGGTATCCTCCGAGCTCGAGATCGGTCGTCGCTTCCCGGCCAATTGCGTAGACGGGCGGATAAAGCCGCATCGCCTCGTGGATGACGGCGGACGTGTATGGAAGCGCGGCGAGGTCATCCGCATTTGGAATTCTCCCGCCGAGGACGCGGGCCCACTCGTCGACAAGTTTGCGCTCGGCTTCCGCGTGTTGCGAGAGGAGGTACCAGGTCCAGGTGAGCGTCAACGCCGTCGTCTCATAACCGGCGAGATAGAGCGTCATGGCTTCATCGCGAAGCTGCTGGTCGCTCATCCGCGTTCCGTCCTCGCGCTGCGCCATGATCATCGTCGATAAGAGATCGTTGGCGAGCGGACGAGACCGCTTCCGCGCAATAAAGCCGTCAACGAGAGCTTTGACGTTCGCGATGGCGCGGCGCAGCCTGATATTGGTGGGCGTCGGGACCCAGAGCGGCAGGCTGAAAGTTTTGTCGAGCCGCGCCGTCAGAGCATCGATAGCCTCCATCAAGCTTTGATCGACCTTCTCGCGCTCGCCGTGATCATCGAGGCCGAAAAGCGTCTTGAGCGCGATGGCGCTTGTGAGTCCGCTGAATTCGAATTCGAGATCGACGGCCTTGCCGGGCGCCCATTTCGAAAGCATCGCCGTCGTCAACTCGGCCATGATAGGCGCGTAGGACAACACGAGCGACTTCAGGAACGACGGTTGCATCAAGCGCCGCTGGCTGAGCCAGAAATCGCCCTCGCTCGTCACCAGCCCGTTGCCGAGGATCGGTTTGAAAACGCGCGCGCCGAAATGTTTCACGTAGTGTCGCGCATCGGTAACGAGCACCTGCTGGATCAGTTCTGGATCGCTGACGAGAAACAGATGCCATCCGCCCACGCGAAAACTCGCGATGGACCCGTAAGTCCGTGCGAGATCGAGAAAGAAGTCGACCCGCCGCGGTCCGATCTGGGAAATATTACCCCCGATCAGAGTGCCTTTGGGACCTGGCGGAAGCCCCGCTTTGGCAATTGTGATCGATCTGCTCATGACAGCATCGCAACATCAGAAAAATCGACATTCAGAAATCACACCGACACATCCGATGTGCCGAAGACCAAAATGAAAAAACAGTAATGGACCGGCGTTGAACTCGGCCGGTTCAAAGCCTCCGAGTTTGCGTGCGTCCTTGCAAGTGAAATTACGCTTCGCCCGCGTCCTTTGCAGCCAGTGATCCGACGGCTGACCAATCGAGATGGTCGCCACCATTTGCAAGCAACGTCAAAAAGCGGTCGCGCAGCAGACTGGCGAGCGGCAGGGGCACACGCAAGTCCTGACCCGCAGCGAGAGCCAGCCCGACATCCTTCAATCCGAGCGGAGCGGCAAAACCCGCTGGCTCGAACTTACCATCCGCGATCAGCGTACCGTAGGTCTTGTAGACGGGGGCGCCAAAGAGCGTCGACGTCAGGATTTCGAGATACTGGTGCTTATCGACGCCCGCTTTGCCGACGAGCGCCATCGCCTCGCCAAGTGATTCAATCACGGCCGCGATGAGAAAATTGCCGCTGAGTTTGACGATGTTTGCGGCCTCCGGCTGTTCGGAAATCGTGAAAGTCTTTTGCCCCACTGCGTCCAAGAGAGGAGAGACCGTTTTGACGGCATCGCTTTTGCCGGCGGCGACGACGAAGAGTTTTCGGGCCGCCGCCGCATCCGGGCGGCCGAACACGGGGGCGGCAACGTAGCGCTGCCCTCTTTTGCCGTGGTCTTCGGCCAACCTTTTCGAAAGCGCGACGCTGATCGTGCTCGACGAAATATGGACAGCGCCCTTTTTCAACGTCGCGAGGATGCCGCCATTCCCGTAGACGACCGCTTCGACGGCCTTGTCTTCCGCGAGCATCGAAAATACGGCTTCGCCCTTGCAGGCGTCGCCGGGCGTCTCGGCGATTTTGGCCCCTTTGGATGCCAGAGCCTCGGCTTTGGCGCGTGTACGATTATAGACGGTGACATCGTGTCCGGCCTTGAGCAGGTTGCCTGCGATGGCTGACCCCATTTGGCCTAATCCGATGAATCCGACTTGCATGCATCCTCGCAATTTGGCCGTTGTACCGATGTTCGCGCCAAATGGCCATTTTCCGGCCGATCCGAGGCGGTGGAGGGCGTCGCGCGGTCGCCCGCACCATCAACCCTCACATAGACAATTAGGCTGTATGGTTCGTTCCGGAAGCGGGCGCTTTGGAACCCTTTTCCGGGTCAGAGGTAAAAAGTTGATCAGTGGCCAAAAACTTAGCGGTATCCATCTAGCTTCATGCGTGCTATCGACGGTTCATCGAACTTTGGCCGGATATTGCGAGGCACTCCGCCTCTGGCGCAGCCAAGCGCACAGACGTCTTTCCAAAATCGAACTGAGGTCGGCACATGCGCTCGTATTGACGCATGGGTCAATCTCAAACATCAGAGCCTTAAAAGGAACATTCTATGATCACGGGTACCGTGAAATTCTATAACGATCAGAAGGGCTTCGGCTTCATTGCGCCGGACCAGGGCGGGAACGACGTCTTCGTGCACGCGACCGCTCTTGAGCGCGCTGGCATGCGCGGCCTTTCGCAGGGCCAGAAGGTCGCTTTCGAAACCGAAACCGATCGTCGCTCGGGCAAGATTGCCGTTAGCGTCATTCAGAACGCTTAAGTGACATTGCGCGGTTGGTAAGGCCGAAGGCCTTGCCGGCAGCTTTTATCGCTTTTTTGATCTAGGTCACATAAGGCCGCGAGTACGCATGCGTACTCGCGGCCTTTTGCTTGTCAAGCAATGCCGTGGCGGAAATCGGGTTGCGACCTGAGTTCGGCGATCGTCTTACGAAGCTTCTCATTCTCGGCGCGCGCATACGCATCTGCCGCATGTTGGCCAAGCTTGACCAGCATTTCCCGCTCGTTTGAGTCGATAGCGGTGCCCGCCTCGTGGGGGCCGTAAAGGGCGACGGCATACGAGTTGACCCGGTTCGCAGCAGGAACCGCTAGGATCGGCAAATCGAGCCCCGCCGGGAAGCCGGCGTCCTTGACCGCCTCCGCGTCGAGGCTGCTCATCTCGCCCTTCCGCAGATTTTCCATCTCGCCCGCACCAAGGCTGAGATCGCGCACCGCCTTATCGTCCCAGCCCGCGCTGACGTCAAAGCGATGAAACCCGCTCTCCGTCTCTCGGAATGTTGCCGCCGACGAAAGCTTCAAGGCTCTGGCGACCCCATCCGAGAGAAGGCGATCGATCTCGCCGGCCGTCCTCGCCCGCAATATTGCACCTGCGATTTCTTGTTCTGTCTTGTCGAGCCCGCGATTGAAATAGCTGTCGGCGACCTCGACGGACCATTCATGCAGCCGCCCTATCGCAAAGAGAACGAAGGCGCCGATGACAAGCCACGACCAGCTCGGAAGCTCGACGAGTTCGTGCAGATGCTCGGCCTGCTGATGAAGAAGCAGCGCCGGTAAGCTCGTCATCAGCGCGAGCACGGTAACGCGCCTCAGCGGTATCGCGACGTTCACGACGCGTTGGCGGCGTATGGCTTCGACGACGAAAAGGCACAAAATGCCATTGACCAGATAGATAAGCCCGACGACGTCTTCGGGCATCGCGAGCCCGCTCCAACTGGTCAGAAGCGTCGTGTACTCGTTGAGATCCGCGATGACGAATGCGGGCAGTCCGATCAGGCATCCCCACATCACCCACCGAAGACGCTGATTGTCTTTCGGCGATAGCGAGCGGCGTCTCTTCAGCAGAATGGCGACGGCCGCAACGCTCACGATAATTCCGAAGAGGATCGTTGCTCTCATCAGCAACTCGGTATGAAAACCGAAAGAGCTGCCGTAGGCCGCCATCAGCACGACCGCAACGACCGGGGTAAGCGCGAGAATGGCCTTCTCAAAACGCACCCAGTGCGGCTGAATTTCGCCGGTCGGAGCCCGCATCACGAACACGAGCAAGCCCGCATATCCCGCCGCCTGTGAAATGCTGCCAAGCGCGTTCTGCGCTAGAAGCACCAGCGGCCAGCGCTGCAACTGCGCATAAAACTCGTACGCTTGCCCTGGATTGAACCAGATCACATAGAGGAAAAAGCCCCAAGTCATTCGACTTGGTCGCGTCCAGACCAGCCAGCCGGCCGCAAGGATAACGGCGATGCCCGCGATCTGATCGAGGATCAAAACCAGACGCGCAAACCAGTTCGTCGGACGCGGCTCGGCAATCAGCGTCAGGTCCCGAGCGCCCTGCGTCTCCGTCGGTAGGAGGTTGATGGTTGTCTGCCGTCCAGGCAGCACATATTCGTTGCCACCGACCGCCGCTATCGTGCTCGCGCAAACATACGCATCGTAGGGTACGCAGCGCATGCGCGAGAAGTCGAGGTGATCTCCTGCGCGCACGCCGGCCTTCCAGGCAGGCGACTGAGCCTCGCTCTCGAAGGGTCCCGCAACGTCATAGATGAAGCCGTCGCTGTCGGCATAAAAACCGAACGAACCGAGCGGACGAACCACGCGCGCGAAATCCGGCACGATCATCGCGAGAGCCCAGATGAGCAGTCCGAGAAACAGCAGGCGATGACGTGTCATGGCATTAGCCCAGACAATAGGTCCGTTGTTGCATGGATGCTTGCCGGCCCTTCGGCGCTTCACGGCGATGGTAAGATGCCGACGGTGCAGACAGCAAGGCAGTGCAGAACTTCCCGTTGCGATGGAGTTAACAGTTTTCCGGCCGCCGGTTAAATGATCAGTCTTCCGTCGCATTACGGAATCTTGTGCGCTGACCAGTTCAAGAACGGAGAAACTCCAGAATGGAAATGCACTTACACCCGACCGCGCTCGATGTGGGGCTGCGTCTCGTACTGACGCTGGCGGCGTGCATCTTGGTTGGTCTGAACAGGGAGAGCGCCAGTCACAGCGCGGGGCTGCGCACCACAGTCCTGGTCGGCCTTGCCGCCTGCATCGCAATGACCCAATCCAATATCTTGCTCGGTCTCACAGGCAAGACGCAGGACATGTTCACGACCATGGACGTGATGCGTCTGCCCCTCGGCATTCTCACGGGCGTGGGCTTCATCGGCGGCGGCGTCATTTTGAAACGCGCGAATTTGGTGTCGGGCGTCACGACCGCGGCGACGATCTGGGCGGTGAGTGTCATCGGCATCTGCTTTGGCGGTGGCCAGCTGGTGCTCGGCTGCGCTGGGACGGCTTTGATTGTTCTGACGCTAACAGTGCTCCGTCGGATCGATGTCCGCATCCCCCGTGACCAGCGGGGGCAGCTCGTCGTTGCGTCGGCTGCAGAAGGCCCCCCGTTTCCAGACATGGTCGAGCTTTTACGCGGCTCGGGCGTCCATGCCCGATTGCTGGGCTTCAGCCACGTCGCACAACCCAAACGGACTCTTCTGACGTTCGATCTCCGCTGGAGGCAGCCCGAAATCGAAGAGCCTTCACTCGACTTTTTGAAAAATCTCCAGCCTGCCTATGAAGTGCGATCGTTCGAGGTGATCAAGGAGGCAATGCACTGAACGCACGCGTCCCTTGGCGCAAATCGCAACGAAACATCGCAACTAACCGATGTTGGTGTGGCGAAGCCGAAGCGCATTCGCAATCACGCTCACGGACGACAGCGCCATCGCCGCGGCTGCGATGATCGGAGAGAGAAGCAATCCGAAGACCGGGTACAGAATGCCCGCAGCAATCGGCACGCCCGCCGCGTTATAGACGAACGCGAAGAACAGGTTCTGCCGGATGTTCGACATCGTCGCTTCCGAGAGTTGCCGCGCTCGCGCGATCCCTTCCAGGTCGCCTTTGACCAGCGTAATGCCGGCGCTTTCGATGGCAACGTCCGTGCCGGTTCCCATCGCAATGCCGACGTCGGCCGCCGCAAGCGCCGGCGCATCGTTGACGCCGTCTCCAGCCATCGCCACCGCGCGACCCTTGCGCCTGAGTTCAGCGACGAAATTGGCTTTTTCCTCGGGCAGCACGTCGGCCTTCACGTCGTCGATGCCGAGCTTGGCGGCAACAGCTTTGGCCGTTGTCACGTTGTCACCCGTGAGCATGATGACGCGCACGCCGTCTGCCTTGAGCTTCCGGACCGCTGATAGCGTCGTCGCCTTGATCGGATCGGCAACCGCAATGATGCCAGCGGCTTTGCCATCAATAGCGACGTAGACAGCCGTCGCGCCGTCGCCGCGAAGCTTTTCAGCATCTAAGCCAAGAGCCGACGTATCGATACCAGCCTCGTCGAAGATCGTTCGGTTGCCGATGACGACTTTGCGATTGTCGATGACACCGGACACGCCCTTGCCCGAGGGAGAAGCGAAATCGCGAACATCCGACAATGCGATGTTGCGCTCCCGCGCCGCCATGACGATGGCCGCACCGAGCGGATGCTCGCTCGCCTGCTCGAGACTGGCCGCGAGCCTCAGAAGATCGGTTTCGCTGATCGACGACGCCGTGCGGATCGCCGTCACCTTCGGCTTGCCTTCTGTCAGCGTGCCGGTCTTGTCGACGACGAGCGTATCGATTTTCTCCATGCGTTCGAGCGCTTCGGCATTCTTGATCAGCACGCCGGACTGCGCGCCACGGCCGACGCCCACCATGATCGACATCGGCGTCGCGAGACCAAGCGCACACGGACAGGCGATAATGAGCACGGAGACAGCCGCGACGAGCGCGTAGGAGAAACGCGGCTCGGGGCCGAACGTCATCCAGGCGGCGAACGCAAGTACCGCAACCGCGATGACGAGCGGCACGAACCATCCAGCAACTTGGTCGGCGAGGCGCTGAATGGGTGCACGGCTGCGCTGGGCTTCGGCGACCATCTGTACGATGCGCGCGAGCATCGTATCGCGGCCAACCTTTTCGGCTCGAACGATGAGCGCGCCTGATCCGTTGATCGTGCCGCCGATGACTTTTGCTCCAACGCTCTTCGAAACGGGCAGCGGCTCGCCCGTCACCATCGATTCATCGACATTGCTTTTGCCATCGACGACGCTGCCGTCGACGGCAATGCGCTCGCCGGGGCGAACGCGCAGGCGGTCGCCGGCAATGATCTCGTCGATCTGAACCTCTTCGTCCGAGCCATCGGGCTTGAGAAGTCGCGCCGTCTTCGGAGCCAGATTGAGAAGCGCACGAATGGCGCCGCTCGTTTGCTCGCGCGCCCGAAGCTCCAAGACCTGTCCGAAGAGGACGAGCACAGTGATGACGGCGGCAGACTCGAAGTAAACCGGAACGGCACCGTGCATTCCTCGAAGCGACTCCGGAAAAATACCGGGGAACAGCGTCGCGACAACGCTATAGATCCACGCGACACCGGTCCCGAGCGCAATCAACGTGAACATGTTGAGGTTCCGCGTCTCGAGCGATTTCCAGCCGCGCTCGAAGAACGGAAATCCCGCCCAGAGGACGACAGGCGTCGCCAGCGCGAACTGCACCCAGTTCGATACAGTCGGACTGATGATGTGATGCAGATTGAAAAGATGGCTGCCCATCTCGAGGATGAAAACGGGAATGGCAAGTGCCGCCCCGATCCACAGCCGCCGCGTCATGTCCTGAAGCTCGGCATTGGGTTCTGCTTCAGCGGTGACGAGCTCAGGCTCGAGCGCCATACCGCAGATCGGGCACGAGCCTGGGCCGACCTGCCGGATTTCGGGATGCATCGGGCATGTGTAGATAGTGCCTGCGGGAACCGGCTCGGCCTTTGCGGTTTCGGGCTTCAGGAATTTGACGGGGTCGGCGACGAACTTGGTTCGGCATCCCGCGCAGCAGAAGTAATAGGTCTTACCGTCGTAATCGGCGCTGTGCTTCGCCGTGCTCGGATCGACGTTCATCCCGCATACCGGGTCTTTCACGTCGCTCGTGTGTTTGTGCGCAGCATGATTGTGCGAACAGCAGCTCTTCGCAGGAATGCTCGGCTCAGATCTTGTTCTCGGCTCGTCGGCGGCCATGATGCAATTCTCCTGCTGAACTCGGGCAGCGGTCGCCGGAGTTCATTGACGCATTTGACAGATATACCCCCATAGGGTATACGTCAAGTCATGGAGAAAGATACAAAAGCCGCCTGTCTCAAGCGCCTCAACCGCATCGAGGGCCAAGTTCGCGGCCTTGCAAAGATGGTGGAGGAGGGCCGCTATTGCATCGATGTCGTGACGCAGATTTCCGCCGTTCGCGCAGCGCTTCGGCGCGTTGAGGAAGAAGTTCTGCGCGATCACGTCGCCCATTGCGTCGAGCATGCGATCGCGAGCGGCGACACAGCCGATCAGCGCCGCAAGGTGGCCGAGTTGTTGGACGTGCTCGCGCGAACCTCCCGTTGAGCCGCAAAGAACCGACAAATAAGGCAGCCAGGAACGCGTATTGATCAGCGCGAATTCTCCTGCATCCGCTCACCTAACATCTTTTAGAACTTCGAGTTTCGTAACGCGATTTGTAATCCGGTGCGCACACGCTGCCATCGGTTTGCCACGCCAATGACCACATCCCGCGAGAAGCTCCAGCCATGGAACCGGACAGGCTTCCTTAGTGTTGGCCGGAAACGAATAAGTGATGGGTGCGCGGGGTTCTATGAAAGCCATTCTATTAGTAATCACTGCAGTGTCGGCGATGGCCGGCGCTTCGAGCCACGCCTTCGCGCAGCAATGGGATCCTTGGGACGGTCCGCGGCGGCCGCCCGTACAAGTCTTTCCTGGCGACGATGATCCCTATGCCGATCCGCGGGACGACCGTTACTCGACCAATCGCTACTTCGATAACCGCGAAGGACCCCGCGTCGACAATCGCTCCGATTATCGCGATGATGATCCGAGAAGATACGATCCGCGATACAATGGCGGTCCCGACTATGGCGACGACGATGATCGCGTTGGTCCACGTTATCGCGATGCCCGGCCCATCGATCGCGGCTACGTCAACGCGCCCCGGGATAATTACCCGCGTTACGGTGCACGCGATGACTACGGCGCCTGGGATGCGGCCCCATCTGCTGACGACGAAGCTCGCCTCAGCAAGACGCCTGGGACCAACGGCGGCGATAAGCCGAACATCAGGCCGGTTGCGCCTCCGCAGGTGGCGTTCAGCGGACCTTACGCGCCGGGCTCGATCGTAATCGATACCAGCGCCCGCAAACTCTATTACGTGCTGAGTTCAACCTCGGCCTATGCCTATTCGATAGGGGTCGGCCGCCAGGGGTTCACGTGGACGGGCAAGGAAAAGGTTTCGCGCATTGCCGATTGGCCGGACTGGTATCCGCCGGCTGACATGCGGCAGAGAAAGCCAGAGCTCCCCGTCCGAATGCTCGGCGGTATCCGCAATCCATTGGGCGCAAAAGCCATCTATCTCGGCAATACGCTCTACCGCATTCACGGCACGAACGATCCGAAATCGATCGGTAAGGCGGAATCCTCGGGCTGCTTCCGCATGCTGAACGAGAACGTCTTGCATCTTGCGACGCTCGTGCGCCCCGGAACCGAGGTTACCGTCGTACGCTCGCTCGGCAACAAGATTGCGTCGAACGCGAAGTCGTCCACATCGCGCGCTCGAACCGAAAAAACCACGTCACCGCCGCGAACGGTTGCCCGCGACGCAGTTCCTCGAGATGACGACGATTACGATCCCTACAACGGGTGGCACTAGCCGCCTTGCGCGGAGTGGAGGGCCTTGAACTCCGCCATGCCGAGCGTTGCGACGGTATTGAGGTTGTCATCGAGGATCTCATAAACGAGATCTCCGACGTTGCGATTGCTGAAGAAGGCAATCACATCCTGGTCGCCGCCACCTTCGCGATGCGGCTCGCCATCGGCGGTTCCGGAAACGTAGGCGCCGGTCGGCCGAACTTCCTTCAACTCTCCGTTGGGGCGGTAAATGCGCAGCTCTCCGCTGAGCGTCAGCGTGATGTAATCCGCTTTGTGCCGGTGCAACGCGATCTGCGAATTGGCGTCGAACTTGAACAGGATATCGACGATGCGCTTTTCCTCATCGACAGCGCAGATATGGTACGCGAGGTGCGGAAATCCTTCGAGCGTGTACCACTTGATGAGCTCATCGAAGGGAACTGCTGCCGCAGGCGTTGCGTGCAGGATGTTCATGGTTGCTACTCCCCGTTTCCGTTTTCGATATGCGCACGCATCGATGGTCCTGTTCCATAACGCCATCGTGACTTGAAGGCCGTTCTACCGCTTGCCATTTTGCGCCAGTTTCGAACGAATCTTTGGGCACGGCGACAGATATGGCACCTCGTCTTTCCGGCGTTACCAGAGCGAGTTCTCTTGGTCCCATAAGCACGTTCATGAAGGACCAGGGTGGCTCGATCGAACGGGTCCTTCGCAAGGTCGATCTGCCTTACGCAATTCTTGAACAACGGGAATTGATCGTTCCTCTTCGCGAGCAGTTTCGCCTGCTCGAGAGGGCGGCTCGCGAGACGGGCGACCCATATTTCGGCGCCCGGCTCGGCCAAGCTGTGAAGAGCGAAGACCTGAGTGCCTTCGGTGCTTGGGTATGTAAGGCAGGCACGCTCGGCGACGCGATGAAGCGCGCCCATGTGGGCCTCAACGCGATGTTGCAGACATCGACCGTCTTGACCGTCTCGTTAAACGGATCGCGCGTGCGCTGGTCGATAGAATTCATCGAACCGGAGACCGAGGGGCGTCACCATAACGAGTTTCTCGCATTGGGATACGCGATGGACATCGTCCGCGTCTACGCTGGGCGACGGTGGACGCCGGACGTCGTAAGGACGGCCCTTCCGTCCGGATCGCCCCGCGCGCCGCTCGAAGACATTTTCGGGGCAAACATATCACACGGTCATGCAGTGCCGGCGATTGAGTTCAGTGCCTCGCTTCTCGGGAATACGATATTCTCGGGCGTATTGGCGCCCGCTGAGGTCACGGAAAGCTGCGAACCTCCCGTTCCGCGCCAAAGCGACGTTCTCTCCACCACGGCCGCAGTGATCGAGCTTGCTTTACACGAGGGTTATCCTCGCATCGACTGGGTCGCTGCCAAGCTCGGGACCACGCCTCGATCGCTGCAACGCCGCTTGAGCCAACACGGAACGTCATTCGCCGATCTGGTCGATGAACTCCTCTTACGCCACGCGAAAAGGCTGCTGCGGGGGAGTACGGTGCCTGTCACCGACATTGCAATACAGCTCGGATATTCCGACCCCGCTCATTTTACCCGCGCATTTCGCAGATGGACGGGAGAGTCGCCGAGTGCGTATCGGCACGCAGCGTCTGGCGGTTGAGTTCACGCGCCTTTCGACGTCTCGCCGTCCTTGCTCCAGGTCGTGAACGGTGAGCGAGCGAGGCTCGAGTTTTCGTAGCGCGGGTCGTTGGTCACCTCGTCGCCAACCCAAGGCGGAAGCGTGATCGCTTGATCAGCGCTCTCGAGTTCGATCTCGGCGAGAACCAAGCCCGCATTCGCCCCCTCGAAAACGTCGACGGTCCAGATGTTGCCCTCGAAAGGAACGTCGTAGCGAACCTTCCTGATCGGAGTTTCGACGCTGAACTGCCGTATCATCTCGGCGGCATCCGACTTCGGGATCTTGTATTCGAATTCCTGGCGCGACAGCGCACCCGTCGCATTCGCGCTCTTCAACGTGATGTATGCGTTGTCTCCGAAAATGCGCACACGCGCTTTCACGAGCGGCGTCCGCGCGAAATAACCCTGCTCGATGGGCGCGGAACCGATCTCCGATCGCCGCCAGGCGTCATCGCGTACAATGTATTTTCGTTCAATCTCGATTGCCATTCGATCTCCGCCGCAGAGCAGGCACCTCGGACAAGTGGGACGCCCGACGCCGAAATCCACATGTACCTCGTGTATACGAAGTTAACGTATCATCGCGCTACCCGCGATGTATGTTGCTCCAATGAATACAAATAGCCCTGAAATCGATTTAGCTTCGGCGACAAGCGAACAGAGCCAACTGGATTGGTCCCATGAAACTAGATCTCACCAACAAGACGGCTGTTGTTACCGGTTCGACGGTGGGCATCGGCCTCGCGATCGCAAAAGGTTTGGCGCATGCGGGCGCGAAAGTTGTCATAAACGGCCGCAAGAAGGAAACGGTCGATAAAGGCGTCGCCGCCGTCCACGGCAGCGTCAACGCAGCGGCCGTGTCTGGGGTCGCCGCTGACGTTTCGACTGCCGAAGGCTGTGCGGCTCTCGTCAAGGCAGTTCCATCCGCAGACATCCTGATCAACAATGCCGGGATTTTCGAGCCGAAGCCCTTCTTCGAAATCTCCGATGCCGAATGGACGCGTTTTTTCGAGACGAATGTGATGTCTGGAGTGCGCCTTTCGCGCGCTTACATGCCCGGCATGCTCGAACGCAATTGGGGACGCATCATTTTCATCTCGTCGGAATCGGCGGTGAATATTCCAAAAGAAATGATCCACTACGGCCTCACCAAAACCGCGCAACTCTCGCTGACACAGGGGCTCGCGCAGCTGACGGCCGGAACAAACGTAACCGTCAACTCGGTATTGCCCGGCCCGACGCGATCCGAAGGCGTTGAAGAATTCTTGAAGGCCATGGCGGTAGCAAACGGCAAGACGCCCGACGATATGGCCGAAACGTTCGTACAGACACACCGGCCGACTTCGCTTCTCCGCCGTTTCGCGACCGTCGAAGAGGTCGCAAACATGGTCGTGTACGCCGCTTCCAATGAAGCCTCAGCAACGAACGGCGCAGCGTTACGCGTTGAAGGCGGTATCTTGAGGACGATCGGATAAGCCAAAAGAAAAGCCGCCCATCGTGGACGGGCGGCTTTTGTGGCGGGCATTCAGCGGAGGCTATTTCGATGGCGCCTCGATCTTGACGCCAGGGGCGTCGACGCGGGTACCGTGCTCGTCTTTTTCGACATGAGCAAACGGCGCATCGACTGTCGTCTCGCCTGTAGCCTTATTGGTTTCGATGCGTACGGCCGGTATGTCGACCAGCACCTCGGATTGTGAGCGCTGATAAGCGGCGACGCCGCCAACGACGGCAATCACGGCGACAGCGCTCAGGCCTGCGTATATCAGGAGGTGGCGCGCTTCCATGGTGTCTCCGATTCCATTTGATAGAGCCCAGTAAAACGCTTCGGCCTATGGGATCGTTCCACAAAGCTAGGATTACGGGTTCTGCCCGTGCACTGAGACCTCTAACGTCGTCCCGCCGGTTGCGGTCGACTTCAGCGCATAAACCTTTTTGTTTTCAGCGCGAGTCCGAGCAATTTCCGTCGTGGTCGAAAGGAAACCGTCCAGTTTCGACATCACCAGCTCGCCCGGCGAGCAGGCCGTCAAAACGGCGGACGTGCCCGGTTGCAGCTCCCGGGTCCGACCCTGGAAGGAATAGCTGACGCCGGCGTTCGATAGGTTCATCACCTTGAAGGAATAGATTTCAGTCGCGGGACGGCCCAAAAGCTCGACGGAAATGAACTTCGGCTTTGGGCTGGGTGCACGGGCGACACCCACGCCGATCTCCGTGACCGAGGCCCGCATCATGTTGGCGCGATGCGGAGGCGAGTTCATCCATCCCGCGATGGCTTGAAGTGCAAGAGCGCCGGTGTCGAAGCCCTGGCTGTTTTGATCCATCGCGAGATTTTCAGCGATGTCGCAATGTTTATAGCCGGCGCTTTCCGCGCGTTGGGCAGGCGTCCGCCCGTCCGCGTTATGAGAAAATGTACCGCTGCGCGCCACGCGTTCGGCGTAAGCCCGCGCCGCTCTCGCCAGTATCGCGTTGACCTTCAAAGGCGCGAGCCTCTGGTCTTGCCGCGCCTTATTCGTGATTTCGACGATGTGCTGTTCAACCTGCGGCAGGTCAGGCACGAGGGCAGCCATTACTTGAATACGTCCCGCTGAGCTTGATTGTGTTGATGATCTAGCCGTCCAGATGCCCTGGCGCCACCCGTCCCGGCGGGAGCCAAATCCTCTTTGTGGAAGAGTGGCCTGCCGGCACCTGCGGCACGCCAACTTGCGCCCAAATGGCGCGGCGCTGGACGTCACCCGTAGGACGCAAGGTCGCTCAGGCTTGAGAGCGCACCGGAGGCACTGTAGGGATGCGCCATGACCACAAAACCGATTCTGCCGGGCGACGGCCCGATTGAGCCTGTCGAACTCCGGACCGCTCTTGAAGAGCGTTATCTGGCTTATGCTCTGTCGACGATCATGCATCGCGCGCTCCCCGATGTGCGCGATGGCATGAAGCCTGTCCATCGCCGCATCCTCTATGCGATGCGCGAACTGCGGCTCAATCCCGAGGGTGGCTACATCAAGTGCGCCAAGATCGTCGGCGACGTGATGGGTAACTACCATCCGCACGGCGATATGGCGATTTACGACGCACTGGCGCGCCTCGCGCAGGATTTCGCCGTACGCTATCCGCTTGTCGACGGTCAGGGAAACTTCGGCAACATCGACGGCGATAACCCGGCGGCCGGGCGATACACCGAAGCGCGCATGACCGAGACGGCCGCGCTGATCCTCGAAGGGATCGACGAGGACACGGTCGATTTTCGCCCGAACTACGATGGCCGCGTCGACGAACCGGTCGTGCTGCCAGCTGCGTTCCCGAACCTGCTTGCCAACGGCGCCACCGGCATTGCCGTCGGCATGGCGACAAGCATCCCGCCGCATAACGTCGACGAACTGTGCGCAGCGCTCTTGCATCTGATCAAGCACCCGAACGCGACGATCGAGAAGCTCGTCGAAATGATTCCGGGCCCCGATTTCCCAACGGGCGGCGTCATCGTCGAGCCGCGAGAGCAGATCCTCGAAGCCTACAAGACCGGCCGAGGCGGCTTCCGCGTCAGGGCGCGATGGACGAAGGAAGAAACCACGCGCGGCGGTTACCAGATCGTCGTCACCGAAATTCCCTACGGTGTGCAGAAGGCGAAGCTCGTCGAGAAAATCGCCGATCTGATGAGCGAGAAGAAGCTGCCGCTTCTCGGCGACGTGCGTGACGAAAGCGCGGAAGAAATTCGTCTCGTGCTGGAACCGAAGAGCCGCACGGTTGATCCCGTTCTGATGATGGAAAGTCTGTTCCGGCTGACCGAGCTCGATGTCCGCGTCAGCCTCAACATGAACGTGCTGTCGAACGGCCAGATCCCGAACGTTCTCAATCTGCGCGACGTGCTCTGGCAGTGGCTCGAGCATCGCATCGACGTTCTCGTTCGCCGCTCGAGGCATCGTTTGCAGAAGATCGAGCATCGTCTCGAAGTTCTTGCCGGCTATTTGATCGCCTACCTCAACATCGACGAGGTGATACGCATCGTCCGCCATGAGGACGATCCGAAGGCCAAGCTGATCTCGAAATTCAGCCTCAGCGAAGTCCAGGCCGAAGCCATCCTGAACCTGCGGCTGCGGTCATTGTCGAAGCTCGAGGAAGTCGAGATCCGCGCCGAGCACGACAAACTTTCGAAAGAGCGCCGCGAGCTGAAGCAGCTTCTGAAATCGGAAGAATTGCAGTGGGAGCACGTCGCCTCCGAGGTCAAGGAAACGCGCGAGAAATATTCGAAGAAAACCGCGCTCGGTAAGCGCCGTTCCACCTTCGACGACGCGCCGGAGGTCGAACTCGATCTCGCCGCCGCGCTCGTCGAGAAGGAACCGGTCACGGTTATCCTGTCGGAGAAGGGTTGGGTCCGCGCACTGAAGGGCCACCAGGACGACCTGTCGAAGCTCGAGTTCAAGCAGGGCGACGAGCTGAAGCGCGCCATCAAGGCATTCACGACGGATAAGCTCGTCCTCTTTGCAACGAACGGCCGGTTCTTCACTCTCGAGGCCGGAGCGCTTCCGGGCGGCCGCGGCCACGGCGAGCCGCTGCGCCTGATGATCGATCTTGAGGAAAATCACGACGTCGCGGAAGTCTTCGTCCACGAGCCGGCGCGGAAGCTGCTCGTCGCCTCGACCGGCGGCTACGGATTTATCGTGCCCGAGGAGGAGGTCATCGCCTCAACCCGAAAGGGCAAGCAGATCCTCAACGTCTCGGAGCCTGAGGAGGCGCGCGTCTGCGTTCCCGTCGACGGCGATTGCGTCGCGACGATCGGCGAAAACCGCAAGCTGCTGGTCTTCAAGCTCGACGAGGTTAACGAGATGACGCGCGGTAAAGGCGTCATTCTTCAGCGCTTCAAGGACGGTGCGCTGTCCGACATTCGCGTCTTCAAAAAGTCTGCCGGCCTGACGTGGCTCGACAGTGCAGGCCGCGAATTCACTCTGTCGTGGAGTGAATTGAAGGAGTGGGTCGGCGAGCGCGCCCAGGCGGGCAAGGTGGCGCCGAAGGGTTTCCCACGCTCCAATTCATTCGGGCCGCGCTTTTAATTCGGTGTGTTGATCGCCGGCGCTTGTCGCGAAGCCTGAGCAAAGCTACGACTGCCAGCTATGTGTGGGTTCAGGGGACGAGCGGCCATCGCCGCCGGAATAGGTCTTGCGATTGTTTCGTTCTGTCCCGGTCTTCGGGCAGAAGAAACCCAGACCACGTGCAGCAAGGAAGATTTCGAGTCCGTCGTCGAGGCGGCCTCCGGAAGCTTGCGCGACTTGAACAACCAGAACCGCCCCGTATTTCAGGAAAAGCTGCGCGAATTGAAAGAAAAGCGCCACTGGTCGCATGACGAGTTCATCGCGCAGGCGAAGCCTTTCGTGAAAGACGATAAAACGGCCGTCTACGATCAGAAGGCGGACGAACTGTTATCGGCGATCGCGTCGATGGGGCAGGAAGGCGCGGCCGCTGCCGCGCCTGATTGCGCGCTGCTGCTCGAGCTTCGTGCACGCATGAAGATGCTTGTCGATACGCAGTCGGCCAAGTGGTCTTACATGTTCGAGAAGCTCGATGCCGAACTCGAAAAATAAGACTCGCGATTTTACTCTTGGTCGCGGCCGGAAACACGTTCCCATCGGTCAGGCCCAAGGCGCTCTTGCGGTTTGAAACGCGTCTTGTAGGCCATCTTCCGCGAGCCCTCGATCCAATAGCCGAGATAGACATGCGGCAGCCCGATGCGCCGCGCGAACGCGATGTGTTCGAGGATCATGTAGGTGCCGAGACCGGCGTCGGCGTCCGCGGGATCGTAAAAGCTGTAGACCATCGAGATGCCGTCGGTGAGCCGGTCGCAAAGCGCGACGGCCTTTAGCGGCCAGGAGTCGAAATCGAGATCCGTGGCATTCGCGGGTTTCTGCCGGTACTCGGTGAGAAAGGTTTCGATCACCGTGTCTTCGACCATCATCCGATAGTCGAGGATCGTCATATCCGCCATTCCGCCATCGCTGTGGCGGGCATCGATGTAGGCGCGGAAGAGCTTGAATTGCTCCATCGTCGGCGTCGGAGCCGTACGCTGCGCGATGAGCGATGAGTTACGGTTCCAGCTCCGGCGCATGGAGCGGTCGGGTTCAAATTCGTTGACGAGCACGCGCACCGACACGCAGGCTTGGCAGCCTTCGCAGTAAGGCACGTAGGCGATATTTTGGCTGCGCCGAAATCCAGTCGTGAGAAGACGATCGACGAGTTCCGGTGGCTTGTCATGAGTGAGATGCGTGAACAGTTTACGCTCGAGCCGGCCCGGCAAGTACGGGCAGGGCTGTGGAGCAGTCACGTAGAACTCTGGAAACTTCTTTTGCTGCTCCGTCATTCCGACGCGTCCCTCGGGCTCGAACCGACCGAAGATGATTGAAGTATGACCGGCCCAAATTCAAGGTATCGGTGATAACTACGCAGCATCAACAGTAAACCGCAGGCAAATTTATCGAATTGCTTCGGAAAAATTGAGTTATTTCAAAAGTCGGAAAAACGAGCGCATGATGAACCACCGTAATTTTTCGAGCACAACGATCTCGTGAGCGAGCTGGTTTTTCTTATGCCAAGCCGCTTCTGAACGCGCGATGAAGCTCGCAGGATCCGGCAACAGCAAGCCGCACTGCGCCGCGGTCGAGTTGCGGGCAGCGTCCGAAACCCTCTTCGATGGGTAGATAAAACTCGGGATGCCTCAAACTTTGAGCGTAGGTTCCGCAGCCTTATGCACTTGGATGTCATTCGCCCCAACTTGGCTCGCCAGCGCATAAAGCGTGCAGGCGAACACGATGGCGACGGTGATGATGCCAATCCACAGCGCGGAGCGCCGAACGAACCAGCCGACTGTCGGTGTGGGAGATGTGCTTACGCTCTCGAACGCTGCACTTTGGGCTGCCTCAGCCCCGTGATTAATCATATGCCGATCTGCCGCCTTACAAAGTCTGCCCCGCGACTCACCCCGGTCACATCGCTCCGACCCCCCGCCTTGCACAAGTTCGGTGTTGGTCGTTTCAACAAAAATCGAATCAATTGTTGCCTTCGCGCATGCTTATCGAATGCGATACCTATGCTGACAAGGCGGAAGTGTGGCGCATGCGATACGTTTTGCGCCTTGATGCGGGCTCTATCTGCAACATTCCGCGGGAAAATTTCCCATGACGCAAAAATGGGCGTTGGCTGCGACAGCCGTGTTCTTGTGCAACGCATTATTTCCTTCATACTTTGCCCATTCTTCCTGCGAATGAACAAAAAGCAGACTTGAGGAACCGCCCAGGGCTTTACGGACCGCTTCAACGAGCGGTTGGCAGACCTACACCTGGAGGTCCTATGATTGAGCTTGTCTTCGCCGTCTGCATGGTTGATCAACCATCGCGTTGCAGAGATGTCACCCTGAATTTCGAAGGCGAACGGGTCACCGCCCAACAATGCATGTCCAATGGCCAGATCGAGATGGCTAAGTGGATCGGCGACCACCCCAACTGGGTCATCCAGAAGTGGAGCTGCGGCATCGCCGGGCAGTTCGCCAAGCTCTAAGGATCACGAGGCTGCCGGCCGTGCCTTGCGCGTCGGCGGCCGATAAACGCGACGTGCGCCTGGGCGCCGAAGCGCGGACGGCGGCAAAACGAAGCCTGACCGTTGCGGCGTGCTGCAACGTCAGTTGCCCGAGCTGACTTTCTCAAGGCTCCCTGGCCCCGGCAGAGCCGACCGGGGCCAAACCCGGTTTCGGCCGCGATGTCGCGATGGCGATAAAGAGCGCGCCGGGCTTCTGTGCCGTCGGGTCGCTGCCTCTGGAGTGGCGAAACCTCCACCCTACCAAAAGATTGTCCAAAACATGCTCGTTGCGTCTTCACCTTTGGCCTCAAGGGCAGATAAGAAGCGCGACGAGCCTCGCATGGGGTCGAAGCTATCAGGCCTTCTCGCCAACATCTGGCCATTCGGGAAGTCTGGGTGCGGCTTCGGCTTCTGCGACGATCAAAGAAGCATCTAGAATGAAGCGTCTCACAAGCAGCTGGCTTCTGCCCTGTTTGAGAATGCGACCGGGAAGGGATTATGAACCATCAGCTTGTCCTCCAGTTCCAGGGTGACGACGACGACACTCTCGAGAGAGTCATCGCACTTGAGGATCGCCTGATCGAAGTCCTGGGCGGCTCGACCGCCGCCGAAGTCGATGGTCATGAGACAGGCGACGGCGTCATCAATCTCATCCTGCTGGCCAAGAACGCAGCGAAAGTCTGGGAAAAGATCGAGCCGATCGTCGAGGATGCCTCCGACGAGCTCGATATCAACGCAGTCGCGTTCCGCAACCTCGATGCAGAAGAGTTCACGGTGCTCTGGCCCGTCGACTACGAAGGCGAGTTCGAATTGGCCTGACCATCCACGGAAGCTCGTTGAAACGAGCTTCCGCCAAATGGCCCGTGACGACGCGCGTGCGACTACTGGCCGTCAGCGCGCTTTGACGTAGGACCCGGGCGCATCCTCGATCGCGCCGAGTTTGGCTCCAGGCACGCGAGCGGGAACCCATCCGCCGGACTGCTGCGAGAGCCAATCGATCCAATACGGCCACCAAGACCCCGGATGCTCGGTCGCGGAAGCTTCCCACTTGCCGACGCTCGTCATCGTCTTGCCGCCGGTCCAGTACTGATATTTGACCTTTTCCGGCGGGTTGACGACGCCCGCGATATGGCCCGACCCGGCAAGGACGAACTCCACCGGGCCGCCGAACATCTGAATTCCGCGGAAGACGGAAGCGGCCGGCGCAATGTGATCCTCGCGCGTCGCAACTGAGAAGATCGGCAGCTTCACCTTCTTGAGGTCGAGCTTGATGCCGCCAATCGTCATCTCGCCTTTCGCGAGCCGGTTTTCGTTATAGAATTCGCGCAAATAATATTTGTGGTTGGCAGCCGCCATCCGTGTCGAATCCTGGTTCCAGTAGAGGAGGTCGAACGGAAACGGCTTCTTGCCGAGCAGGTAGTTGTTGACCACGTACGGCCAGATAAGGTCGCGCGGCCGCATCATGTTGAAGACGTTCGCCATGCGCGAGCCATCGAGGAAGCCGCGCTCGTTCATGAGAGCGTCTAGGCTATCAAGCTGCATGTCGTCGGTGAACAGCAGGAGATCGCCGGCAAGCGAGAAATCGACCTGCGTCGTCAGCAGCGAGCAGCATTTGAAAGGCTCTTCGCCGCGCTGTGCGAGATACGCCAGTCCCGTCGCAAGAGCGGTGCCACCGACGCAATAGCCGAGCGCGTTGATCTGCTCGACGCCGGTCTCTTCTTGAACCGCGCGCACAGCCTCGAGAATACCTTCGAGCACGTAGTCCTCGAATGTCTTCTCCGCGAGCCGCTCGTCCGGATTGACCCACGACACGACGAACACCGTGAAGCCCTGGTCCACGACGTACTTGATGAGGCTCTTCGACGACGTGAGATCCAGGATGTAATATTTATTGATCCACGGCGGCACCATGATCAAAGGCCGCAAACGAACCTGCTCGGTCGTTGGCGCATATTGAATGAGCTGCAGCAGCTCATTCTGAAATACGATCTTGCCCGGTGTCGTTGCGAGGTTGCGGCCGAGTTCGAACGCGTTCGGATCGGTCTGGCTGATTTTCATCAGATCGCCCGAGCGCTTCAGGTCTTCCGCCAGCAGGTCCGCTCCGTTGAGGAGGTTCTGGGCATTCGTCGCGATGGTCTCCCGCAGCACTTCGGGATTGGTCGCGGGGAAGTTCGACGGCGAATAGGCGCTCGTGAGCTGCCGCAGATAAAACTCGGCCCGATGGCGCTCATAAGGTTCGAGATCCGGCGTCGCCGCCAACTGGTCCTCTGCCCATTTGCAGGCGAGGAGATAGGCCTGTTTGCAGAAGTCGAAGAACGGGTTCTTGTCCCACTCCGGATCCTTGAAGCGATTGTCGCCGGGAGCAGGTTGAATGAGCGGCGGTACGGCGAGGCCCATCATGCGGATGAGCACGTTGTTCCAGAGTGCCGCGAACTGCCTGACGAACTCGGCCTGGGCTTCGGAAAGCTTGACCGGATCGGAAAGCCATTTTCTCACCAGCGCCGAGACCGTTTCGGTGGCGGCCGAAAACTCTCTCGCCGGCGTGTAAGGCCCCATTTTCGCGTCAGGACGCTCGGCAAGCTGAGCGAAGGCTTCGCTTCCACGTTCGAAAGCCTTGAGCAGGTTCGAGGCGAACGTCTCCGGGTCCGAAATATGGTACGCAGAGAAAAAGGGCGGCAACTCGTGGCTGTCTTGCGGCATGGCGATTTTAGAAGCTTTCTGTTCTTGCCCCGTTGACGCGGGGTGGGACCCGTTCCTGCCGAAACCCTTGGCAACTGTGCAGTCAAGCCAGAGGTTGAATCAAGGGCGAATCGGACATGCCGGGGTTCAGGAATAGGTAGGCGGAGATGGCATCATCAAGGCCGCGGCGCATTTGCTCCCGCGTCGCGAAAAAACGCCGGGAAGGCGGTATTTGGAGCCATTCCTTGTTGCGGCGCGCTGCGGACTGGACGGGACATAGGGCGCAAGCGTAAAGAGGCATCGCCGGGCCAGATAGCGAACCAGATCGCGAAGGTGCGCCCGGTCGCCTGCTTGGCTCCAAGTGACACCTTTGGACCTTCGCGCGAGCCGACACTAACTGCCGTATTGCTGCGGCGCCGAGGGGTATAGATCTTTGAACGAAGAGTTCCACCGCATTAAGCGCCTGCCTCCTTACGTCTTTGCGGAAGTGAACCGTTTGAAGGCGACCGCCCGCGCGCGCGGCGCTGACATCGTCGATCTCGGTATGGGCAACCCCGACATGCCGACGCCACAGCATATCGTCGACAAGCTCATCGAAACGATCAATAAGCCGCGCACGCATCGCTACTCGGCGTCTAAAGGCATACCCGGGCTGCGCAAGGCTCAGGCCGCGTACTACGAACGGCGCTTCGGTGTGAAGCTCGACCCCGAAACCGAGATCGTGGCGACGCTCGGGTCGAAGGAAGGTTTCGCCAATATCGCACAGGCGATCGCCGCGCCCGGCGACGTCGTGCTGGTGCCCAATCCGACCTACCCGATACACACCTTCGGCTTCCTCATCGCCGGGGCGTCCGTGCGCCATCTGCCAGCGAGCAACGGAGATGATTTCCTCCGCGCCATCGAGCACGCGGTGAAGCATTCGATCCCGAAGCCGCTGGCGGTCGTGATATCGTTCCCGTCCAATCCGACGGCGATGGTTGTGGGCCTCGACTTCTACAAAGAAGCCGTAGCGCTCGCGAAGAAGCTCGGCATTATCATTCTGTCCGACATCGCCTACGCCGAACTCTACTACGACGACGAACCGCCGCCCTCGATCTTGCAGGTGCCGGGCGCCAAAGACATCACCGTCGAGTTCACGTCGCTGTCGAAAACCTACAACATGCCCGGCTGGCGTATGGGCTTTGCTGTCGGCAACGAACGCCTGATCGGCGCGCTGGCGCGTGTGAAGTCGTACCTGGACTACGGCGCTTTCACACCGATACAGGTCGCGGCGACTGCGGCTCTCAACGGACCGCAGGATTGCGTCGACGAAATCCGTGCGATGTACAAGAGCCGCCGCGATGTCCTCGTCGAAAGCTTCGGCAAGGCCGGTTTCCCCGTTCCGCCGCCGCCCGCAACGATGTTTGCGTGGGCGCCGGTGCCAGAACGCTATCGCGATATGGGCTCGGTCGAGTTTTCGAAAATGCTCATCGAAAAAGCCGACGTCGCCGTTTCTCCGGGCGTTGGCTTCGGCGAATACGGGGAGGGCTTCATTCGTATCGCTCTCGTTGAAAACGAGCAGCGAATTCGTCAGGCTGCGCGGTCGATCAAAAAGCTTTTTTCGGAATCAGCTGAGCCTTCGCATCCAGTCTCTAGTCCTAGAAAATCCGCTAGCCGATAATCATCACCCATGGAACCTCTCACACTTGGTATAGCCGGACTAGGCACGGTTGGCGGTGGCCTGCTGGGACTACTTCAGGCCAACGGATCTCACGTCGCCAATATCATCGGCCGCGAAATTCGCGTCACGGGAATCTCGGCACGAAATCACGCCAAGGAACGCGGCATCGCCGTGGATGGCGTCAAATGGTTCCACGATCCTGTCGCACTCGCGCGCGATCCGTCAAACGCGGTTTTTGTCGAGTTGATCGGCGGTGAAGAAGGCGTCGCGAAGGAAGCGGTCGAAGCCGCTCTTAACGCCCGGAAGCACGTCGTCACGGCCAACAAGGCGCTCCTTGCAAAGCATGGCGTCGAACTCGCGCGTCTCGCTGAGAAGAACGGCGTCGCCTTGAACTTCGAGGCGGCAGTCGCTGGTGGCATTCCGGTCATCAAGACGCTGCGCGAAGCGCTGGGCGCCAACCGCGTCAAGCGCGTTTACGGCATTCTGAATGGCACCTGCAACTATATCCTGACGCAGATGCAGAATGAAAAGCGCACCTTCGCCGACGTGCTGAAGGAAGCGCAGGCGCTGGGATATGCCGAAGCCGATCCGACGTTCGACATTGGCGGCTTCGACGCCGCGCACAAGCTCGCGCTTCTGACGAGCCTCGCCTTCGGAACACGCGTTGCCTTCGAGCAAATCCATGTCGAAGGCATCCAGTCGATCACGCAGGCGGATATCGAGGCGGCCGACAGTCTGGGCTACCGCATCAAGCTGCTCGGTGTTTCGATGGAGACCGAAAGCGGCATCGAGGCTCGCGTCTCGCCGGTTCTGATCAACAAGGATTCCGCCATCGCCGAAGTTTCCGGAGTAACGAACGCCGTCGCGATCGATGGCGATTTCTCCGGGAATATTCTGCTCGTCGGTCCGGGTGCGGGCGCTAAACCGACGGCTTCGGCCGTGGCGGGCGATATCCTCGATATCGCGCGTGGTCTCGTCGTGCCGCCGTTCGTTACGCCCGTCGCACAGCTGAAGGCCCACAGGCGCGCCAAGCTCGATCAGCATTATGGCTCCTACTACGTCCGGCTGGCGCTGTATGATAAGCCGGGCGCCATGGCGAACATCGCCAAGGGCATGGGCGACCAGAACATTTCGCTCGAAAGCATCGTGCAACATCGTCCGCAGACACTGCACGCGCCGCGAGTGGGCTCGCGAATTCCGAAGAATGCAGATCAGCCGGTCATCATCATTACGCATGAGACGACCGAAGAAGCGATGCGCAGGGCGCTCGATACGATCGAGAAAGACGGAAACGTCACTGAACGCCCCCAGATGATACGAATCGAAGAGCTTTGATTTTCCCCTTAGGCCCCCGCGTGGAAGGACATCAATATGAGCAGAGCTGAGCAATCGAACGGCACGCACGGGCCGGGTCTCGATCGGATTTTGGTGCTCGAGCTCGCACGTGTGACTGAAGCAGCCGCCATCGCCGCCGCGCATCTCCGTGGCCGCGGCAACGAGAAGGCAGCCGACAAGGCCGCCGTCGATGCGATGCGCCGCGAACTTGGCCGCGTCGAAATCCGGGGCACCGTCGTCATCGGCGAAGGCGAGATGGACGAAGCTCCGATGCTTTATATCGGCGAGAAAGTGGGAACGGGTGAGGGCCCCGAAGTCGATATTGCGGTCGATCCACTCGAAGGCACGACCATCTGCGCGAAATCGATGCCGAACGCGTTGGCTGTACTCGCGATCTCCGAGAAGGGCGGATTGCTCCACGCGCCCGACATGTACATGAACAAGATCGCCGTTGGCCCCGGCTATCCCGAAGGCGTCGTCGACCTCGATGCCTCACCGGCTGAAAATCTCAGCGCGCTCGCGAAGGCGAAGGGCGTGCCGATCTCCGAGATCATGGCTTGCATTCTCGACCGTCCGCGCCACGCCGAATTGATCCGCGCCGTGCGCGAGGCCGGTGCGGGCGTGTCGCTCATTCCGGACGGCGACATCGCAGGCGTGATCTGGACGACCGATCCCAAGGAAACGGGCATCGACATCTACATGGGCTCGGGCGGCGCGCCGGAAGGCGTGCTCGCAGCCGCCGCCTTGCGCTGCATCGGCGGTCAGATCCAGGGCCGTCTCATGCCGATGAAGGACGAAGAACGTCTGCGCGCCGAAAAGATGGGCATTTCCGACATCACTCGGAAGTTCAAGCTTGAGGACATGGCATCCGCTGACGTCGTCTTCTCGGCAACCGGCGTGACCGATGGCTCGCTGCTGAAGGGCGTTCGCATCAGTGGCGATTTCGCCGAGACTGAAACGGTCGTGATGCGCTCGAAGACGGGCACCGTCCGCCGCATCAAGTCGACGGTCCGCAACGTCGGAACGCGCTTCATATAAGTCGGATCTGGCGAAGGGCTCGTATTGCAGTGGATACAACGCGAGCCCCCGCCGCCGGATAGACCGAATCGACCTACAACCTGATTGGATCAAATGCGCACGGCAGTCGCACGGCGGCCGGCTCCGCGCAGCGGAGTCGCCGTGCGCAAAAGACGGCCGCGCACGGCGGCCGGCTCCGCGTAAGCGGAGCAGCCGTGCGCAAACAAAAAAGGGTATTCGATTGCGCACGAATCTCGCGACGATGGAATTGGAGGGCGGCGCGGAGCGTGCCTTTCTCGGCGTTGAAAAAAGCGCGCGCGGTTTCACTTGGCGCGAGCGTCTGCCGCAACATCTAAGACCGCTCGGAACAGCCATCAGCCAGCGTCACGGATTGCCCGATCTGATGGGCCGTGTGCTCGCCGCTCGCGGCGTTCAGCTCGACGACGTCGCAACCTTTCTCGATCCGACGCTCAAGGCGCTGATGCCCGACCCGAGTTCGCTCCGCGATATGGAGAAGGCCGCAGCGCGCCTCGCCGACGCTGTGCAAGCAAAGCAGAATGTCGCGATATTCGGCGACTACGACGTCGACGGCGCGTGCTCATCGGCCCTCATGAAGCGCTTCCTCGAGCATCATGACACGCCCGCGCGCATCTACATTCCAGACCGCATCTTCGAAGGCTATGGCCCGAACGCGGCCGCCATCGAGACGCTCGTCAACGAAGGCGCGAAGCTCATCGTGACGGTGGACTGCGGAACGACGAGCCACGAACCGCTCGCGGTCGCGCGGAAGCTTGGCGCCGACGTCGTCATCATCGATCACCATCAGGCGGACGAGCGCCTGCCCGAGGTCCAGGCGGTCGTCAATCCGAACCGCCAGGACGACATCTCGGGGCAGGGGATGCTGTGCGCTGCCGGCGTCGTGTTCCTCGTGCTCGTCGCAACGGCCCGCGAACTGCGGCGGCGCGGATTCTATGCCGCCTCTCGCGAACCCGACCTGTTGGCACTGCTCGACCTTGTTGCCCTCGCGACAGTCGCCGACGTCGTTCCGTTGGTCGGCCTCAATCGCGCCTACGTCAAAAAAGGCCTCGCGGTGATGCGCGCGCGCGAGAACGTCGGCCTGACCGCTTTGGCCGACGCGGCAGGCCTCACCGTGCCGCCGACGCCCTATCATCTGGGATACATCCTCGGGCCCCGCATCAACGCGGGCGGCCGCATAGGCAACGCGGCTCTCGGCGCGACGCTTCTCTCGACATCCGACCCAGTCGAAGCCCAACGCATTGCCGAGCTGCTCAATCGCCTCAACAAGGAGCGCAAGGACATCGAGACGCTGGTGCTGGAGGAGGCGCTAGCGCTTGCCGATCGCCAAGTCTCTGAGGATCCATCACGCGCGCTTCTGATCGTCGCTTCGGACACGTGGCATAAGGGCGTGGTCGGTCTCGTCGCCAGCCGCCTTGTCGAACGTTTCCGCCGGCCCGCATGTGTGATCGCATGGGAAGCAAACGCGATGGGCACAGGCTCGCTGCGATCCGTCCCCGGCATAGATCTCGGAGCCGCAATTCGCGCCGCCGTCACGGCGGGCCTCTTGGCGAAAGGCGGCGGCCACGCCATGGCCGCTGGCTTGACGGTCGGAAGAGACGGTCTCGCAGCGCTCGAGCAATTCATGCTGGCTCACCTGGGCTCGGCCGCGCAAGGCGTAGGCGACACGGCGCATCTCGACATCGATGCCTCGATCGTTGCCTCCGGCGCGACGCGCGAGCTGATGGATCTGATCGAGCGAGTCAGCCCGTTTGGTCAGGGCAACTCGGAAGCGCGTTTCGCGTTGCCGGCGCATCGCGTCAAGTTCGGGAAGCTGATTGGCGAAGCCCACATCCGCGTCATTCTGGAAGGCGGCGACGGCTGCCGCTTAGACGGCGTGGCATTTCGGGCCGCTGGGCAGCCACTGGGCGATCTTTTGATGTCTGCGGGCGGAATGCCCCTGCACGTCGCAGGCCATCTGCGGCGCGATACCTGGGGCGGACGAGAGCGCATCGAACTGCAGATTGAGGACGCCGCCGACCCGCGCCGCCAGTAAAATTGGCCTGCGGCGTCAGGTGCCTATCCTGTCGCAGGAAATGGGCGCGCACTCGGCTTGCCAAACGCGGTGAAAGCCGCTTATAGGGTGCAGCTCTTGTTACCCACGGCCGCTCCCTTCGTCTATCGGTTAGGACGTCAGATTTTCATTCTGAAAAGAGGGGTTCGATTCCCCTAGGGAGCGCCAAGCACAACATCTCCCCATGCCGGCTCGTCGACAGCCCGCGAAGCCGCAGAAGCGGCTAGGTTTTTGGTACTTGGTTCGTCGTGTCCCGAAGGAATTCCGGGATGTGGACAGACGCAATCCTGCGATGATCAGCAACAGGCATTCGGATCACATAGGATCTCCGTGGAATGCGAGCGAGCCACGAGGTTGGAGCAAGAGTGGAGAGTCCTCAAAACACCTCGAGATTCGGCGGAAGAAGAATCTTCAAAGAGATCCGCGAATGCCGGACACTGAAATTCGAGGAGCTTCTTCGTCCCATCGATTACTTCGCTCAAGGTCAGACTCGAAGCGAACGCGAAACCACGTGCGAACGCTGAGGGCGCTACGAGATTGTCGAGAAATCCCAGAAGCGGACTCTTGGCGGTGCTGAAGGACCCTCGCTCCAGCGGGTCGCAACGACGACCGCTTTCGAGTGGTTTGCGGACCTGACCCGTACGTCTTTCGATATGCCTGCAAAGCTACAGAAGATGCGTTCTCTAGAGCTGCGACCGTAGCTCCGTCTTACCGGACCGCATCGTCCGCACCAGCGGCACAGCCCAAACAGCGCTTAAATATATAGCGGCGGCCGTGAAAACCTCGAGCGGCCGGACCCATGCGGGATGATCATAGAAGCCGCGATCAGCAATGCCGATGACGCCGGCAGTGAGATAGGCGAGCGAGATCGCTGGAAAGATGGACCAAGATAGAGGATTGGGGCGCAAGCTCGCCCAAGGAACCGCCCACAGAAGGTACCATGGATTGATGACCGGCGCGAAAAGCAGAAGCGCAATCAGCCAGGTATCCGCGGGGGGGAAAGTTCCCCGTTCCTTAAGCAGCCAACGAAGGACCAGCGCACCACTTAGCCCGCATCCTAACGCGAGGCCGAGGATACGAGCCGCAGGATCCCCACACGCCTCCTTCAGGACAGCAAAACCGAACGAGTTGAATTCAAACCATTGCGCGAAATATTGCAGCCCTGCCTGCTCGGTCGCGCCTTTCAGGATAAATGGCGCATAGAGAGCGGCGAGTGCGGCCCCGGCGCCGAGGGAAACCAAGCACCAGCGGCTGCGGACGAAGCTCGGAGCAATGATGATCGCGAATGGTTTGCAGGCCAACGCCAGACCGAACGCCAAGCCGCTTTTTATCGAACGTCCCTTGCCAAGCAGCGCAAAGCTCGCCACCGTTAGAAAAGCACCCACCACGTCCGCGTGCGCGTTGAACGATATCTCGAAAATAACGAGCGGGCAGAGCGCGTATCGCAGTCCGGCGCGATATCCGCCCAGCCGTGCAACGAGCGCCCAGAGACCCAAATCAAAAACAAGGAACAGCGACTTGAGGGCGGTTAAACTCGCCGGGGCGATCCACGCCGACGCCGCGAAGACGTATTGAAGGGACGGCGCGTAAATCGTCGGAATTTCAGGGTTGTTGATTTGGGCCAGGATCGCGCGCCACGCAGGGGTAAGGCTTGCGTCGTCGACATACGAGAGCGGAGGCGTTCCGTAGGGGGTGCCATCAGCCAAGAACCTGAAGCCGTCCCAAAGATATCGCGCCCAATCATCCTCGTAGACAGGGTGGCTCCAAATCCCGGCAACACGGACCGCGATGGCGCACGCGGTCGCCCATCTCAGAGTAAATGGCGAGAGCTCTTGACCGGCGAAGAAGAGAGCATAGGCAAGCCACGCTAGGCCAAGCGACATGACGAACGATAACGCGTGCACGGGAGGCGATTGCGCTAGCCACGCGAGCATCGCAAATGTGGTCAGGATAAGCGTTGAGGCCACTGCGCCGCGATAGGTGGCAAAGAGCTTCATGCTTTGAGCGGATCAACGATCCACATCATTGAGCTTCCAATTGTAAAAGAAGCCATCGATGCTTTCGAAGTGGTTCAGCCGTTTTGAAAGCGGCTCGGACGCATAGGCGCGGAGATGCGTTATGACGCCCTTATCGTCACCTCCAAAATCCTCTTTGAACCACTTGTAGATCTCCGAAACGCGCAGTGCCTTCTCTGATGCATCGACGCCGTGTGAGTCGTTGATGAACTCGCGCGCGGCTGCATCAAGCTGTGTCTCGAGCTTGGCGCCCGTGAAGCCTTCCGTCTGCAGGTTCGGGCAGCCGATGGAGGCGCAGTTGAGCGCATAGTGGACGCGCGGATCGTGGAAAACTGGCCTGAGGATGCCATGCTCGATGTCGTCAAGGCTGAGTTCAACCCCGCGCAGCTTCGTAACCTTTTTCTTCCACGGGCCGCCGGTGAACGTCGCCACCAATCCGCCGCCGAGCGAAATATTTTTGATGGACGCGACCGGATAATGATCAAGAACGATGTCGATCGTTTTGGCATTATAAAGATTGGCAAGAAGGGCGAACTGCTCCGGCCGGTCAAGCGTTGCGGGATCCACGCCCTCCAGCTGAGAGATGTAGTGTTTCAAGCGCTGGCGGTCTTCCGGTAGAACAGACTTATAGTCGAAGCTGGTCGTATTCCCGCGTCGCTTGACGTATTTGCCGAGGATACCGTCCCAAACGCTGTGATCGACCACAACCTGCGAACCGGTCGCCGCGTTGGCAAAGAGTTCGGCAGGCCCTTCAGCCCGAGCTTGCTGGCTGACCATAAAAAACGCAATGCACAGCAAGCCCCTGCGCAGGAACGCCGCGAAAAAAGCGCCGGTCCGACGTATGGCCGGTTTCGTTATAAACATGAGCCCCCGCCCCCTCTGTTTGAGTCCTTAGCGATTGTTATGAGGCGAACGGTGCTTCCGATCGGTCGCCCGGTCTCGTGAGAGTTATCAGTCGACCCGGCACGACGCCTTTCCGAGGACGCAGAAGCGAGAGCAATGGCGATGATTGAGGCTCACAGTCGACCGGGCGTCCTCCAGCGTGCCGCCCAATTCGAAGTCCTTCGCATAAGGAAGCAAGGTGCACGCCACGACAGTCGGGCTTTCTGCGCCCTTGCGTTTGATGACCATTCGCGATGAGGCACACATCACATCGCGAGGGCTGAGGTTCAGCTTCTTCCAGCATCCCTCGCTAACCTCTGGTGTGTTGTCGTCATCCAACATCTCAGGGAATAGGATGAGGCGCCTGCTGTCCGCGGCATTGATGTCGAGGCCAACTTGGGAGAACAGCTGCTGATAGCCGCGGCGCATCTCGTCCTCATCAATAGTCCAAAGAAGCCTGCCCGCTATCGATACATCGAAACTGTGCTTTGCAAGCCAGGCCAAGCCCTCCAAGGCGGGCTGCCAAGTGCGAGCGCCACGAATTTCCTCATGACCTTCTTGCTCGTAATGGTCGAGCGAAACGCGTAACGATAATCGGCCGGGAAACCGCGTTTGCAGCTCCTGCAGCGCCTCGCGATGCCTCTGCATCGGGCGCATTGCGTTGGTCAGGACGAGCACTGAAAAGCCTTGAAACAGGCAATCCTCGAGCATGCCGATGATGTCGGGGTTCATGAAGGGCTCGCCTCCCGTAAAGCCGATCAGGCTCGGCTTTTTGGGGATCTGACGCGCTTCATCGAGAAACCGGCCGACCTCCGCTCGCGTGAGATAAACGAGCTGATCGTTCTTGGGCGAAGAGTCGATATAGCAGTTTTGGCACGCGATGTTGCAGAGCGTGCCGGTGTTGAACCACACCGTCTCGTAGCCTTGAAACGGAACCTGTGCCCTCGGTTCGCCGGTGATCGTGACGTCGGGATTGGAGAACTTGCGCGGAGCGGCAGTCTGCCCAGTCTCAGTCGATTCAAGCGCAACAATCGTCATCACATCTCGCAGCGGGAGGTGACGGATGAGTGGTGGAACTCCAGCCCGTCGCTGTGAGTCCCGTTGTCGCTCCATGCGAACTCCGCCCCTGGGCTCGTCGTTTAAAGAGCGAGCTTCAACGGTCCAACGAAGAAAACAAAATATGCTTAGCTCCGACGGTGATATCGCGCAGGTCTGCGCGGCATGATGCAGCATGCCGCCATCGTCGATGAAATGGATGATTTCGTAGTCGGAGGTTCGGGCTCCCGGAATATCGCGGCTCCGCGCATCATCGCGCTCCGGCGTCGCTCGCTATCGAGGCTCCCAACCATATTTTCGCCGCCTTATTCAAAATTGAACAATGCTCAGCAGAAAAGATCATTTCCCGGTTAGGAGCCGAGCACCTAGCGATCTGCGGTCGAGTTGTTGTGGTGATGCTCTGACCAAACTGGGGAAATAGATGCGAATTAAAATTGTAGGGATCGCAGTGTGCGCACTCGCGGGGTTTGTGGCCACGAATGCCGCGAACGCGTCCGGCAGCTACGGCGGCGCCGCCGGGTTCACTCCTCCGAAGCTCAAAAAAGAATCGAAGCCCGCTGAAGCTTCGGAGCCGAAGAAAGAGGAACCGAAGAAAGAGAAGAAGAAGAAATCCAGCGAACTCACTGTGCCCGAAGCGCATAGCCGGAAGTCCTAAAGAAGTTATGAACGCCCGTCCGTGGGGGAGGGCGTGGATAAAGTCGAGTACACGGGGGTTGCATAAAAAATGAAGACTATCGTTCAAACCGCACGCCATTCAAGGCTGCGGCTGGCGCAAGCTATTGCCTGCTCCACAGCTATTATGGCCATCATTGGAACGTCACAGGCCATGGCGCAGCAGTCTGCTTATGTGCCGAATAAAGGCGAACTCCAAACGTCGTTTGGAACCGTCTACCAGGACTATAATAGCGCATGGCAAGGTAAGACTTTCGGGGAATATCCGCGGACGACAACGATCCAGGAATACCTGGTATCGATCTCCTACGGCCTCACCGAAAACCTATCGCTGGATGCCAGCACCGGCTACGGAACACTCACCGGCGGCCTTTCGAAAGGCGCACGGCCCAACCCGAACGGCTGCTGGAACAAACCCCTCAACACATTCGATGGACGGCAGTGCCAGGATCCGATCCCGCAAGGCAGCCGCGACGGTCGGCTCGATTCGACCGTCGGCCTGCGTTGGAGCGCGGTCAAAGAGAACAGCGAGCAGTGGGATAGCCTGCCCACGATTGCGCTATACGGCGCAGCCATCATTAAGGGTGACTATGAGCCGACGCCGCAGGCGCTCGGTAACGGTGCGAATGGATTCAAATCCGGCATCGCTCTCGGACGGTACTGGAAGCAGATCGAATTCGGTATCAACGCCGGCCTCGAGTACCAGTACTTGAAAGGCCCGCAGGACGTCGTGCCGAACAACTTGAATGGAAGTGTCGGCGTCTACAAATTCTTGGGGCCCTACTTCGTTTCGAGTGGCTATCAGTTTCAGCACAGCCAGAGCGGCTGGGACACCGGCAAAGGACCGTTTCTTGCCAACCCGGACAACTTGCCGGCCGACCTGGTCGGTCCGCCGGATAGCCGCGACTACAATCGTATGCTGAACGCGGTAGGCCGGAAGGAAAATTGGCAGAGCTGGCAGTTAGGCGCCGGCTATGTGACGGAAGGCGGCACGGTCATTTTTGCCTCCTACACTGACGTGTTCGACGGCCGGAACACGGCTGATCGCTCGACATGGCAGCTGAACCTGACAGTTCCAAATCAACTTTTCCACCGGGACTGACAGCGGTAACCGACAGCAAACGGTATCCGGCCTCGTTGAACCGCAGCGACATTCTGATCGCTGCACTCGACGAGGCCGGGTCCCAAACCAGCTGATCAAAGAATTAGGATCTACCGATGAGCCCGCAAAGATTGAGCGTCGAGGATATCTTCGTATTGATCCCCGCACTCAATGAAGCCGGGTCGATTGCCTCAGTGATCGGCCGTCTTCGCGCTTTGGGATGCTCTCATATCCGAGTAGTCAACAACGGCTCGACGGATGACACGGCTGCAATCGCGCGCGGTGCAGGCGCTGTCGTCGTCGATGAGCCGATAGCGGGCTACGGAATGGCGTGTTGGCGTGGACTGCAAGACCTACCGGAGAACGCCCGGTGGGTTCTGTTCTGCGATGCAGATGGCTGCGATGAGCTCGAAGCTCTCCCGCACTTTATCGCGGCGGCGAGAGAGGGTGCGGACCTCGTGCTCGCAGATCGTCTCAGTCTGCCTGATTCGGCGGAAAAACTGACGTTACCGCAACGCTTCGGAAACCGCTTGGCTGTGGTTTTGATCAGGCTGCTCTGGGGCGCAAGGTTTAACGACCTGGGTCCGATGCGCCTCGTCAATCGCGTGTTGCTCGATGAGATCGACATGCAGGATCGCGGGTTTGGCTGGACCGTTGAAATGCAAATTCGAGCAGCCCAACTCGGTGCCCGCTTTACGGAGTTACCCGTCTGCTATCGATCGCGGCGGCACGGACGTTCCAAAATTTCCGGAACCGTACGGGGCGTGATTATGGCCGGGACGACGATACTCTCAACGATCGCGTACCACGCGCTTTGGCCGCGCGGTGCAGACCTTAAATTCGCTTCTCTCAGGAGACCTATGTAGTGGCTCGGACACCTATCATTATCGCCGCTCTTGCGATCGCCGCTGCTGCGTCGGCATACATCTTTGGCGTGGGATCGCCGCATGCGAACGAGATGCTCGACCTGAACGAGATGATCGATACCGTTCATCGCAAATTCCCCGACATCAAACACGTAGACACGGCGGCCGTCGAGCAGCTTCTGAAGAATAACGACGCTGTCCAGGTCGTCGACGTCCGCGAACCCGAGGAGTTCAAGGTCAGTCACCTTCCAGGCGCTATCAATGTTCCTCCGGGATCATCGGACGATGACATCCTCGCGAAGATCAAGCCGGACCGTCCCACGGTCGTCTATTGCTCGGTGGGATGGCGCTCCTCCGAAATGGCCGAGCGCCTGCAGGCCGCAGGACGCACCAACGTCGTCAACTATGCCGGATCGATCTTTGCCTGGGCGAATGCAGAACAACACTTGGAGTCGAGCGGGGGCGCCACAAAGTTAGTTCACCCCTATGACAAACATTGGGGCCGCTATCTAAAACCCGAGCACCGCGCCTTCTAAGCATTGGGTTGCAGCCCGAAATCTCACACATCTTGTTCTGGAGACATCTAATGCACATCGACCTGGTCAAGGAGTACTACGGAAAGATCCTGAAGACTTCGGGCGACCTGAAGACGAAGGCCTGCTGTACACCGGACTCGATGCCGGAGCGCGTCAAGGAGCTCCTGAAGAACGTCCACGAAGAGGTCATTGCCAAATACTACGGCTGCGGCTTGGTCGTGCCCGAACTTCTCGAAGGAAAACGCGTGCTCGATCTCGGATGCGGGTCGGGTCGAGACGTCTATGCGTTGGCGCAGCTCGTCGGCCCCAAGGGCGAAGTCGTGGGCGTTGACATGACGCCTGAACAGCTACTCACGGCGCGCGAGCATATCGATTGGCACATGCAAAAATTCGGGCATGACAAGCCCAACGTTCGATTCCTCCAAGGATTCATCGAGGCGCTTCCCAGTCTCGGGCTCGAGCCGGAGAGCTTTGACGTCATCGTTTCCAACTGCGTCGTAAATCTCTCCATCGATAAACCGGCAGTTCTCAAAGGCGTATTCGATCTCCTGAAGCCGGGCGGCGAATTCTACTTCGCAGACGTCTACGCTGATCGCCGGTTGCCGTCAGAGGTGAGGGATGATCCCGTTGTCTATGGCGAATGCCTTGGTGGCGCTTTGTATTGGGGTGATTTCCAGGCGCTCGCGAAGGGAGCCGGTTTTGGCGATCCCCGTCTCGCGACGAGTCGAAAAATCGAAATCGACGATCCTTACGTCCAGAAGAAGGCCGGCTCCGCGCAATTTTTCTCGGCGACCTATCGTCTTTTCAAAATCGCCGGACTGGAGCCGGTATGCGAGGATTACGGTCAAGTCGTCGTGTACAACGGCGGCGTGCCCGACGCAGAACATGCCCTCACGCTGGACGGACACCATGTGATCGAGAAAGGCCGGTTCTTCCCGGTCTGCGGCAACACTTGGAACATCCTGAAGCAAAGCAGGTTCGAGCCTTACTTCTCGTTCCATGGGGATTTCTCGACGCACTTCGGGGTATTTGCCGGGTGCGGCACGACAATTCCGTTTGTGAGAGAAGGCGCTTCAGGCGCAAGCGCCGGCGCATGCTGTTGAACGCCATTGATCCACCAAGGCCAACGGTCGAGATCTCTCACGTCCGGCAGGAGTTTCATCTCCGCCGGGCGGGGAAGGCCGGCCCCTCGAAGAACCAATCATGAAGAAGCTGTTACTCATCGGCGCGGGGCACACCAATGCCCAGGTGCTGCGCGCCTGGGTCCACGAACCGCAGCCCGACGTCGAGGTTGTCGTCGTTGCGCCTTCGACGCGGGCGCCATATTCCGGAATGGTGCCGGGATGGCTCAGCGGTGTCTATGCGTTCGAGGAAATCTGCATCGATTTTTTTGCCTTGGCACGCGCGGCCGGCGCCAAGCTCATCGTCGATGAATTGGCTTCCATCGATCCTGATCACCGCATCGTCCGCTTGGCCAGCGGCAGAGAGCTCGGCTACGACGTCCTCTGCCTCAACGTCGGATCGACTCTCAATCCACCGGCTCTTTCTGATACCCTGCTGTTGCCTCTCCGGCCGCTTGGGCGTCTTCGATCGGCATGGGAAACCTTGCTGTCCACCATCGAGCGTGACGCAGGAACGACGCCATTTACGGTGACAGCGGTGGGTGGCGGCGCGGCGGGTGTCGAGGCGCTGCTTGCTTGTCTCGCGCGCCTGCGCGCCAAACAACCGGGACGCGTCATTCGGGGCCAACTTGTGACCCGTGGCGCATCCCTGTTGCCGGGCCTCGCACCCGGGGCGGTTAGAAGCGCGCGGCGCGTCCTGGAGCGGGCTGGCGTCACGATCCATCTTGCGACTCAAATCAACGACGAGATCGCAAGGTCCAGCGATCTAATCCTGTGGGCCACCGGTGCTGAGGCGCACGCATGGCAGCGCGATTGCGGCCTTGCCGTAAGCGAACGAGGTTTCATCCGGGTCGATTCGCATTTGCGTTCCGTTTCTCATCCCGATGTGTTTGCCGTCGGCGATTGCGCCGAATGGGCGGACCCACTTCCCAAAGCCGGCGTTTATGCCGTCAGGATGGGACCGGCATTGGTCCAGAACGTAAGAGCTGCGCTAAGTGGGCTAGCCGATGATCTCGAGCACTTCAGGCCCCAAAGGAATTTTCTTGTCCTATTGGCAACCGGCGATGGCAACGCCATTGCATCGCGGGGACGATGGTCCGGGCATGGCCGGCTCCTCGGTCGGCTACTTTGGCTTTGGAAGGACCGTATCGACCGGAAGTTTCTTGGGCTCTTCCGGGTAGCAGCCACAGGCGACGAAGAGCACCGCCCCGCCGATGTTTTCACGAGGATCGAGCCGTCAAGGAGCGTTGATGGCCGAACTCATTAGGGCAGATTTGTGCATCATCGGGGCCGGCTCGGCCGGGCTATCGATCGCGGCCGGTGCAGCACAGATGGGCGCCCGAACGGTCCTGATCGAAGCTCACCGGATGGGCGGCGATTGCCTCAACTCGGGTTGTGTTCCCTCGAAGTCGCTGCTCGCGGCAGCGAAAGTTGCGCACGTTGTTCGCAATAGCGCGAAGACCGGAATAGCATTCCAAGAGCCGCGCATCGAATTCGCGCAAACCCAACGTTATGTTCACGACGTCATTCAAGCGATAGCTCCCCACGACTCGGTCGATCGATTCACAGGTCTCGGCTGCCAAGTGATCGAGGCGCCTGCGCGTTTCGTCGATGGGAAGACTGTGGCGGCCGGAGATTTCAAGGTTCGCGCCCGCCGCTTTGTCATCGCGTCGGGAAGCCAACCTTATGTCCCGCCCATCGAAGGTCTCGCGAACACGCCTTACTTCACCAATGAAACGATTTTCGAGAACACCGTGCTACCGGAGCACCTCATCATCATCGGCGCGGGCCCTATGGGATCCGAGATGGCGCAGGCTCACCGGAGGCTCGGCGCGCGCGTGACGTTGCTGGACGCAGCGCGCATGCTGCCGAGAGATGATCCGGAAGCAGTCGAGGTTCTCCGCGAGAGGCTTTCATCTGAAGGCGTGGACATCATCGAGTCTGTCGAAATTATTCGGGTCGCTTTGTCTGGTTCGGAAATCGACGTCACCATCAGAGACAACGGCCGCGAACGAAAGCTTCGCGGATCTCACTTGCTCCTGGCGGCGGGGAGACGCGCGAACGTCGCGGGCCTCGGTCTGGAACAGGCTGGGGTAAAATATGATGAGAAACGTATCGATGTTGATGCTCGACTTCGTACGACGAACAAGCGGATCTTTGCGGCGGGTGACGTCATTGGTGGTCAGCTGCTCACCCACGTCGCCGGCTATCACGCGTCAATCGTGCTCAAGAACGCGTTGTTTCGCCTCCCGGCAAAGACGTCGGCGGGAGATCTCCCTTGGGTGACGTATACGGATCCCGAGCTGGCGCAAGTCGGCCTCACGGAAAGTTCCGCAAGACAGGTTCACGGCGATTCCGTTCGTGTGCTGCGCGCAGAATTCTCGCAAAACGATCGCGCTCGGGCGGAGGGAACCACCTACGGGTTTCTGAAGGCCGTCGTTTCGAAAAGAGGCAAGATTCTCGGCGCGACCATCGTGGGCCCGCACGCGGGAGAGCTGCTTCTGCCGTGGGCCCTCGCCATCGCGCAGGGAAATAAAATCGGCGTGATGGCTGGCCTGACGGTGCCGTACCCGACCTTGAGCGAGATCACCAAGCGCGCGGCTGGCAGCTACTTCACGCCAGCACTGTTTTCACCTCGGATCCGGCGATTGGTCCGCTTCCTCGGAGTATTCGGATGACTTTGAAGCGCCTTTTACCGCTCCTCTTACTTGTTGCGCTGTTGATCGGCGCCTTTGCGCTCCGGCTCGACCGCTATGTCACACTCGATGCATTGCGCGACAACAGAGCGGCGCTCTCCGATCTGGTCCAAAACCATTCGGTATTGTCGGGCCTCTTCTACATTCTGCTCTACACCGTCGCGGTAGCTCTGTCGTTTCCCGGCGCAACCATTCTGACACTCGCTGGCGGTCTGCTCTTTGGCGCAACCGTGGGTGCATCCTTGACCGTGATTGGCGCGACAGCGGGCGCAGCGGTTCTATTCGTGATTGCCCGATCTGCGGCCGGTGACGTCTTGCGCCGCCGGGCAGGCCCTTTCCTCGCGCGTTTGTCAGAAGGGTTCAGTAAAAACGCATTCAACTACCTGCTTTTCCTTCGCTTGGTGCCGGCGTTTCCTTTTTGGGTCGTCAATCTCGCACCAGCCATTCTAGGGATGCGACTTTTGCCGTATATCGTTGCCACAGGGATTGGCATTATTCCCGGCACGTTTGTCTTCGCGGCTTTCGGGGCAAGTCTTGGAACGGTGTTTGACGCGGGGCGCGAGGTCCAGCTGAAGGACGTGCTGAGCCCGACGCTGATAGCTGGCCTAGTCGTTCTTGGTTTCTTATCGTTGCTCCCTATCCTGCTGAAATCGAGGGCGAGACAACAGAATTGACGTTATCGATCGTAATACCGACGTTCGATGCTGGTGCGACCCTGGCACAGACTTTGGTGTCCCTGGGAGACGCTTGCGACGTTCTGGTTGTCGACGGCGGCTCGCATGATGACACTGTTCTGATCGCGGAGCGCAGCGGAGCCCGTGTGCTTCACACGCAAAAGGGACGAGGTTGCCAGCTCGCAGCGGGAGCGACGAACGCTCGCGGGGACTGGCTTCTCTTCCTGCACGCGGATACGTGCCTTGAACGTAATTGGAAAGCTGCGGTCACGTCGTTCATCGAAGATCCCGCCAACACGGCGAGGGCTGCAGTGTTTCGCTTCCAGTTGGATCATGGGTCCGCTGAAGCGCGACGATTGGAGGCAATGGTCGACTGGCGTGTGCGCCGCCTCGGGCTACCCTACGGAGATCAAGGTTTGCTGATCCATCGCGATTTCTACCACAGCATCGGGGGCTTTCGCCCCATTCCGATCATGGAGGACGTCGATCTTGTTCTTCGAATTGGCAGGACGCGTTTGGAAATTCTGCCGATCGCGGCACGAACCTCGGCAAAGCGCTGGATGGAACAGGGATGGATGTTGAGAAGCGCACAAAACATCTTCTGCCTGATCCTCTATTTCGTCGGCGTGCCGACGCGTTTCATCTCTCGCGTTTATCACTGAGCAATGTCGTTGGAACGCCATCTTGTTCTGTTTACGCGCTACCCAAGCTTCGGCACGGGGAAGCGCCGTCTCGCTGCAGGCGTCGGGAATACGACAGCACTCCGCTTTCAGCGTGTCAGTCTTTCGCACACCATACGGCGACTGGGCGGCGACCAAAGATGGAGAACATGGCTCGCGGTCACCCCGGATCGTTCCGGGCCTTGGCCGGGCCAGTCCAATGTCGTGCAGCAGGGCAAGGGCGATTTGGGGCAACGCTTGGCTCGCGTCTCATCCGGACTGCCACGTGGCCCCGTGCTCATTATCGGCAGTGATGTCCCGGGCATCACCAAAGAGTTGGTGGCTGAGGCGTTTCATTTGCTCGGCGGGCACGACGCCGTTGTTGGTCCGTCCGCAGACGGAGGCTACTGGGCCGTCGGGCTTCGTCGACGTCCCCGCCTGATAAATCCCTTTCGAGCTGTCAGGTGGTCTTCGCCAAATGCCCTCGAAGACACCTTGGCGAATCTGCGAGGGCACTCGGTCGGCAGGCTTTCGTCTCTCGACGATATCGATGATGTCGATGCCATGCGACGCTTCCCAGATTGGGCTCTCTTACATGCGTCGCGTCACGGAGACGACCGGTGAATGAAATCTCATTTCAACGATCAGCTATTCCAGGAATGCTGCTTTGCTTTTCCGATTAACGCCGTTCGCAGGAGTGCAGGCGTAAGCTAGGAGAGGCCAAATGAAAGTTGGGGGATTGGCGTAATGGCACAATATTCGGATCAAAAACGCGTGGGTGCCGAGTTCCTCGGTAGCGCCTTTTTGCTCGCGACGGTGATTGGATCCGGCGTTATGGGCGCGAAGTTGGCAGGCGGGAATGATGCGCTCGCTTTGCTGGGGAATACGCTCCCCACCGGAGCGATACTTGTGGTGCTCATCACCATGCTTGGACCGATCTCCGGCGCGCACTTCAATCCCGCGGTTACGGGAGTGTTCTGGCTCCGAGGCGAAATCACCGCGCGCCTCGGCTTGCTCTATGTTGTTGCCCAGATAGCGGGGGCCGTCGCCGGTGTATTTGCGGCCCACCTGATGTTCGATCTTCCGGTTCTGCAGTTGTCCGAGAAAGTCAGAAGCGGAAGCAGCCAATGGTTCGCGGAGTGGGTGGCGACCTTTGGCCTTGTCTTGACGATCCTTGCGACGTTGAAGGCAAAGCCAGCAGCGATTCCAGTGTCCGTGGGACTCTACATTACGGCGGCCTACTGGTTTACGGCGTCGACCTCCTTTGCGAACCCCGCAGTGACTTTTGCGCGGGCCTTCTCCGATACCTTTGCGGGGATCAGATTTGCGGACGTGTTGCCGTTCGTCGCTGCACAGCTTCTCGGTGCCGTTTCCGCCGTCGTTGCGGCTCGCTGGCTTCTCGCGGAGCCAGCAGAGATTGCGGAGCCCGGGTTGGCTGCACCATCGCCTGCGGAATAGTTGCTTACTAAAAGCGGCGCTTTTCTTGAAAGGTTGGAGAAGGAGATTCAGGACCGAGAGCGCAAGGATCCGTTGGCAAAAGCCAGAAGGATTATCGAAAGGTACGCGGGCACTCAGCGGTAGAGCTGCTTCGGCAAACTAATAATGCGTTGGGCTCTGACGTCGACGTGAAGGTCTTGACCGCCGCAAACTGATGTCTCTGATCACCCAACCGCAATCGCTGTTGTCAACCTGAAGGCCGATTTCCTTTGCCAGTACACGAACGCAACATTCACCCCCCAAAGTGAAAACGAGCTTTTGGACCTCCAATTCCGTCACCGCATGAATTGATACGGAAAAAGTAAACAACATGACGAGCTGGCCAGATGGCCTAGCCTCTGTTGTTGCTGCCTCATCTTCTGGGCGGCGATGAGCAGCCGCCGCATGATCAGTTGACTGCTCTGCACTGCCTCTTGTCGTCGCGGTCATTTGCGGGTAGATACCCGCATCATGGCAACGAAATGCTACTGCATTGCGCTTCGTAAGGCTGAGCGGAGGGTGACATCGGCCTACGATGATGCCCTGAAGCCGGTTGGCGTCAACATTGCGCAATTCAGCCTCATGCGGACGATCGAACGGGAAGCACCTATATCGCTCAGCAAAATTGGCCGGTTAGCAGAGCTGGATCGCTCGACCGTTGGCCGGAACGTCAAGGTTCTCGAGCGCATGAATCTCGTAAGGACGATTCATGGTGAGGATCATCGTGAGGCCGTTGTGGTGCTGACCGTTCGAGGAAAAAACGTGCTTATCGAAGGTGCAACGCTGTGGGACGAAGCCCAGACGAAGATCGAGAAAACCTTGGGCGTTGCTGTTGCCAGGAACCTGAGAACACTTCTTCAGACATTCTAATTTTGGGACAACATACGGGTATGTGCCCTCATAACTGAACCATCAGGACTTGCGATGATCTCGACCCGGCTTGCCTCATGGCTCAACACGAAGAACATTCACTATGGGTGGGTCGTCGCCGGAACCACGTTCCTGACCATGCTCGCGACTGCTGGTGCACTGGGATCTCCCGGCGTCATGCTAGAGCCGCTTCAACGCGATTTCGGCTGGCAGAATGCTGATATCTCATTCGCACTCGCCGTTCGCTTGGTGCTGTTCGGTTTAATGGGCCCGTTTGCTGCCGCACTGATGAACCGCTTCGGCGTTCGCAACGTCGTCATCGCGGCGCTGATGCTTATTTCTGCGGGCCTTCTCGGATCCTTAGCGATGATGTCGGTGTGGCAGCTCGTCGTCTTCTGGGGCATCCTCGTGGGCCTCGGCACGGGCATGACGGCGCTCGTCCTCGGCGCGACAGTCGCAACCCGCTGGTTCTCACGGCGGCGCGGTCTCGTCGTCGGCATGATGACCGCGAGCACCGCCACTGGCCAACTCGTCTTTCTGCCTCTCCTGGCCGAGCTGACGCAGCGCATCGGATGGCGGGCCGCTCTGCTTTTCGTCGTGGCGATTGTGCTCCTGGCTCTACTCGCCGTCTCGCTTTTTATGCGCGACTACCCCTCCGATGTCGGCTTGGCTCCATTTGGCGAAAAGGAAATCGTCGAGCCGCCCGCACGCGATCGCCGTCTTCTGTCGCTTCTGTCCTCTCCGCTCATCGCGTTCCGGGAGGCGTCGAGTTCATCAACTTTTTGGGTTCTGTTCCTGACCTTCTTTGTTTGCGGCCTCAGCACCAACGGGCTGATCCAAACGCATTGGATATCGCTGTGCGGAGATTTTGGAATCGCACCCGTCGGTGCGGCGGGCATGCTTGCCACGATTGGCGTCTTGGACTTCATCGGTACGATCTTCGCGGGCTGGCTATCGGATCGCTATGACAATCGCTGGCTGCTTTTCTGGTTTTACGGATTGCGCGGGCTGTCACTCCTTTACCTGCCCTTCAGTGAGTTCACAGTCGTCGGCTTATCCATCTTCGGCCTCATCTACGGCCTTGACTGGGTGGCGACGGTGCCGCCGACAGTCAAGCTGACGGCCGAACGCTTTGGACCCGAACGAGCCACTCTAACCTTCGGCTGGATTTTTGCCGGGCACCAGCTCGGAGCCGCAACTGCTGCGTTCGGAGCAGGGGCGACGCGCACCATCTTCGGCACCTATCTTCCGGCGCTCTATGTCGCCGGCGCTATGTGCATCGTCGCGGCATTGCTCGTCATTTCTCTAAAGCAAAGAGCGAAGCTAGAGCCTCGGTTCAAGTTGGCGGCCTCCTGACGGAAGGCCGTGTATCGCGGGCGTTTTGACCTCGGCTTGACGAGGATGCTGAAGGCCGAGCCGGGATGCCTGGCTTTTCACAAAAATCTGTGGCCGCGCCGCAGTTGAGGTCTGCCAAGTTTCCCTTCAGACTACGGGAAATTCAGAAAAAGATCTGGGAGGCCCGCTCGGGGGGCCGGTTTCACGCAGTCATGAACCGTTCGGCGTAGAACTCCTGAATCCCGAGCACGCGTTATGGTGCAGGAGTTGGGGTCGATGCTGCGCTTGGCGGCAGGATCGGGTATGTCACCTGCGGCTGGTCGCCCGTCAAAGAGCGCAAGAACGCCGTGATCTTCGTGATTTCGCTATCCGTCAGTTTTTCACCGAGCTGACTGTTCCCCATCACGGCAACGGCTTGCCGAAGGTCCCACGCTTTCCCGCTATGGAAATACGGCGGCGTTAGCTCGACATTCCGCAGCGGCGGTACGCGGAAGACGTACTCGTCGCTCGCGGTCTTTGTCACGTCGAAGCGGCCTTTATCATTCGGCGGCAGAAATTCGGCGCCAGGCTTCTCGATCACGCCGAATGGCGCGTACATCTGCCCGCCGACGTTGATGCCGGAATGGCAAGTCGAGCAGCCCTTGCTCATGAACAGCTGCAGACCCTCCCTCTGCTCAGGCGTTAAAGCGGCAGCGTCGCCGCGCAGGAATTTATCGAACGGTGCATTGGGCGTGATGAGGGTCGCTTCGAATACTGCGATGGCATCCTCGACATTTCCTATGGTGATAGGGTCTTTTTCCGATGGGAAAGCGGATTTGAAGAGCGCCTCATAACCGGGAATGCGTCTCAAGGTATCGACGGCGTGCTGATGACTGATCCCCATCTCGACGGGATTCTGAATCGGACCGCCGGCCTGTGCCGCTAAATCTGCAGCGCGGCCGTCCCAGAATTGCGCGATGTTGAATATGGAGTTCAATACTGTTGGGGCATTGCGCGAGCCATGCTGCCATTTGTGGCCAATGGAGGTGGGCAGCATGTCGACGCCGCCGAGGCCGATCTGATGGCAGGTGTTGCAGCTGATGTTGTGGCTTTGGGATAGCCGGGGATCGAAGTAGAGCGCCTTGCCGAGTTCGATCAGTGCGGGACTGGCGGTTACGCCTTTTACCGGGGGTGGTGTGAGAGGAATCGGCGCGAATTTCGATTGGGCTTCTTTCATCACCGGGTCTTCTTCAGCGATGACGAACCCAGGGGTAGAAGTCAGGAACACCACCGCCGCCAAAACAACAGGTACACGCATAGGCGCCTCCAAGACATGGTCATGTCCGAGCTTTATAGGAGAGCTACCGCTAAGTTAGCGCGAACGCGGCGCATACGAATTGACCTAAGTCCCATGTATCCCGAGCCCGTTCCCATGACTCACCCGGCGATGTCCTACGGGCCGAGCGATACGGCCAGCGCGCGCTGGCCGTATCGCTCCTGAAGCTCGCGATGGCAGCCGGAAAAGATATCCGCGTTGCTCATCGTGTTCCTCCCTGTGGGTTCACGCTGTTTGAGGCGCAGCGTTGGGCGCGAGGTCGTCAGCAGCTGACGAGCGCCGCTCGACCAACGCGAACAGCTCCTCGATGCGCTGCCGCTCCTCGCGCGACTGCGGTATCAAATAGGCGGCCGCAACGTAAATCGCCAGATTCACGACGAGCGCCACCGCGCCTGATGTGAGGCCGTAGGCCCATGGCAAATATCCGGGATAGATAAGCTCGAGCACGACGGCGACCGCGAAGCCGGCCGTCATTCCGGCGATGGCCCCGTATTTGTTGCCGCGTTTCCAGAAGATCCCGAGGAATTGCGGCACGGCGAGCTGAATAATGCCTTGGTACGCGAGCACGGCCAGCTGAAACAGGGCAGGCAATTCGAGGCACGCGAGCCAAGAGGAGAGGATCGTAAGGCCAAGCATGCCGATCTTGGCGATGACGATGAGCTGGGCCTGCTCGAGCTTCTTGTAGTTGCCGACGAGGTCGTTGGCGATTTGGGCTCCGGTCGCTTGAATGTTGCCGTCGGTGTGGCCCATCGAGGCCGCAAGCACGACGACGCCCGCAAGGCCGAGCAACCAAAGGCCACCAGCTTCGCGGCTGACAATGAACCACACGTTGTTGGGTTCTGCGCTGACGCCACCGACTTGCGAGCCGAGCATCCCGAAGACCAGCAGCGCCACCCCGAATGCCAACGATAATGGCACCGCAACAGCAGCTGACTTCTTGAGGCTGCGCACGCCGTCGGCTGTGAACAGTCGCACGAAAATATACGGCCAGCACCAGCCGCCGATTGTGCCGGTCAAGATGAGACTGAAGACGTAGAGCGGACCTTCCTTCGAACCGATGCTCGGAATGGCGAACTTACCAGCATCGAGCGAAGCGAAAGTGATGCCTTGCGAAACGACCATCCAGACGATCAGCCCGATGAGGATCGCGCCGCCGCCGATGTAGGCAACGATGCCTTGCGCCATATCTGAGATCACGACGCCGCGCATGCCCATGCGTACCGTCCAAATCTGGCGTAGGGCGATGACCCCGACGCCGGCGATGACAGCCTCTGAGAACGACAGAGCTCCAAGCGACATCTGTTGGAACAGCGTGCCGAGCGCCTGCATTCCAAGTACGAGCCAAGGAATGCCCGAGATAATGCCGATGGCGGCAGCAATCGTCTTGATGTGGCGAGAGTTGAAGCGGAGCGCCAAAAGATCAGGCTGCGTGCGCAGATCGAATGTCTTGCCCCACACCCACACAGGCCGCGCCATCAGATACATCAGCACGACGGTAAGCAAGCTGTAGGAGAGCACGTAAAACGATATGACGCCAGCGCTTGCGGCCATGCCGCCGAATGCCGTGAACATCGCACCGGGATACCAGGTGTTGAGGAACGACATCGCCTGATAGTTCGCGCCGAATGATCGGCCACCGACGGCATATTCGGTGAAGTTTCGGTCGCGGATACCGCTAAGCTGCAAGATGATGACGATGAGCGCGAAGAAGATCGCGATGCATCCGAATGTGATCAGCATCAGCCAGCCTCCCCAACGCGAGCTTCCGCGAAGTAGGCAGCAACAATGCTTGCCGCGATGCAGGTCGAGACAGCGATAAAGTAGAAAACCGCCGCCGGCACGCCGAGCAGGGGTGTTCTATCGCCGTCGAATGCCCAATACAGCGGGGGCGCCAAAGCGACAATGGCGTCTAGGATGAACCATGCTGTCACCCAACGCGGAAGCGCATAAAGACGGTGCTTGCGGACGACGGACATTCGGCATTCCCCCTCATTATGTTCGTTTTTATTAGTGTTGGTCTCTCGCCCCGAACGAGGTCTCCAGCTTATCGAAGCAGGTGGGCCAGCCTTCACGATAGCCGTCGGCTGCTTCAGGTGTGGTGATGTGTGTTTGCACGACCGTCATTGACGTCTGGCCACCGGGAGCCGATGCGAGATCGATCTCCAGCAATGTTTCCATTTTGCACAAAAGTTCGACGGGGCCGGAATAGCTCCACGTCATGACGATGCGTCGTCCGAAGTCCAGATCGCGGTATGTGCCGTCAATGGTGTGTAAGGTGCCGTCGGGAGCGGTCGAGCGAATATAAAAGGTGCCACCAACCCGGACATCAGTGCGGGCGTCGACGACTTTGTTCTGACCTGGGGCCAGCCACTGCCTCATCAGCTCCGGCTGCGTCCATGCCTCGAAGATCTCGTCAGGCGAACCAGAGATCACACGTTTGAAAACGAGAGCTGCCGGCGCATTCATTTCTTGTTCTTCTTCTTGGCGCGAAACAGATCCTCTAACGCATCGAAACGCTCGTTCCAAAAGATTTCGTAGAAGCTGAGCCACTTCTGCGCTTCAGCGAGGGGCTTTGCATTCAAGCTGCAGACGTGCGTGCGCCATTGCACCGAGCGCTGTATGAGACCTGATTGTTCGAGAACCTGGATGTGCTTGGAGACTGCAGCCAACGACATCGGCAACGGTTCGGCAAGTTCGCTCACCGTGCGTTCGCCTGAAGCCAGCTGGCCGAGGATCGCCCGTCGCGACGGATCGGCAAGCGCGTGAAAAACTCTGTCGAGCGTATTTCCGTCTCGTTCAACCATATCGTTGAGCTATACGAAGCGCCTTAAAGGGTCAAGCGTCGTGGAGCGGGAATTTCATGACCCTGTAGAGATCATTGGAACGCATGAGGTCGCTCTTCGTTGGCCTGAGGACTAGGAGGCGTACGTACGGCTGCCTGAGCGGTACGTAGACGGATCGCATCATAAGGCGTCGAACCGGAATTTTTGCCTGCCGCCACTCCGCGAGTAGGCGAGCTTATTTTAGCGGGAATACATCATGGCTTATTTCGTCACTTTCGGCGCAATGCCCGTGCCAATCGGCAACGAGCATCCTGACCTCTCCGCAGCGTTGGAAGAAGCTTGCCGGTTGATCGCCGGCGGTCAAACGAACGTCGCCATACAGTTTGGCGACGGCAGATCAATCTCCGGCGATGATCTCGTCGCGTGCTGCTCCGGAGAAAAGGTCATAGGCGATCATTTGTTCAAAAAGAGCGCTTAGGTCATCCGCCGAATACGCGTTAGCCTCCGGCGTAGGATCTTGCCAGCAGCATTTTCTTCTCTAAAGCGATGTCACCGTATCGGATTCTGGCGCGCCGCTTCGAAGAACCCGGCGAGCGAAGCAGAAGGAACCAGGGTATGAATGGTGCGCAATCACTTGTTGCGACAGCAGTCAGCGAGGGCATCGAAGTTTGTTTCGCCAATCCCGGCACGACCGAGCTGCCTTTGGTGCTCGCACTGGATGAGGTGCCGGGGCTTCGCAGCATCCTTTGTCTCCACGAGAACGTCGCGACCGGCGCCGCCGATGGCTACGGCAGGATGTCGTCCAAGCCGGCGATGTGCTTGCTCCATCTCGGGCCCGGACTCGCGAACGGTCTGACCAATCTGCACAACGCGCGCCGGGCCGGGACGCCGCTTCTCAACATTATCGGCGAACATGCGACATGGCACATAGACGCCGATCCGCTGTTGGCATCGAATATCGAAGCTCTTGCTCACACGGTCAGCACGTTCACGAAGAGAAGCGCCGACGCAGCGAGCGTTGCAGTCAATTTGGCCGATGCGATCCACGCCACGGGAACAGATGGTGGTGCCATCGCGACGCTGATCGTGCCGCATGACTGCCAGTTGGCAAACGCGGGCGACAATATTCCCGCACGACGCCCGGTACCGAAAAGCAGCTATTCATCGGCAAATGTGGACGCGGTCGCCAAGGCACTGCGGCGGGGCAAGTCCGCCATCCTGTTGGGCGGCAAAGGCCTGTCGGAAGCCGGCATGAAGCTCGCAGGCAGGATCGCGGCCGCGACCGGCGCCGATCTCCTCTGCGATACGTTCTTCGCGCGCATGGAGCGCGGCGGTGATTTGCCGAAGGCGACGAGGCTGCCTTACTTTCCTGATCAAGCGCAGGCGCTGACCCGTCGCTACGACGCGATCGTGCTTGCGGGCGCGCGCCGTCCTGTCGCCTTTTTCGGTTATCCAGGTTTACCGAGCTATTTGACCAACGAAGAACAGACGGTCACTTTGGCCAGCAGCGCGGAGGACGTCCTCGGAGCGCTCGAGGCATTGGCGACAACGCTCAATGCGCCTGATGATATCCCGCACCAGCCTCGCGCGGCGCCGCCAGCTATGCCGAAAGGCAGTCTCGACGCCGTGTCGATCGCTGCGGTCATCGCACGCCTTCAGCCCGAAGACAGCATCATCATGGATGAGGCGCTGACTGTGGGAATGGCATACTTCGACGCGTCGCAAAGTGCTCCGCGCTTCAGCCATCTGATGTTGACCGGCGGAGCAATCGGCCAAGGTCCGGGAGCAGCAACGGGCGCCGCGATCGCGTGTCCCGGCCGCAAGGTCATCAATTTCGAATCCGACGGATGCGGAGCGTATTCCGTTCAAGCATTCTGGACGCAGGCGCGCGAGAATTTGGATGTGATCACGATTATCGGCTCCAACCGCAGCTACAACATTTTGAATGTGGAATTTCAACGAGCAGGGGTAAGCGCGCCTGGCCCTGTCGCGCGCTCGATGACCGGGCTCGATCATCCCTACCTCGATTGGGTCAGGATCGGGGAAGGCTTCGGTGTCCCGTCCGCCGCCGTCGACAGCGCCGAAGCCCTCGCGCGCGAATTGGAAAATGCGCTCTCTCAGAAGGGACCACGGCTGATCGAAGCCATCATGTCGTAGAGCAATCGATCGTGGTTTTACGGGCTCAATGCTTCTCTGGCTCCGCTATCAGCAGCCGGTAGAAAATGTTCGGGTCCTGAATGGAACGCAGCTTCTGCGTAACCTCGCGGCTTCGCATCCGTCGTGACACCGCAGCAAGCATATTGAGGTGATCGCCATCGGCGGTAGACGGCACGAGCAGAACAAAAACCAGATCGACCGGCAGGTCGTCGATGGCTTCGAAATCCACGGCCGGTTTCAGACGCGCGACGAGTCCGAAAGGCTTTTTTAGTCCAATATAGCGTGCATGCGGAACGGCCACTCCGCCACCCACTCCCGTCGATCCGAGCTGCTCGCGCTTCATGAGCTCGGCGACGATCATGTCGCTGGTCAACCCTGTGGAAGGCGACGCACGCTGCGCGAGGTCGCGTAGCAGAGAGAATTTGTCCGGCGAGCGGACATCGAGGAATACGTCGCTCGGTGAGAGAAAGCTCGAGATGTTAATTGTCATTTCGCCTGCTCAAGTTCGTCGGGAATGCGAAGTCGATATCCAACGCCTGTTTCGGTCAGAATGTATTCAGGGCTGTCCGGACGCGCTTCAATCTTCTGCCTTAACTGGCGGACGTAGACACGCACGTACTGTGAATCTGCCGAGGGCCCCCAGAGTTCCCGCAGCAAAAAGTTATGGGTAAGCACTTTTCCCGCGTGCTGAACGAATAAGCGGAGAAGATCATATTCCTTCGGCGAAAGCTTCACCTCGCGCTCGCCGACTTTGACGATGCGCCGGACGAGGTCGACCGTCAAATCTCCAGTCCGAAAGATCGGACGCTCGCCATGGCTTTGCAGCTGGTGGCGAAGCGCAGCGCGAATGCGGGCAAGAAGCTCATTGATGCCGAACGGCTTCGTAACGTAGTCGTCGGCGCCGAGATCGAGCGCATGAACCTTAGCGTTTTCGTCGGCCCGGCTCGAAAGCACCACAATGGGGACGGATTCGCTTCGCGAGCGAAGAGCGCGCAGAAGATCGAGACCTTGCATATCTGGAAGTCCGAGATCCAGGATGATGAGATCGGGTCTTGTCTCCAATAACTCCAAAGCGGCTTTGGCGTTGGGCGCGTCCGTAACCTGATAGCCCTGGGTCGCAAGCCCCATGCGGAGGAGCTTTCGAATAGGCGGCTCGTCGTCAATGATCAGAACTTTTAGAGGCGCACTCATGCGGCGTGATCCAAGGTTTCGCTCTCATATCCCGCGGGCAAGGAAATCGTGAACACGGCACCGTGGCCGTCGATACGGTTGGAGGCTGTTATCGTACCGCCCATGATCTCGACGAAACCCCGCGCGATCGGAAGCCCGAGGCCCGTACCGGCGCGAACCCGATCACCTTTATAAGCGCGATAGAATTTATCGAAGATGCGCTCGAGATCGGCGGATGGAATTCCAGGACCTTCATCCGAAATCTGCAACGTCAGCCGGTCGTAATCTTGCCACGCGTTGATTTGAATGGCTGTGCCTTCCGGAGCATATTTGGCGGCATTATCCAGAATATTGAAAAGCACCTGCTCCAGGAGGACCGGGTCGGCCTGGACTTGTGGATTGTCCGAACCCGCACTGTATTGAACGCGATGATGCGCCAGAATTTTCTTTGCTCGTTTGAGCGTCGCGTCGACGATCTCGTTGACGTCGTGCACCTCTGGCTTCGGCGCAACGGCGCCCGCTTCGAGCTTTGTCATGTCCAACAAATTTGCAATGAAGCGGTTGAGGCGCTCGGATTCATCGATGACCGTTGAAAGTAGCTCGCCGCGTGACGCGTCATCGAGTTTGTCGGAGACGTCGCGCAGGGTGCTCGCGGCTCCGAGAATTGCCGCAAGCGGAGTCTTGAGGTCATGCGATAAAGACGTCAGCAGCGCGGCGCGAAGACGCTCGGTCTCCATCGTGCGCTTCGCCTGTTCGATGTCCTGGACCAATCGTATGCGCTCGATGGCGAGGGCGCCCTGGTTGATCAGAGCATCGAACAGTCGCCGCTGATCGGGCGTCAGCAATGGCCCCGGTTTGTCGCTATCGATCCCGACGACGCCAACGACGCCGCGATCGGTGTGCAGCGGCAGAAAGAGCCTTTGAGAGCCAGGCAGCGTGTCCGCGCCACGTCCGGCGGGACGATCGTTCGTCCACGCCCAGGTGGCTGCCGCGAGATCCGAGGCATCGAGTGTATCCTCCGGAGGATAGCCGGCCTTGACGGCGATGCCGCCATTCTCCGGAAGCAGAAGCACGACGCGAACCTTCAACATGGAAGCGATCTGAAAAGCAGTCGCCCAGAGAACATCATCGAGCGCGCCCGTCCCGGCGAGCTTGCGGCTGAACCCGTAGAGCGATTCCGTCGTGCTGGCGCGATTGACCGCGATGACGGCTTGGCTGCGCATGCGAGCGGCGATGTTTGAAACGATGACGGCCACGACCGCGAACGAAACGAACGCGGCGACGTTCTTTGGATCCGAAATGGTGAATGTATAGAGAGGCGGAAGAAAAAAGAAATTGTACGTCAGCGATCCGAGCACGCTCGCGACGAGCGAAGGCAGAAGACCATAGCGAACCGCGACGGCGATAATACCTGTCAGAAAAATGAGGTCGACGCTCTCGACGCCGATCCACGGCTTGAACAGCCATGCTATGGCAAGCGCGAGGGCCACTGCCGCCACGGCGAATATATAAGCGAGAAAGTTGTTTGAAGGCGTCTCGGGCGCAGTTCGAACCGCCGGTCTCTGCTTCGGGCCCGCAGGCAGCTGCTCGCCAGAAATGACATGAACGCTGATGTTGGCGGATTGCCGGACGAGATCGTGAACGATCGATCCGTTGAGAATCTCGAACCAGCGCGGGCGTTCGGACTTGCCGATGATGATCTGCGTGACGTTATGCTCCCGCGCATACGCCATGATGTCGTCGGCAATGTTTCGCGAACTCGCAGGAATAGTCCGCGTTTCGGCACCCAACTGCTCGGCAAGGCGCAGTGCCTCAGCGATACGGTTTCGCTCCTCATCGGAAAAACGGAGGCTGCGCCGTGTCTCTATCGTCAACGCCGTCCAAGGCGCATGCAGGCGGTCGGCCGCGCGTTTTGCGTAACGCACGAGCCCCGCCGAGCGTGGGTCTTCACTGATGCAAACCAGAACGCGTTCGCAAGCCGCCCACGGACCGGATATCGCTTTGGCGCGTAGCTGCGTAACGAGTTGTTCGTCGACGCGATCGGCCGTTCGCCTCAACGCCAGCTCGCGAAGTGCCGTCAAATTGACGGGCGAGAAAAAGTTCTCGAGCGCGAGTTGCGCCTGCTCGGGAATATAAACTTTCCCGTCCTTGAGCCTCTGGATCAGATCTTCGGGTGTAATATCGACGAGCTCGATGTCGTCGGCACGGGCGAGAATTGAATCGGGCACCGTTTCGCGCACCCGCACGCCGGTAATCTGTGCGACGACTTCGTTGAGACTGTCGATATGTTGGATATTGATCGTCGTGTAGACGTCAATGCCCTGATCCAAGAGCTCCTCGACATCGAGATAACGTTTGGGATGCCGGCTCGACGGCGCATTCGTGTGGGCGAGTTCATCGACCAGCGCGATTTGTGGGCGGCGCGCGATAAGTGCATCGAGATCCAGCTCGTCGAGAACCTTCCCCTTATATTCGATCTTTCGCGGTGGAATGAACTCGATGCTGCGCAGGAGTGCCTTGGTCTCCTTTCGGCCATGTGTCTCGACAACGCCCGCGACAACATCTGCGCCTTCTTTGATCTTGGAGCGCGCGGTACGCAGCATCTCAAACGTCTTTCCGACGCCAGGAGCGGCGCCGAGAAATATCTTTAAACGGCCGCTGCGGCGTGCCTCTCGACGTGAAATCTCGAGAAGAGCGTCCGGTGACGGCCGTTTGTGCTCCGCGTGGGTGTCGTCCGCCATCTAGGCCATTCCAGGAGCGCTTGCCGCCGCGTCATCTTTAATGAGCGGCCACGCGATCCAGATCGAGGTTCAGCGCCAGGACATTGATATGGGGTTCACCGATTAAACCAAAAAGGCGGCCTTCGATATGCCTATCGACGAGTTGCTTAACATCTTGCTCCGGCAAGTTGCGCGCTTTAGCGACGCGGGGCACCTGGAAATATGCTGCCGCGGGAGAAATATCCGGATCGAGCCCGCTGCCGGTCGTCGTCACCAGATCGAGTGGAACGGGTTCGGCAGGGTTTTCCGCCTTGAGCTTATCGACATCGCCCTTGACGCGATCGATCAGCGCCTTGTTCGTTGGGCCGAGGTTCGAACCCATCGAATTGGCCGCATTATAAGGCTGCGGCACGGTTTTGGTCGCGTCGGAGGGGTCGGTGCCGGTCGTCGCCGACGGCCGGCCCCGGAAATACCGGTCGCTCGTGAAATTCTGGCCGATCAGTTCCGACCCGACGACTTTTCCATCGCGCACGATCAGGCTCCCCTGCGCTTGGCGTGGAAAGAGCGCGCCGGCGATTCCGGTCATCGCGAGAGGATAGATGAGGCCGGTTAGGATCGTCAGCGAGACGAGCAGCACAAACGCCGGACGCAAAAGTTTTATCATTGAAGTTCCCCTTAGACGAGGTGCAAAGCGTTGACGGCGATGTCGATCGCCTTAATGCCGATGAACGGGATCAAGACGCCGCCAAGGCCATAGATCAGAAGATTTCTGCGGAGCAGAGGACCCGCGCCGATCGGGCGAAAGGCGACGCCTTTCAGCGCCAGCGGAATGAGAGCGATGATGATCAGCGCATTGAAGATGATCGCAGACAGGATCGCGCTCTGCGGGCTGCCGAGGTTCATGATGTTGAGGACCTGCAGCTGCGGATAAAAGGCAAGAAACATCGCCGGAATGATCGCGAAGTATTTGGCGACGTCGTTCGCGATGGAGAACGTCGTCAAGGCGCCACGCGTCATCAGAAGCTGTTTCCCGATTTCCACGATCTCGATCAGCTTCGTCGGGTTGCTGTCGAGATCGACCATGTTGCCGGCCTCGCGGGCGGCGACCGTGCCCGTGTTCATCGCGACGCCGACGTCGGCTTGAGCGAGAGCCGGAGCATCGTTCGTGCCGTCGCCGCACATTGCGACGAGCTTGCCCTTAGCTTGTTCGTCACGGATGAGGCGCAACTTATCCTCGGGCGTTGCCTGCGCCAAGAAATCATCGACGCCGGCTTCCGCCGCGATCGCCGCCGCCGTCATCGGGTTGTCGCCCGTGATCATGACAGTGCGAATGCCCATGCGGCGCAGCTCCGCGAAGCGTTCGCGAATACCGCCCTTGACGATGTCCTTGAGATGGATGGCGCCGAGCAGCTTGCCGTCCTTCGCAACGGCAAGCGGCGTACCGCCAGATTTTGAAATCGTATCCGTTATGAGTTTTATTTCGCGCGCGGTTTCGGTGCTCATCGCCGGCCGCAAGGCTTGCGCCGCCGATCCGGCAGAAAGCGGTGAAGCACCAACGGAACTGACGTATCTGATCACCGCATCGACGGCGCCCTTGCGAATGGACGATTCATCGGTCTCGACGCCGCTCATCCGGCTCTGCGCGGTGAACGGTATGAAGCGGGCTTTGACATCCGCGATCTCACGGCCGCGAAGCCCGTACTTTTCCTTCGCGAGCACGACGATCGAACGGCCCTCCGGCGTCTCGTCGGCGAGTGACGAGAGCTGGGCGGCATCGGCAAGCTCGGCTTCGCTGACGCCTGAGAGAGGCAGGAATTCTGTCGCCTGGCGGTTGCCGAGCGTTATCGTACCTGTCTTGTCGAGGAGTAGCGTGTCGACGTCGCCTGCGGCTTCGACCGCACGCCCGGACATCGCAAGAACGTTGAACCGCACGAGGCGATCCATGCCCGCGATGCCGATGGCGGATAGCAGAGCGCCGATCGTCGTTGGAATGAGCGTCACGAACAGCGCGACGAGCACGACGACGGAGATGGTGCCGCCGGCATAAGACGCGTAGCTCGGAATTGTCGCCGTGGCGAAGACGAAGATGATCGTCAATCCGGCGAGCAGAATATTGAGTGCAATCTCGTTCGGTGTCTTCTGCCGCTCGGCCCCTTCGACAAGCCGGATCATGCGATCGAGGAACGTCGACCCCTGTGCCGCGCTGATGCGAACGACGATCCAGTCTGACAAAACCTGGGTGCCTCCCGTCACAGCGGAGCGATCGCCACCGGACTCACGAATGACAGGAGCCGACTCGCCAGTAATCGCCGATTCATTCACCGACGCGATTCCTTCGATGACCTCGCCGTCGGAAGGGATCGTCTCGCCGGCTTCAACGAGAACAACATCGCCAACCGCGAGCGACGTGCCGGGAACGAGCCTGAAGGACGTCTTATCCCGGCCGTTCATCAGTTTCGCCTGCGTTTCGCTGCGTTGCTGACGAAGCGCATCAGCCTGCGCTTTTCCGCGTCCCTCGGCTATTGCCTCGGCAAAATTGGCAAAGAGCACCGTGAACCACAGCCACAGGATGATTTGGAAAGTGAATGCAAGGTGCTCGCCACCTTGAATGAGGTCTCGGATGAAGATGATCGTCGTCAACATCGACACGATCTCGAGCACGAACATGATCGGATTTTTGATCAGCGTTCTCGGATCGAGCTTGGCGAATGACGACCCGATTGCGGGAATGACAATGTGGGGGTCGAGCATCGTAGCGGCCGAGCCCTTCTTGCGGACGGTAGTTTCCATTTCGCGTATCTCCGGAGAAATCAGAAGAGCATGTTTCTGGTCATCGAGATCTGCTCGACGATCGGACCAAGAGCGAGGGCAGGGAAGAACGTCAGGCCGCCTACAATCAGGATGACGCCGACGACCAATCCCACGAAGAGGCTGCCGGTTGTTGGAAAAGTACCAGCCGACGGGGGAACAGTTTTCTTCTCCGCCATCGAACCGGCGATGGCGAGCGCCGGAACGATCATGAAGAAGCGGCCGACAAACATCGCGATGGCGCCGGTGACGTTATAGAACGGCGTGTTGCCCGTGATACCGCCGAAGGCCGACCCGTTATTTGCCGTGCTGGATGTGTAGAGGTAGAGAATCTCCGAGAAGCCATGAGGTCCGTTGTTCGCAATCGAGGCGAGGGCGGACGGAAGGACCGTGGCGACAGCGCTGAAACCCAGGTACATCAACGGAAGCACGAGGATCGCGAGCATCGCCATCTTCACTTCCTTCGATTCAATTTTCTTGCCGACGTACTCGGGCGTACGGCCAACCATCAGGCCGGCGACGAAGATCGCGATGACGATGAAGATCAGCATGCCGTAAAAGCCCGCGCCCACGCCGCCGACTATAATCTCGCCGAGCTGCATGTTGATCATTGGGATCATGCCGCCGAGTGCGGTGAAGCTGTCGTGCATGGCGTTGACGGCGCCGCACGAAGCGGCAGTCGTGACGACGGCGAAGAGCGCGGATGCGATGATGCCGAAGCGAACCTCTTTGCCTTCCATGTTGCCGCCGGTCAGGCCGAGTTCATTGATGCCGGTGACGCCGGCGGATTCTGCCCAGTAACAGACGGCGACGCCCGCGATGAACAGAACGCCCATCACCCACAGGATCGCCCAGCCCTGCTTTTGATTTCCGACCATGCGGCCGAAGACGTTCGTGAGCGCAGCACCGAGGGCAAAGATCGACACCATCTGCACGAAGTTGGAGAAAGCCGTCGGATTTTCGAAAGGATGCGCCGCGTTGGCATTGAAGAAGCCGCCGCCGTTCGTGCCAAGCATCTTGATGGCAATCTGCGAGGCGACGGGCCCGACGGCGATTGTCTGCTTGGCGCCTTCGAGTGTCGTCGCGTCGACGTAAGCACCAAGCGTCTGCGGTATGCCGTCCCAAACCAGGAAGAGCGCAAAGGGAATGCAAATAGGCAATAGAATGTAGAGCGTGCAGCGCGTGATATCGACCCAGAAATTGCCGATGCTGCGCGTCGAGGCGCGAGCGAAGCCGCGGATGAGCGCGATGGCGATGACGATACCGGTGGCGGCCGACAGGAAATTTTGATGCGTGAGGCCAAGCATCTGGGTGAGATACGAAACGGTCGTTTCTCCACCATAGTTCTGCCAGTTCGTATTCGTGATGAAGCTGACCGCCGTGTTGAACGACAGATCTGGCGCGACGGCCGTCATGCCCTGAGGATTGAATGGTAACCAGCCTTGCGTGCGCAGCAGGACATAGAGAATAAGAAATCCGCCGACGTGGAACATCAGCATGGAGACGGCATAGGTTAGCCAATCCTGCTCGGATCGCTCGTTCACACCGGCGATTTTATAAAGAGAGACTTCCATCGGCCTGATAACCGGCGAAAGAAATGTCCTTTCGCCAGAAAATACACGATACATGTACCAGCCGAGAGGCTTCACGAGCGCAATGACGACTGCGCAGAACAGGGCGACCTGCGCCCAACCAACGAGGGTCATTTGAGATGCCTTTCAGAAGGACTCAGGGCGCACGAGCGCATAGATGAGATAGACGAGCAGGCCGGCCGTCACGACCCCTGCCAATGCGTAATCGAATATCATGAGAAGCCCTCACAGCCGGTCGCAGGCAAAAGCGTAAGCGATGGAAAGCGCGAAAAGCGCCAATCCGCCCGCCAGTAGGATGATGTCGTACATCGGGTGTTCCGTTCGTTTGATTTTGCGCAAAGATGGATGGCCAACGGCGGTTAGATGCCACTCGTAGCGTATGAATTCGAGTTGGCCGGGCGTGGCTACTTATAGGAATCTCATAAAGACCGCGACGCGATTGGCGCTGCAGGTCGCGTCCAGCGCCTGTCAGCCGGCGTCAATATGCTGTCGAATAATAAAGCGCGAAATCGCGCGCGAATTCCTATCGGCTGGGTGAAAATTTGAATGAAAGGCGGGCCGAAAAGCAAAACGGCGTCGTCTCGCTCATGCCCAGGAAGCGAGACGGCGCCGTTATATTGTGCGCAGGAGCAGCGGTTCTGTTTGCTATGGAGTGGTGGGCGCGCCCGATTGCGGAATGGCCGTTGAATTTTCCGGATTGGTGGTTTGACCCGGCACTGGACCGGTGGTCATCGCACCCGTCCCACTCGTACTCGAAGTCGTGCCCGATAATCCGGTACCCGCCCCATTATTCGGCGTCGCCGGATTGAATCCCGTAGACGAACTGCTTTCGGCGCCCGTGGTTGATCCGGTGCCCGCGGTGCCTGTCGCAGCATCGCTGCCACCAATGCGAGGCGTGGGTATTAACGGAGTGGTCGATCCAGGATTGTAGTTCGACCCGCTACCTGATCCCGCGCCGGTACTTGATCCTACGCCGGCGCTCGATGATCCTGCGCCGACCCCGGCAGCTGATCCTGCTGCGCCACCGCCGCCGGCGCCCGCAGCAAACACCGCGCTCGCGCTGAGCAGAAGACCAGCAGCAGTCGCCGCTAACATGCGCTTCATGATGTATTTCTCCTCTCATGTTGATCCTGCTTGTTCAACGGATGCAGATGCGAGGTGTTCCGCCAATCCGCGGAGTCGAAGTGATGTTCAATGGTTCACGGTACGTAACAAAGCAGTGATGCAAACAATGCACGCAGGGAGCCCCGAGATTTCAAAGGGCCACGCCGAGGCAATCGCTCAGAATTTTGAATTGAATTCCGAAATCTCTTCGATCGAAGAGAGCGGGCGCATTTGAAGAAAGCGCTGTTTGGAAAACATTCCCTTCTCTAGAGCGCGTTGAGAATGTGCAATGCAGCGACGAATGTTCGTACAGAGACGAAAGTTCTGCTTGCTTGAAATCTGACCAAATGCATAGCTGCTATCATCGGGCGCATTAATGGCTTTGTCAGCACGTTCCCGGTGCGTTGCTGTCATCATCCTGGGACTGCTTGATCCGGCATGGGTCCAAGCTCCAAGCGGAAAGCGCGACCGTATCGCGCCGCAAGGTACCCACTATGACGACTCTCAAAAATATCTCTGTGCTTATTGTCGATGCGAATGGCGAATCTGCGTTTGACTTGCGCCAATCGTTCACCAACGCAGGCGCGACGACCCATGTGGTGTCGAATTTTGTGTCAGCGGAAAAGCTGCTCGAGTCAAAAACGATCGACGCAGTGGTTCTTCCTTATTCGCAAGACCCGGAGACTGTCGCCTTCTGCCGCGTGATCACTGAACGGAACATTCCGCCTGTCTTCACATCCGAACCGCCCCCGCGTTATCCGGTGAAGCGCCGTATGTCGAGCGCGATCATTGCAGTCAAAGGACTGATCGCCGAGCAGGGTGCGCAGAGGTATCGCGCTGTTCATTAGCGCGAATATTTGATGCCGGGCGGTTCGGCCCGTCCGGTATCTATTCATCCTCATCTCTATCGTCGGTATCGACGCTGAGGCGCTCACGCGCCGCCTCATGATTTTCAATTTCGACGTTGACCGAAATTGACTTCGGGTCGGTTCCTTCGCCCGGGACGGCTTCGTTCTCGTCTTCCCGCTCATCATCAGAATCGTCTTCGTCTCCCGGATAGGAGGGAACGGTTTCCGGCATTCCCGGCAGCGGCGCCGTCACTGGCGAAAGCTCATCGGGATCGAAAGCCTCAGGCTCGACGATTTGCATTTTGCGTTTACCCATTGTTGATCCTCGATCTCGAGAAGTCTCGTTATCGGGATAACGCTTACAGGTGGGCTAAGGTTCGCGCGCTTTACACAAGACGCACGAGGGCGGCGTTGGGCGCCTCCAAATCCGACACGAGAGATGTGACGAACGCATCGTCGCCGCCGGCCACAATATGCGTGATCTTCAGAGACTTTATAGCTGTCGCATCTGTTGCATTTCCGGACACAAACCGCCGAAATGCAGAACGGCCGAAAACGCCATCGTCGAAGATTTCATTTATGACGGGACATTCGAAGTAGTAGTACTCGCGCCGGCCTTCGATGGTGTCGAGAAAGATAGATCCCAAAGCCTCCACCAGAGCTTTGCGGTTACGGTATTCCGCACTGCAAGCAATGAAGACACGGGCCACGTCGGCCTTAGGGTGGTGATCGGTCATTGAACAAATTCCAGATGAAATCGGAACTCCAAACCGCCCCAAACCATTTTGTGCATGGCTGATTGTGCATAGCTGACGCACGCGTCTCACAACGCGGCTGTCAGCCAATGGTAAATGAGGCGAAGGATGAGAGCGGAGAAGCTGAACGCAATGTGACGTGGCCGAATGATGGCGGGCCAGGGTGTCGCGCCCCAAAAACGGGCTGTCCGGAGCGACCTTTGAAGAATGTGTCGCAAAAATTGAATGAGGATTGAGGAGCATCGCCGTGGAAATTCGTGTCTCGCAATTGGAAAGAGCGTTCGAGCTTGCTCGATCGGGGAGATGCGCGACAGTCGCCGATATCAAGCGCAAATTGCGCGAAGAGGGCTATCAGGACGATCAGGTTGAGGGACCATTACTTTTCGGTCAGCTCAATTCACTCATGAGAAAATCGGCCTCTGAGCCGGACGCTGGCTCTTCGCGATCGACATAAAGTTTTCCGATACACAAACCAGAAATGGAGGCACCCCGATCCCCTGCCTAACCGGGGTGCACCCTTTAGCCACGGCATTTGGGGGCAGCCGCACCGAGGGTAGTGCGGGCCGTGGCGAGAATTTTACCGACTGCCGGCTGAACAGTTCCCGCCGCGTCCAAACTTCGCTTCGCCTCCGCGGCCCTACAAGTAGGTTGATCATTCGGCGCGCGCTTTCCTTCTGTTGATTGACCGGGATCGCCGCATTTCCGGCGCTGTCGCGATGGAAACATTCTCCGCACCAGCGACTTTACTTTTCGGTAAGCTTGCACGCTCGAATTGATGCGGCCGCAAGAAATATTAGACGTATCTATCGGTGGCCGGTCTAATGCGGACGGCGAAGCTAAAGGAATAATGGAGGAGACGATGAGGATCGTTCTTGCGCTTTTGATGAGCGTTTGCGTTTCGGGCGCGGCTTTCGCAGACGCTTCATGCAATGCGACAGCCAAGGATAAAAAGCTCGCTGGTGCGGCATTGAAAAGCTTCATGACGAAATGCGAAAAAGATGCGCAGGCGAAATGCGATGCGGATGCGAAGGCAAAGAATCTGCACGGAGCCGCACAAACGAGCTTCACGAAGAAATGCGTGAAGGACGCGTCCGGCGCCTGAGAGAAATAGGCCGCGACGGCTGCGCCACAGCCTGCAGCGGGAACAAAGTTTATCAGGCTGGCGTTGCTTCGCCGACGTTAGATAAACCAGTGGCAGGTGCGCCTGCTCTATGCGTGAGGCGCGCCCAGCCCGTCCGGTGCGGCCATGATGACCATCGAAACAGAAACGCCTGCCGCCGTCCGTCCGCAATCAGCACGGCTGGGATGGCGACAGCGCGTGATGCACAGCTTCTCGCAATTCGCGGGACGATCCGCGCTGGTTATCGGCTCGGCCTCTGCCTTCGTCGTGGCGACGCTCTCGGTAGTTCTATGGGCCGCGACGGGCCCCTATTTCCATTACTCTGATACGTGGCAGCTCGTCGTGAACACGGGCACGACGCTGGTTACGTTTCTCGCCGTGTTCCTCATCCAGCACAGCCAGAATAAGGACGGTAAAGCAATTCAATTGAAGCTCGACGAGCTTATTCGCAGCACGCAAAGCGCGCGCAATATTCTGATCGATCTCGAACACGCGACCGAGGATGAGATTGAGAAATTGCAAAAGGAATTTGCCCGGCGAAGACATTCCTGAGCGGCCGAGAACGCTCGGCAAGTTCAATCGGAACAATGTCCTTGAAGCCTGCGTTGGACTTCAGCCGCGGCTCCGGAAGAAGGACATAAAAATGCAGTCTGAAAACAGATTTCTTGAAGCAAGCCAAGTCGCGGGTACGGCCGTATATGACGGCGCGCACACTGAGATCGGCGCTGTCGACGATCTGATTATCGATACGATAACCGGCAAAGTCCGGTACGCGGTATTGAGCTTTGGCGGATTCCTCGGTCTCGGCAAAAGCCAGTACGTCGTTCCATGGACGGCGCTTCGCTGGGACGCCGACCTGAACGGTTACGTCACGGGAATCACGGAAGAGCAGCTCCAGGCATCGCCTGACTTCGATCCGCTTTCGCTGCGAAATCGCGATGCCGAAGGGCGCCTCCATGAAGCCTACGGCGCACCAACATACTGGGAACTCGAGCCGCGCTGAGCGAACTGCACGCGATGGAGCAAACGTCCGTAAAATATGGGAAGGGGTTTCGCGTCATTGCGGGAAATAGCCGTTCGCAGGCTGCCGTGATGGTAATCGAGCCTGGCGGAAGAGAGGGCGGCAAAGACAACTTCCATAAAGACTCAGACCAGTGGCTTTACGTGGAGAGTGGGACCGGCGAGGCGATCGTGGACGGTCACACTCACGCGCTACGGCCAGGATCTCTCATTCTGATCGCCCACGGCGAAAGGCATGAGATCCGCAACACCGGCAACGATCCCATGAAGACCCTGAATTTCTACGTTCCCCCAGCCTACACGCGCGACGGAGCGGAACGGCCCGCAGGCAAGGCTGAATGATTGTCGCGGGCTTCAATCGAAACTTAGCCTCCTAGAAGCGCGTTTCACTGACGGGTTTCTTGGAGAACGTCAAATGCACCCGGCTATGGCACTCTGGATCTGGTCCGTATCAATGTCACGCGTGTGGCAGAACTCTCTGTCGGGAGAACAACTGCTGCCGGTAGACGAAAAGCGCAAAACTGCAGATCCGATTTTCGTCCGTGCCAATGCGTACCTTCAATCGGACCTAGCGAAAAATCCTCTTCCCGATGTCATCCTCGATCGTCTTGCCGATCTCTATTGGACGGAGCGCGACGCTGATCTCGCGATTTAGCGAGGATCGACGAAGCCGGATTATCGTTTGACAGGCTTAACCGGGGCGTCGATGGGCGGATCCTCTGCTTTGCGAAGTTTCTGCAGGCGCGACGCGATCGCCGGTGGAAGGCTTTCGAGATTTGACCCAAACAGCGCCTTTAGCTGGGGCCCAACCTGCCGCTCAAAATGAAACATCCAATCATCGATATCTCGTGTCACTACATTCGCTTTCGCTTTTATATTTCTCTCCTCGTATTTCGCTAACGTGTGCGTCCCATCCGCGTTCCCGCGAGGTTTTGGCCTCCCGGAAGGCGTGCCAAGTGCTGATGCGACAGACTGCCTTACGACCTGCGATGCAACGTGACAGCGCATCGCCAACTCGTTGCCGCATTTTACGCAAAAAACGTCGTAACGCACAAAACGGGGGTGGTGGGTCATGGGCACAGAGAACGCCGCAGATCGTATCGTCAAAGGGCTGAATTTGATTCGCGGAGAAGCGTCGCGTCTCGATGCTGCTCGCGCTGAAGGAAAATCGTTCGAAGCCAATTTGGCGCTGAAGACGATCAAGGACGAGTGCTTCCACTTGCGTCAGTTCCTGCACGAGTTGCGCGAGGCTGGCCGTCTCGATTGATCCGTTGAACGCATCGCTGGAACCTCGATTGCTGCTGCCGGTTAACCATGGCAGACGAGCAAACGGAGGTGCCCGCGATGCGCAAGAAGGCCGTCAATCAGGTCTATGAAGTTCTGAAAGCCGTCTACGAGCTCGAGAAAGAACTGAAAGCAGCGCCGGTCTATCTCGATATCGCCCATCCGGATGAGTGCACGAAGCACCTGAAGGAGGCGCGCCATCAGCTTCATAAGGTGCTGGACGAGGTTTATGCCTCCGACTTTCGCAACCGCAGGACCGCCGCCTAATTTATGGACAACTGCAAAGCACGCCGAAACTCGCTCCCAATCGAGTGAAAGCACTAGGCCGGTTGGGGCATCGAACAAAAAACCTCTTCACGCGTTGTGAAATCGCCGTTCTTTGGGTCGCGGCGAGAGGTAACGGGAAATGTCAAAACAGAAATTCGCGCTAGCCTTGGGCGGTGGAGCTGCTCGAGGCTGGGCGCATATCGGCATTCTTCAGGGTTTGGCGGAAGCGGGGTTAGAGCCCGAGATTGTGGTCGGCACCTCGATCGGTGCGATCGTCGGCGGCCATTACGCATCGGGCCGATTGGATGATCTCGCAGGATTCGCACGGGAACTGACCCGCCGCCGCGTCTTCAGCTTTTTGGATTTGAGTGTCTCGGGATCCGGTCTGATTGCCGGTCAGCGGCTTTTTGATCGTTTCGACGATCATTTGCGCGGACTGTCCATCGAGCAACTCCCCGTTCGCTTTGCCGCCATAGCGACCGATCTCGCAACGGGTCATGAAATCTGGCTCCGGCGCGGCTGCGTCACCGAAGCGGTTCGCGCATCGTCCGCCATCCCCGGAATCGTGCGCCCTGTGCACCTCAATGGCCGTTGGCTCGTAGATGGCTGCCTCGTCAATCCGGTGCCCGTTTCCGTTTGCCGCGCGCTCGGGGCGCGAATTGTTGTCGGCGTCAATCTAACGAGTGAATTCGGGCGGGGAGGGATCTGCATCGGCGACGATGAAGATGAGGCCGCCGGTGAGATTGTCGTCGAAGAAGCGCCGATCACCCGATGGAACGGTAGCGGCGCGCTCCAGCTGCTTCACAGGCAGATTTTTGGTCAACGTCAGGATGGTGCACCCGGCATTACATCCGTGATCCTCAACTCATTCAGTATATTTCACGACCGCATCGCAAGAGCGCGTTTGATGGGCGATCCGCCCGATCTCCTTGTGACGCCGGATCTCGCGGATATCGGTGTTCTCGATTTTCATCGTGCAGACGAAATGATCGCCAGCGGCAAGGCGGCTATAGAGCCTCATCTGCCTATGATCGAGCGATACCTGAAGGCCCCGCCGCCCGCGCTCCTCAATACGCGCCTCTTCGCCGGATAACAGGCGATGACAGATCTCGCGCACCCTTGGAGCGTGACCAAAGTGCTTCAAGTTGAGAACGCTCGTGCAACGAACGGGTGACCCATTCGCCCTAGTGTTGCCCTGCGGAAAGTTCCCCGTTCCAAACTATGGCACATTGCCACCGCTTCGAAACCGTAGCCCTGAGATACGCGTCTACTTGTCGGAACTTGTTGAAGCAATCGCTTGGTCCTCAAAGGGAGAGATTGACGACTCCGATGCTGGTATCCGCGACGATACACGATGCGAGAGACTTCGCGATTGCGAAGCACCACGGGCAAGTGCGCAAGCACGATGGTCGCCCTTACATCGTGCATCTCGATGCCGTCGCCGCTGTCCTGGCAGAATATGGTTACAAGGGAGCCGATATTCTCGCAGCCGCATTTCTTCACGATACTGTCGAGAAGAGTGATACGAGCATCGAAGAGCTCAGTCAGAAATTCGGCGAGTCCATTGCGGAACTTGTCTATTGGCTGACGGATTCGGAAAAAGGCACCCGCACATCGCGAGCCATCCAGGCAGCGTGGAGACTTTCACGAGCGCCTTGGAACGCGAAGCTCATCAAGCTGGCCGACATCATCGATAATGGAATGGCGATCGCGTCCCACGATCCTGCTTTCGGCCCGACGTTTCTCGATGAGAAGCGTCTCTGCTTGAAGAAGATGGCGGAAGTGGAAACGAGCCGTTTGTTGAGGCTGCCCCTATTCCAGAAGGCGGCGAATGTAACGGAATCCGCCTCGCTTTAGCGATGCGCGCGCCTACGTTCGCACCGGTGCATGCAACTTCGCTGCGGCCCTGACGTTTCCGGCATGCCCGTTAGGCGAAGCGCGATTGCGCATCACAGATGATATCGGAGACCACGAATGAGATCCGCCGCTATGGCCGCTGTCGCCTGTCTTGCTTTGATGAGTTCGGCTGTAATTGCGGATGATGTCAATCGAACGGGTCAACCGCAGACGGAAGGTTCAAAAAACGCCGGGACCGCATCGCAGCGTGGTGACGCGAATACCATGGGAGGTGCCACCACGGAAAAGACGGAGCCTTCAAAAACGCCGCAGAATCCGCCAGCCAACGGAACGCAACCGGATACCGGTTCCAAAACCAACGCTGAGCCGGGCTCAGCGAACCAACAGAAAAACTGATGTTGCGCGCTGCCAAGCGGCAGACGAATCGCGTTCATGCAGGAGGGAACATGTCAACGGCTGGAGCGTAATACTCATAACCACGGCAGCACCTCCCCCCGGTGTGCTCCTTTCAGCCGTGGCCCAAGCACCCTGGCTCCCCCCGCCAGGGTGCTTTCATTTTCGCGCGTCACGACGCGAATGCTGAGCAATGCTGGGTTGGCCGCGCCGCTTTGAAAGTCGACAAAGCGCACCTTCAGCACGCGAAGAAATCCCGACGAGATGTGACTCCAAATTCCGGAACGAATTTTTTCATTAGGTTCACCACTCGACCGTCTATTTGAAAAGCTCGAGGAGGAGTGTGTTAGGCCGCGGCCATAAATTCTCTCAAAACAAATAAGGGAGAGGTTCCGATGATGCTCCGTCACCTGCCGTTCGCGCTCGCTGTGATCGCGACTTTATGCATGCCTCTTGCTGCCATGAGCCAACCGGGCGGAGGAGGAGGGGGCGGCGGAGGCGGAGGTCCAGCGGGAGCGGGTCCTCGCGGTGGTGGCGGGGGCGGCCCGGGCGGAGGAGGTGGTCCGGGCGGAGGAGGCGGGGGAGGACCGGGTGGTGGCGCGAGATTCCAAGGCGGTGGACAGTACGGTGGCCACACTTACCGCGGGAACCGCGGTGGCGGAGAACGCGCGCGGGGCGGAGAACGTGCGCGGGGCGGAGAACGTGGCCGCGGCGGTGACCATTTTGCAGGCCCGCGCGGCGATCACCGTAGAGGGGGTCATCCGCACGGCCGCAGGTTCTGGCACGGCCAGTGGTACCCCTACGGTATTGGCCCGTGTTGGCGCTGGTCGAACTACTATGACGAATTCGTTTGGGTCTGCTACTGAGGCGTCGTGCGATCCCGAACCGGCGCTTCGCCGTTCGGGTGTTTCACTTGATGTTGAATAAATGGAGTGGCCTATGCCTATGATGTCAGATAACCGTCGCCGGCGCATCCAAGCCCGTCAGCGGAAAGCGGAGAATTTGGAGAAGCGGGTCGCCAAGGCCGAGAAGCGCGAGCGCAATAGCAGCAGCGCGCCAGCCGCGAAAAAGTCCGGCAGCTAACTCAAGGCTGCCAGATAAGCTGCTCGTTTCTTTCGAGAATACCGGCCAATCGCGTCACGGCAGTGGCATGTTGATTGAGCCGGTCTTCGAGCGCGATCGTCATGCTGGCCTTCACGGTATCAGGCCATCGCATCGTTTGCACGGTGTGGAGTTCGATCGAAAGCTCGGTGATGATTTCATTATGCCAATAGATCGCTTCTTCGATCGTATAGGCGTCTAGAGCTTTTTCGCGGCATATCTCCAGGTAGTCGCTAGCCTTGATTGGGGCGGGATTGTCTTCATCTTTCGACACAGCGCGCGATACCGTCCGCCTTGCGGAGAGCATGTGGCTAAACAAACGGAAATTGACGCGATCACTGAGCCAGTGAAGCAAAGAACTCGGGCGAGACCTGTCAGCCTTGGGACCTGATTGACCTTCATCAGCCGCCATAACGACGCTCCCAGTGGCTTGATGCTTCGCGCAACGGCTTCGAAATGCGGCGCGGCCCATTTCTGAACGAGCTATTGACGCGCGACGATGGGTATTAGTTCCAGCAGCATCGAAAATTCCCCAGAAAACCGCGAGTTGCACGCAAAGTGCTAGAGCGATGGAAACCATCCGCGGGCTGTCAGGTACTGCAGACATGCCGGGTGTCTCTCACGCGGGGATCAGAAGGTCCAGAAAGTGCCGTCTTCACAAACACCGCTTAGGCGGACAGGCACTTGGAAGATCTATCGGATCGCCGGCAGAAAACGCTGGCGCATGGCTCCTAGACGAGGGGTCGTGGAAGGCCTCGGAGCCCGCTTAAACGCGGGAACCGGGGCTTTTTCTTTTATTCTTCCGGCACGGGCGCGCCTGGAGAAGCGTCGTCATCTTCATCTTCGCCAAGTCCGCTTTGTCCGGAGCTTGCGCCCTCGCCGCTGATATTGTGTTCGTTTGGCTCCGGGGCATTTGCCATTTCATCGACGTCGTCATCCGCGGGCTGCGCCTGCTCGTCATTCGTATACGGAGCTTCGCTGAGATCGAAATCCTCGCCGCGCATCATATCGCTATCTCCCGACATATTTTCTTGGTCGCCGGGTGCGTTTTGCGCCCACGCTGCCGGCGCGGCAAGCAACATCATGACTGCCGTAGAAACAATCAAAATTCTCATGAGCAAACCTCGTTTGCGAGGGACGAACGAACACGTGAAGACTACTCCCGGCATAAACGTTCGTTCCGTCTCGCTTTCCCGCCATTTTTGCTCGGCGCGACTGACCCTTCCTCCTTTTTCGGAACTCAACTCTAGCGGCCACGTTTGATAACCAGACAATAGAGGAGGATTTCGATGAATTGGGATCGTGTTGAAGGCAACTGGAAGCAATTCGCAGGTAAGGCAAAGGAGAAGTGGGGCCACTTAACCGATGACGACATCGCTAAGATAAACGGTAAACGCGAGCAGCTCGAAGGCGTGCTTCAGGAGCGCTACGGCTACGCCAAGGAGCAGGTTAAGAAGGAAGTCGACGCTTGGTCAGATTCGCTCCGATAGAGTTACCGGCACTTTGATAAAGAAAGGCCCAAAACTTGGGCCTTTCTTTTTGCCTCAACCGATGAGATTGCGTATGAACCATGCACAATCTCATGGTTGGGGAAAGCAGGAATGTCCAAGACGTTTTGTGCGGAGATGCTGACGCGCTCCGAATTCGATCGTGCGAACCAGCGGTTGGAAATCACGGTTTGCAATGCTGCGGGAGAGAGCCAAACGATCTCCATCGACGCCCGCATCGCCGAAACGCTCTCCTCGATACTCGACGATCATTTTCGGTCGGCCAGCGCTTTTGGCGACCTTACGAAAATTCCTGACCGCTATGCCGTTGGCCACGGCCGCCACGAACCGGTGGTCATGTTGCGTTTCGAGGATGAGCCGGCCTATGGGTTGACCGCCGATCAAGCCCTTGATCTCGGCGAGGCGCTGATCGACGAAGTCGACGCGATGACGAAAGTGAAATATCCGGCGCGGCAGTAGCAAAACGCGGGCGAACGAAAGCCCACGATTACGATGCGGCCTACGACAGCGCTTCCTTGAAGTCGTTGCACAGGAGCGCCATGGCGGATTCGCTTACGGGCTTTGCCAAGAAGCGCGCGCCGGGAGGCAAAGCCGCAATCGTCGGTAGGCGCTTTCCGGAACTGACGATGATCACCATGTGCTGCCAGTGTTGGCGAACGTATTCGCGAGCGTCAGACCGTCCATATCGCCGGGCATATTGATATCCGTGAAGACGACCTTGATGCCAAGCTGGGTCTGGAGAATATGCAACGCGTCATTGGCGCTGTTCGTCAACACGGGATCGTATCCACCGTCTTCAAAATCGGCGGCAAGGCCCATGCGAATGAGCATTTCGTCTTCTACGATGAGAACTTTCGCAATTGCCAAGACACCTTCTCGTTTCTCGCGCGAGCAACCGAAGCTCGCCTCATTGAACTCTGGGCACGGCCACCATTGGCTGCGGCGATAATCAGTGCACCAATTTCTGCGCGGTTTTCAAATCCCTGACAAAATCGGCGAATGCATGTTCGCGCTCGTCATGGTCCGGCATGCGAAGCAGCGACGAGGGATGAATGGTGACGAAGCCCGGAAAGTTGCCGAACTGATATTTGCCGCGTGATTTTCCGATTGCGACGGGCGCACCCGCGAGGGCGGCCGCCGCCGTCGCCCCGAGCGCCACGACGAGACGCGGGTGGACGAAGCCGAGTTCTTTGAGAAGCCACCACCGATAGTGTTTTATTTCGCCCATTGTCGGCTTCTGGTGGATGCGCCGCTTGCCGCGCTCCTCATACTTGAAATGCTTGACTGCATTCGTGACGTAGGTGTCCTCCCGGTCAATGCCGGCCTCTGTCAACGCCTTGTTCAATAGTTGACCAGCCGGCCCGACAAACGGCCGGCCTTGAAGATCTTCCTGGTAACCCGGCTGCTCGCCGACAAACGCCAGATCGGCGCCGATCGGACCCTCGCCGAGTACGGCCTTCTTTCCCCCGTGAACCATAGGCTTCGCAGCCGCGATAATCTCGTTCAGCCCACTCAGGCTCTTAGGCTCGTCGGTCTGAAAGAGGTCATTCGGTGTGATCGATGGGGCGGAAGCATCTGTTGTGTTCTTCGGCATCTATCATCGCGCGCTCGGCTAAAGCTGGTCCATTGACCGACGCCCGATGACAACTTTTGGTTCCGCTGCGGTGTCTTCTGGTAAGTTATGGAATTTCAAATATCGACGATTGTAATTTTATTATCAGAGTTGGGCGCCGGAACTTGGGGTTCCGGCGCCCTCGTCTGAGGCAAGTCAGGGAGCACTGCCAACCTCAGTCGTGCCCTTTAATCGTGGAAGGTCTCTCCGTGGAGAACGAGGTCGAGGCCCTCGGCCTCTTCGGCCTCGCTGACCCGCAAGCCGACCGTGACCTTGATAAGGAGCAGGGCGATGAGGCTGACGACCGCCGACCAGACGATCGTCAAGCCGATGCCTTCGATCTGGACCCAGACCTGATGCAGGTTGCCTTCGATCCAGCCGGATTTTCCTGCGCCGCCGACAGCTTGAATGGCGAAGACGCCGGTGAGCACCGCGCCGAGGATGCCGCCGACGCCATGAACGCCGAAGACGTCGAGCGCATCGTCATAGCCCAGAGTGTGCTTCAGGCCGGTGACGCCCCAGTAGCAGACGATACCCGCCGCAAGACCGATGATCAGCGCACCGTCGACCCCGACGAAGCCGCAAGCCGGCGTGATCGCCACGAGACCTGCAATGGCGCCGGAAACGGCCCCGAGAAGGCTCGGCTTGCCTTTGATGATCCACTCGACGAGCGTCCACGAGACGACAGCACCCGCGGTTGCGATCTGCGTATTGAACATGAGGATGCCAGTGCTTGCGCCAGCGCTCAGTGCAGAGCCGACGTTGAAGCCGAACCAGCCGCACCACAGCAGTGAGCCGCCGATCATGGTCAGAGCCAGATTGTGAGGAGCCATCTGCTCGGTGCCATAGCCCTTGCGCTTGCCGATGACGATGGCAGCGACGAGACCAGCGATGGCCGAGTTGATGTGAACGACGGTGCCGCCGGCGAAGTCGAGGACGCCTGCGCTACCGAGATAGCCGCCCGGGCCCCACACCATGTGAGCGATCGGTGCGTAGGCGAAGATCGACCAGAGCGTCACGAAGATCATGGACGCCGAGAACTTCATGCGGTCGGCCGGTCCGCCAAGGGCGATGATCGGCGTGATGATGAAGAACGTCATTTGGAACATGACGAAGAGGAACTCAGGGATACTCGCGGCGGCAGGCGCCGGGGTATCAGGTGCAATGCCGGCTAGCAAAACCTTCGAGAATCCGCCGAAGAACGGATTGCCTTCGGTGAAGGCGAGCGAATAGCCGATGACGGTCCAGACAACCGACAGAAGGCCGGCGCCGAACACGCACTGCATGAGAATGGCGAGTGCATTTTTCTTGCGCACTAGGCCAGCGTAGAAGAGCCCCAGACCGGGGACGAGCATCATGAGCACGAGCACGGACGACGTCAGCATCCATGCGATGTCGCCGTTGTTGAAGGCTGGTGCCGGCGGTGCGGCAGCGGCAGGCGCAGCCTCTTGGGCAAATGCAATTGCGGATGTCGCAAGTAGCGATACTACGCCGAGAGCCGCGGCTCCAAGCGAGGGTCGAAGTCTTGAAGTCATTCCTAGTCCCCCAATGTTGGTCCCGATCGTTCCATGCCGTCCGACCACAGCTTGTGCGGGCTTTGCTGCTTTCTCATCAGGCGGGGACAATGATCGCAAAGAGTGTGCCAAGCGACCCGAAAGCGCGTTTATGGGGACAAACGTACCAGAGGGATTATGCTGCTAGATCAATGCCTAGGCACTTTGACCAATCCTGAGGCAAAGGCTGCGCGCGGATAATCTCCCTGCTGATCATATCTCAACCTGGAGGCGCGATCGGCCACTCGGCTTCCACGTACTTCTTGAACCAAGCGCTGAAGCACTGAGGCACGGCCGCGAGCTGCTTTCGGATGACGTCCGGGCTCGTCCAGCTGTAGCCGTCGCACTCGACAGGGTTCGGCGCGATCACCCCGTCATAGCGGCCGCGGAAGACATGCACGAACTCGTGCTCAATCAGTCCCGCATCGAGTTCGGCACGATAGGTGAAGGTGCCGATCTCGGTCAGCGGACAGATGACGCGCATTTCTTCGTTGAGTCGCCGCGCTGCGGCGTCGAGTGACGACTCGCCGGGGCGCGGATGCCCGCAGCACGTGTTGGTCCACAGGCCGCCCGAATGATATTTGTCCACCTGCCGCCTTTGCAGAAGCAGCCGGCCCTTGCTGTCCCAGACCATCACGGAAAAAGCGCGGTGAAGAACGCCCTGCTGGTGAGCCTCGAGCTTTTCGGCAACGCCTGTCTCTTTGTCCTCATGGTCGACGAGGACGACTTCTTCCCGCAGCATGTTTCGCGCTTTCCTGGAGTTTTAGCCTGAACGTTCCACCCGCGCGCAGCATAGCGCTTCGGTTTCCACCCGATAACCCCCTGTGCTCAACGTTTGTAGAAGGCCATCATGCGTGTGAAACTTTGCATGATCTCCTCGGCGGGCCGGTCGAAAACGTCGACGGGAATTCGGATGATGTTGCCGGAAAACGTCCAGGGAAGCCGCATCAGGAACCGGTAAAACGGTCGGCGGCGCCAATCGACCAGCAATGCCTTTTGCAGCGGGTCCTCGAGAGTGATGCGCAACTCGTTGCTCGTCGAGCCGCGGATGTCGATCGGCTTCAGTTCGATCTCCTTGATCGACCTCCAGGCAACGATCCCGAGGCCCTCGGCGAAGATCCCGTATTGCCCGCAACCAATCCGCGGCTTGCCTGTCTCGAGCAAAGGAAAATTGTAGTAGGCAAAGCCAAATGCCATCAGCGACAGCGCGATCAGGATGATGTTATCGATCGCAAAACCGATCGTCGCGAGACATGCGCCGATCAAACAGACGACATAAACGGGAAACTGAATCTCTTCTCGTTCATAGGCCACCGTGTAGCCATGCATGTCGTCCTGGCTCACGGCGGCGCACTCTGCATGTTGAGTTCGATTGTCGCTGGTTGACTCAAGTTATGTGCCAGCGCTCCAAAAGGCAATTAACCCTCTGATCCGCATCAAGCAATTTTCAGAGACTGGAAATTGCGCAGCGACTCTTTCCCCGAAGTTGCTCAAGACGTAAGCCGCAGACGATGCCGCTGCCGGTATTTGAGGCATTGCTCACGGAGGCATGACGTTGCCGCTTGGCTGATCCCCAAATAAATTACGTTCAACATTTAAACGTTGACGGACTTTCGGACTTGGCTCACAGGTGCGGGCGCCGCCGAGAGGGCGGCGATCGCCAGCGGAGCTTTCGATGATCTTTGGGATGGATACCTTCACGTTCGTACACGTGGTGCTGAGCCTGGTCGCCATTGCGGCCGGCGTCGTCGTCTTTCTTGGATTTATTGCAAACGCGGCATGGCCAGGCGTGACAGCTCTCTTTCTGCTGACGACGGTTCTGACCGGCATCACCGGCTTCGGTTTCACTTTCACCAAGCTGCTCCCATCGCACATCGTCGGGAGTATATTGCTGGTTACCTTGGCGATCGCGATTTACTCACTTTACGGAGCGCACCTCGCAGGCGCGTGGCGCTGGGTCTACGTGGTGACCGCATCAACTGCGCTTTACCTCAACGTCTTCGTTCTCATCGTCCAGCTCTTCTTGAAAGTACCAGCCCTCCACGCGTTGGCCCCGACGCAGAGCGAACCGCCGTTTCTCATCGCGCAGACCGCGGCGTTAATTGCATTTATCGCACTCGGTTGGCTGGCCGTCCGGCGCTTCCGCGGCGGTCAAGGAGCGCCCGCAACCACTTTCCAGTCGGTGTGATCTTCCAGTCGCGCGTTGGACTTCCGTCGGTCTTCCGATCGAAGAGTCATTGCGTTATACGGAAGAGGAAAGTAAATGCGCTTTTCGGGTAGAACCCCCAGAATGCGCCAGGCAACAGACGATCACGATGCACCGCTACGTCAATTTTTTGATCATTATTGCGTTCGCGGTACGCAGCTTGTTGCCTGTCGGCCTCATGCTGGCGGCAACCCCCGACCATAGCGGTTCGGTGCAGATCGTCATTTGCACGGGGCACGGCCCGCAGAGCTTCACCTTGGACGATCAAGGCGTTCCACAACCGGCCAAGGCGCCGGCGGCGGATAAGAGCACGTGCCCCTACGCCCCTGTCGGCGCGGTTGCGGTCAATCACGAAACGCATCCGCTTTCGCATACGGTCCGCTATGCCGCGCTGACCTATGCGATCACCACAGAGATTTTCCGCGCCACTCCGAAACCGGGCGCCCAATTTGCGCGTGGCCCCCCGTCCTTACTGACCTGAGCCTTCGGCATTTCTGCCGGGTAGCGACGCGACGTGCCTTGAGCCGCCGCGCCCGCGATCTCGCAAGTCAGATCAGTAGGAAATATGCAAATGCAACTCTTGGCAGGCCGCGCTTTCGCGGCGCCTCGACTAAGACGCGTCGTCGTCGCTTCATCGGCTATCGCACTCGCCATCGCCGCCAATCAGAAAGTCCGGGCTGACGACAAGACCGCAGCGAACGAAATCAAGCTGCCCGACGTCACGGTGCAACAAACCTCACCCGCCCGTGCGCCAGCTGTTGCGCAGAAGGCGAAAGTGAAATCAGAGGCAAAGCCAGCAACTGCCGCAGCAAAGCCGGCGAAAGTTGTGAAACCACCGTCCGCGGCCGCCGCACCGGAGATCGCCTCTGCATCGCCGCCATCTGATGCGCATCCGGCTTTGGCACCCGCAATCGGCAATCCCGGCACACCGTCCGCAGCAGTCGCAAGCGTCCCAGGTGCTTCGGGGGCAGGCGCCCAGGCGGCAGCCGCCGTGGATATGACTCGCTTCGAGAACGCACCGGTCTTTTCGGTGAGCGACATCCTTCACGAAGTTCCCGGCGTGTCCTTGAAGCAAGGCAACGGCCCGCGCGACATGGGCATCTCGATCCGTGGATCGAACGCGCGAAACGGCTTCGGCATCCGCAACATCGTCATTCTGGACGACGGATTTCCCGTGACCCAGCCCGACGGCCTTTCACGCAGTGATCTGGTCGACCCGCATGCGTATGCGGGTGTCGACGTCTGGCGCGGACCATCATCGGCGCTCTTCGGAAACTACGCGACCGGCGGCGCCATCAACTTCCGCACGTTCCCCGGCGGCGCGATAGACGGTGTCGAGTACGGGATCGACGTCGGCAGCTTCAACTACCTCAACAACTATGCAAGCGGCGGCAAACGCGGAAAAAACTGGGAAGCGTCTGTCTTCACGAGCGATGTGCGTGGTGACGGCTACTTCGGCTACAGCGCCTTTGATACGCAGACCGTCAACGCGCTCATGACGTGGAAGCCGTCATCGACGGATACGTTCACCTTCAAGTTCATCAACAACACCATCGACACGGAACTGCCCTTCCGCATGTCGCTCAATCAGTTCAAGCAGAACCCGTTTCAGAAGGGCTGCGCGACGGCAGCGACCGCGGCGGCGGGCTGCGCGACAACCGTTTACTCGGCGACCGGTAATACGGCAGCGGTGAATGGTGTTCTCCCGGCGGGTGCCGTGAAGCAAACAGCGGAGGAGGCGGGGGCAAACCGCAATGATCGCCGTACCGTCGGCGGCTTCCGCTGGGAACACGCCTTCGACGCAGCGACAACGGGCCAGGTGCAAGTCGTCATCGATGATCGCAACATCAACCAGCCAACCGGTGCGACGAGCGCGATCGGCGACTATCTCTCGTATAACGTCAGCACCGGCCTGACGAAGAGATCAGTTTTCGCCGGGCTGCCGACGCTCTCCTATCTCGGCGCGTATTGGAACTATCTGCCCGTCGACGGCAAAACCTACAATGTCGCGCCCGGCGGCAATGCAAGATTGGGTTTGCTTCAGTCCGAGAGCACCGGATCGACGACGAACTTCGGCGTGCGGGCGCGCGAGGAAGTACGCGTCGCGACCGACGTCGCCGTCATCGCGGGCGCTGCCGTTGAGCGGACCAATCTCGACGGCGCGCAAAGGAGCTACAAATATTCGACGAGCGGTAATCTGACGTCGACCACCATTACGTCGGCCGACCGCGAGATGACGAACATCGCCCCCGAACTCGGCGTCGTCTACACGCCGACCCGCGAATGGCAATGGCGCGCCCGCGTCGCCAGCGGCTACGGCACGCCGCAGTTCTCGAACCTTTTCGTGAATTCTGAAGGACAGCCCGGCAACAACACGGAACTCAAATCGCAAACGAACGTCGGGTTCGACGTTGGCGGCGATTGGACGCCGGCACCGGGCCTGACATTGAGCGTGACGGGCTTCTATGAATTCTTCAACAACGAAATCGTATCGCAAGCGCCCGCGGGCAACAGCGGCTCCTCGTTCAGCTTCAACGCCCCGGCTTCGGAACACCGCGGCGTAGAAGTGGCGGCAGATTTCGCGCTCGTCGACGGTCTGAGATTGACCGCGTCCTACATTCGCAACGATCAATATTACACCGATTATTCCGAGGTAATCTCGGGTGCGGGCAAAGCCGCCAGCCGCGATGGAAACAAAATCCCTGGCGTCTCACCGAATGAATTCACCACGCGGCTGAGTTATGATTTTGCGCATGGACCGTTCAAGGGCATCGGAGCATTTGCCGAATACGAATGGCACGACGGTTTCTACATGGAGAACGCCAATCTCCTCGAAGCGCCCGGCTATGATCTGGTCAATGTCAACATTCACTACAACAAGGAATTTGGTAGCGGACCGGTGCGGTCGCTGATGACTTACTTCGAGATCCGGAACCTATTTGACGAAACGTACATCTCATCCGCAAACAACATCACCGATAAAGTCGGCTCGACGGCAACCACTTTAGCTGAGACGGGTACAGGTTCGATCTACGCCGGTGCTCCGCGCACTTACTTCGGCGGAATGAAAGTGAGGTTTTGAGTTATGCGGAAAAAGTTTCAAGCGGCCGCAATGCTTCTTGCCTCGCTCGTTGTGGGAATGGGCCCGGCGCTGTCGCACGACGACATGAAGAAGATGAACCACGCGCCGACGGCAACCGCTTGCAACACGACCGCACTCGTGTGCGCCGGCGTCGCGACGGGCACCTTTGGCGCGGATGGAAAGTTATGGCTGACATGGAGCGCAGGCGGCCGCGTGTCGGTCGCAAGCTCGACCGATCTCGGCAAAACGTTCTCCGATCCAGTAACGCTTCCTAAAACGGAATTGCCGCTCGACGAAGGCCCAGATGCCCGCCCGAAGATCGCAGTCGGACAAGCAGGTCAAGTCGTCGTCACGTATACATCGCGCGATGACAAATATAATGGCCACGCTTTCATCGCCCGCTCCGGCGACGGCGGGAAGACGTTCGGCGCGCCGCAGCCAATTACGTCAAACTCGCCGAGCCAGCGCTTCGAGACAGCGGTGCTCGATCAGGACGGTCGCGCGTTCGTCGCCTGGATAGACAAGCGCCACGCAGCGAAGGCAAAGAAGGACGGCAAGACATACGCCGGAGCCGCGCTCGCCTTCGCCTGGGACGATAAACCCGGCGGAACGCTTCAAGCGGCAACAATCGCGCGCGATAACACCTGCGAGTGCTGCCGCATCGGCGTTGCCTTCGCAGCGCCTGGGAAGCCGGTCGTGCTCTTTCGAAATATCTTCGACGGTGGCATTCGCGATCATGCCATCATCACTTTCGCGGATGAAAAAACGCCAGGCCCGCTTTACCGCGTCAGCGACGACGATGCGAAGATCGACGCCTGTCCGCATCAGGGACCGAGTCTCGCAATCAGCCCCGAGGGTGTCTACCACGCGACCTGGTTCGCGCTGGGCCGCAAACTGAAGGGGCTCTACTACGCGCATTCCGAGGACGGCGGAAAAACATTCTCCACGCCGATGCGGCTCGGTGATCCCAACGCGCAGACATCGCGGCCTTACGTTCTGGCGGCACACGGCATCGTCTATCTCGCCTACAAATCTTTTGACGGCGCAATGACGACCATCGATCTGATGACGTCGCGCGATGCCGGAAAGACGTGGAGCACGCCACGCTCCATAGCGATGACGCACGATGCGTCCGACCATCCGCTGCTGATCGCGAGCCCGACCGGCGCCTATCTTTCCTGGCAAACGCTGCAGGAGGGCTACCGGCTCATGCCATTGGAGCCTCAATCATGAGACTCGCATCGATATTCGCTGCCTTGATCGTCGCTGTTTTGCCGATGGCGAGACCGGCTGCCGGCGCGGAGACGCCCCGCACGTTTGACGCTGCAACCCTGAATGAGATCCGCGACGCCCATAAGGGCCGCCCCCTGATCGTCCATTTCTGGGGGCTGACCTGTAGCAATTGCATGGCCGAACTCAAGGAATGGGGAGCGTTCGCGCGAGCGCATCCCGACGCAACGGTCGTTCTTGTCAATTGGGATCAACGCGGCGCTCGGCCCGAGCAAATTGGCCCGACGCTTCAGAAGGCGGGCCTGAGCTCCATGCAGAGCTTTGCTCTCGGAAACGGCTTCGAGGAAAAGTTGAGGTTCGCAGTCAGCCCGGATTGGATGGGAGAGCTGCCCTACACGCGTCTTATCGCCGGCGACGGAACGGTGACGGCATTCTCAGGTCTGGCGGACTTCGAAGAACTGGGCTCGTGGCTCACGACGAAACGTCAGGCGCCCAGGTAACTTTGAGTCCGCATGGTTCCCAGTTGGTGGAGCAACCGACTATGCGCGACCGTCCGCTAAAACTGACGAATTTCAAATCCCTCGGAAAAACCACGCAATTCCACAGTCCACCGCAACATTCAGGGCGAGCGGAGTCCGCTAAGCGCTGAGAAAACGAGGAGCAACTTGCCAGCGGACGATTTGACGCGGATGATGATGACGTTTCACGATTCGTGAGCGTGCTGACAGGGAGAACTAAAAAATGGATCCCCAAGCATTGATCATCTGGTTGCTGATCGGCGCCGTTGCCGGTTGGTTGGCTGGGCAGGTAATGAGCGGTGGTGGCTTCGGCCTGGTCGGAGATATCATCGTCGGTATCATTGGAGCGTTTATCGCTGGTTGGTTGTTCCCCTACCTCGGAATTCACCTAGGCGGCGGCATCATCGGCGAGATCATTGCCGCAGCCATCGGAGCGATAATATTGCTGTTTGTCGCCCGCCTTGTTCGACGAGCTTAGAAACCCGGTTATGACATAAATTTCGGACGGGCTGTTGACGCCATCGTTGACGGCCCGTTTTTGTTGGTCGCCCCGAGACGGGCGTTCCGGCACAGCTACAATTTGCTCGGGGCAACATGGCTTTGCGGTGTTGCCTCCCGCGTCAGACCTGCTAACGGCTTGACGACATTGTAGAGTTTTGATGAGCGGCTCGCGTGAATGTTTAAGGTTCCTGTTTCCTGTTTCATCATCTCCAAGAACGAAGGCGACCGCATCGGACGCACGATCCGATCCGTGCGTCCGTGGGTCGACGAAGTCGTCGTAATCGATTCAGAAAGTTCGGACGATACGGTAAGCGTCGCGCTTGCCGAGGGGTGCAGGGTCATTACCCAGTCTTGGCTTGGCTTCGGCTCTCAAAAACGCTTCGGTGAAGACCAATGCAGAAATAACTGGGTCTTCAACCTCGACGCGGATGAAGTCGTCACACCGCAGCTGGCGCGTGAAATCATCGCCATGTTCGCGAACGGCGATCCCGTGTTCGTCGCTTACGGCATGCCAATACAGATGGTCTATCCGGGCGCTACAACACCGCGCCCAATGGCGCGGGATCATTGGTATGTGCGGCTTTACGATCGCCGGTACGTCAGGTTCAGAAACTCAAAAATTCACGACACGGTCGTAACTGACGAACATCCGATTGGCTGGTTCCAGGCGCCGGTATTTCACTATTCGATGCGCTCTTTCGCCGATATGAAGCGCAAGCTCGACGAGCGGACGTGGCTTCTGGTGGAAAATTCCGGATTGAACTCGAAGCTTGAGCTTGCGTCGCGTCTGCTCATCGAATTGCCGATGAACTTTTTTAAATATTATGTCGTCAGGCGCCACTGCACCGGGGGTCTCAAAGGCTTGCGGTACGCGTGGATCCAGGCTCGTTATAGATTTTTGAAGATCTATCGCTTATGGCGGTCTGGGAAAGTAAGGTCCGGCCCGAGCAGCATCGCCGCCTGAACAGCGCGGAAATTCGCAAATTCACGTCGGGACGCATCGTCTCTCAGCCGTGCCAGCGGTGAAGAGGGGCCTTTCATACGCTAGGCATTTGCGAGTATAGACTGGGGCAAAGATCCCGTAGCTCAGTTGGATAGAGCATCTGCCTTCTAAGCAGAGGGTCGCAGGTTCAAATCCTGCCGGGATCGCCAATGCTCTGCTCATTTCTCCCAAACGCTGTTTCTATCTCTCCTCGCCAAAGCAACGGACGCGCGAAGAAGCGCGTTAGCTGCTGGCTTCCTCTGTTCAGCTGCCGCGACGTCATCAAGCGTAGCATGACGTCAAGCGTAGCATGACGTCGTTGCAACTCGCGATGGCCATCGAAACCAAGGTCGACAATCGCTGAAAAGACGAGCGATGAACGATGCTGTCGCCGTCTCGCAAAAGCTGGATGTCCGGCGCCCCAAATGCATCTGCTCGCCGTGACACTTTTTCCATGCGCGAATAAATCTTTCGAAAGGCCGTGCGGTATAGAACCGGGCAACGCGATTCATCTGCAGTTCGCGGTGCACTGCGCTGTTAGCGCTTGAATTCGGATACAAGGCACGACGATGGAAAACCAAACGCGCGACTCCGCATTGAATGACCGCCTCGCCTTCATTGGACTTGATAGCGATCAGTGCGCGAGTATCCGCAGCATCAAAGGCATCATCGACAAGGAACTTCCAGTCGTTCTGGATGTCCTCTATCGCACCATCCAAAAGACGCCAGAAACGCGCAAATTCTTCAAGAACACGGCGCAAATGAATGGCGCGAAGAACGCCCAGATCGACCATTGGGCGTCGATAAGCTCGGGAAAATTCGACGACCAGTATGTCACCAACGTTCGCAAGGTTGGCGAGGCCCACGCACGTATCGGCCTGGAGCCGCGCTGGTACATCGGTGGCTATGCAATCATCGTTGAGCACCTCATCAAGTCCGTCGTGAAGGAGATGTGGGTAACGGGCTTCTCGTTGGGGCGCCAGAGAAAGGGCCCCGACGAAATCGGCGAATGCATCAGCGCATTGGTGAAGGCGATGATGCTCGACATGGATCTCTCGATTTCCATCTACGTCGAGGCGGCAGAACAAGCGAGATTGAAGCTCGAAAAGGAAGTGGCACTCGAAGCGGCACGCGCGCGCGATGAGGAAGCGCGGCGGGCAGCCGAGCGCAAAGCTCAGGAAGAAGCGGCCAATAGCGAGCGCACGGCAGTCTTGACTGCCATGAGCACCGCCATTGCGAAGCTCGCCAATAAGGATTTGACGTCACGCATCGCTCTAGACCTTCCCGACGCCTATCGGGGAGTGCAACGTGAATTCGACTCCGCCGTTGAGCAGTTCGAAATCGCCCTCCAACAAGTAGCGGCAAGTGCGAACGCGATGGTGTCGGGCACCAAGGAAATCTCCACGGCGGCAGATGACCTGTCACGGCGCACCGAGCAACAGGCGGCAAGCCTCGAAGAAACCGCGGCTGCGCTGGAACAGATCACAACGATCGTAAAGAAAACCGCCGGCGAATCCTCTCATGCCCGCGATGTGGCCGCCACGGCTAAGGGAGCGGCAGAAGCAAGCCGAACAGTTGTTCGTCAGGCGGTCGACGCAATGGCCGACATCGAGAACTCCTCCAAGGAAATCGCGAAAATCATCGGCGTGATCGACGAGATTGCGTTTCAAACAAACCTGTTGGCTCTCAACGCAGGCGTGGAGGCAGCGCGCGCGGGCGATGCAGGGCGTGGGTTCGCGGTCGTCGCATCAGAAGTCCGGGCGCTGGCACAACGCTCAGCGGACGCTGCGAAGCAGATCAAGACGCTGATCTCCCGCTCCAGCGAACAAGTGGACAACGGTGTGCGCTTCGTCTCCGACAGCGGAAAAACGTTGGAGGAAATTATTTCCCACGTGGTGAGCATCAACGAGATGATCCTGTCCATCGCTCAAGCGGCCGAACAGCAGGCAACGGGGCTGGCAGAGGTGAACGTCGCGATCAACGATCTCGACCTGACCACTCAACAAAATGCTGCGATGGTAGAAGAAACGACAGCTGCCTGCCACAGCCTCGGCCAGGAAACCGGCCAGCTCTCGCGCCTCGTCAGTGAATTTAATCTGGGGGAAAGCGGGCTGGAGTCACTTCGCAAAGCAGCGGATCAGATGGCTTCCAAGATCAGGCCAACGTTGGTGCAATCGCCCCGCAAAAAGATTGAGCCGAAACGGCACACGGCCGCCGCTCCGGAAAAGACCGATTGGGAAGAATTCTGACCCAAAATACTTCAGGTCTGCGGGATGGCCGCCAATCGCTGCGCCGAAAAAGCAGCCATCCCGTGCGTCGGCAAGAGCTAGAGAGCTTTACGGCTCTCTGACCCATGCGCCGTCATGTACCGGCTCGCCAGACGATCTCACCCACCTTGATGGCCTTCGGCAGAAGACCGAGCGCGTGGAACTGATCGGCAATGCGTTGTTGTTCGGCGATAACTGCATCATCGAGCGGCTTGATGCCGTACGCTTGACGCTTCAGCGCGGCTTCGAGAATAGGCGCAGGAATACCAGTCGGCCCGCTGAGCTGCGCCGCGGCCGCTTTGGTATCGGCCTTCACCCAATCATCGACGGCCCTCAGCTCCGAAAGCACGACATCGATGGCTTTGGCGTTGGCCTCGGCATAGGACTTACTGGCCAAGTAGAACTGGTGATTGGAGACAATTCCCTTGCCGTCGGTCAGCACGCGAGCTTTGGCTCCGTCCTGGGCCGCAGCATAGAAGGGATCCCAAACGGCCCAGGCGTCGACCTTTCCGCTTTCGAAAGCTGCGCGCGCATCGGCAGGAGCAAGATGAACCGGCTCGAACTCGCCGTATTTGATGCCGGCCTTTTCAAGGGCCTTAACGGCAAAGTAGTTCGAGTTTGAGCCCTTGGCGTAGGCGACTTTCTTGCCCTTGAGTTCAGCGACCGATTTGATCGGGCTGTCCTTGGGAACGAGAATGGCTTCACCCTCCGGGGCAGGCGGCTCATGCGCGACATAGACGATTGAACTTCCCGCGGCTTGAGCGAACACAGGCGGCGCTTCGCCCGTGTGTCCGAAGTCGATGGCGCCCGCATTGATGGCTTCGAGCAGCGGAGGTCCAAACGGGAATTCGGCCCAAGTGACCTTGTACCCGATCGCGGCGAGCTTGGGTTCCAGCGTTCCCTTCGCCTTGAGGAGGATGGCGTTACCGTACTTTTGATATCCGATGCGGATGACTTTATCGTCGGCGCTTGCCGTGAGGCTGCCGAGATTTACGGCGACTGCACCAAGCGCGAGTGCGCCCAGTGCCCTGCGAGAGATTTTCATGGTCTTTCCCTTTTGTTGAGAGGTTGAATGGAGCCAAATTCGTTGAAGATCCGGCTCCGCCGAACGTGATTACGATTGTGATGCGCCCCACACGGCGTCTCTGACGACGATGGGTTTTGGAATGAGGCCATGTTTTAGAAAGCGGTCTGCGAGCTGCTGCTGGGAAGCGATGATCTCGCCGTTGAGTTTTCCGATTGCGAACGTCGACCGATTGGCCGCGATCGTCTGAATGTTAAGATCGAGGCCCGTAACCGCCGCGAGCGATTTCGCGACGTCGGCATGGTGTTCGTCAGCCCACTTGGCAGTTTCGGAGAGCCCTTCGAGCGTTTCGCGAGACCGACAGGTAAAAGACGTCTGCAATCCATTGGAAAATCCCCGCAACGAATAGCCGCCAGTTGAAATCGTCTGGCGAGCCACCAAGGCTGCAGGTGCGATCAGGGATCGTCTACGAAGTATTTTCGCAATCCTTATGCGAACTTTGCTTATTACGTTTGGTCAAATAGAAAAGGTTGTCTCGATGAGCCGTCCACGCCAACTGCATCTCGGCGCATTCATGCGACCCGTCAGTATTCACACTGGCGCTTGGCGTTATCCGGGCGCCTATCCGGACGCGAACTTCAACTTCGGCCATCTCAAACATTTTGCGCAAAGGCTCGAAGCGGCGAAGTTCGATGCCTTTTTCATGGCTGACCACCTGGCCGTCTTGAACATGCCGATGGATGCCCTGAAGCGCAGCCATACGGTGACATCCTTTGAGCCGTTCACTCTGCTTTCGGCCCTCGCGGTCGCCACCGAGCGAATTGGGCTCATCGCCACGGCGTCTACGACCTTTGATGAGCCCTTCCACATCGCCCGCCGCTTTGCATCGCTCGATCACATCAGTGCTGGTCGCGCGGGCTGGAATATCGTCACCACGGCCAATCCCGATGCCGCGTTGAACTTCGGATATGAATCACACCTCGACCACGACGCGAGGTATACCCGCGCCCGCGAATTCTTCGACGTGGTGACCGGCCTTTGGGATAGTTTCGCAGACGATGCTTTCGTGCGCGACGTCGAAGCCGGAATCTATTTTGATCCAGCTCGAATGCATGTGCTCGGCCACAAGGGCCGTGAACTTTCGGTTCGTGGTCCGCTCAATATCGCGCGGCCGGTGCAGGGGTGGCCGGTTATTGTGCAAGCCGGAGCATCGGAGCCCGGACGTCAGCTCGCTGCCGAAACGGCCGAAGTCGTGTTTGGTGCCGAGTCGACCTTGGCGGACGGGCAGCGCTTCTATTCCGATGTGAAAGGCCGAATGCAGGCCATCGGACGGGATCCCGACGACCTCAAAATTCTGCCGGCTGCTTTCGTGATCGTCGGCGATACGATCGATGAAGCACGTGCGAAGCGCGCGCATCTTGACAGTCTCGTCCATTACGACAGCGGCATCGGTTCTCTAAACAGTATCCTCGATTATGACGTCTCGGGTTTTGATCCGGACGGACCGCTCCCGGAAATTCCGGAAACCAATTCCAGCAAAAGCGCGCGGCAACGATTTGTCGATGCTGCACGGACGAAAAATCTCACGATCCGTCAGCTTGCTCAGAAAGCGGGTAGCTATGCGGGTCTTGCGTTCGTCGGAACACCGGCTTCGATCGCAGATGAAATGGAGAAGTGGCTCGAAACCCGAGCCTCGGACGGTTTCAATGTGATGTTCCCCTGGCTGCCCGGCGGGCTCGACGATTTCGTCGATCGAGTGGTGCCGGAACTGCAACGGCGCGGAATATTCCGCCGGGAATATGAAGGGACGACCTTGCGAGAGCATCTCGGGCTGCGCCGTCCAGAGAACCAATTCTTCAAGTCGACTTAGGATTCGCGCTCAGAACTTAGGCACCGGCGCGCGCGGATGAGCACAAGCATTCAATCTGCGAATAACGTCATAACTTCTTCTTCGTTAAGACTGCCCGATCCGACCCTTAAGATTTCCGCTCGGGTTATCAAAGGGGATGTCACGATGAATTTCTGGAACCGAGCCCGGGCGTCGATAGCTCTGGGATTCGCGCTTATCTTATCTACCGGCGCCCACGCTGCGGATAAGCTCACTGAGATCAGGATCGACTGGGCGACATACAATCCTGTTTCGCTGGCGCTCAAAGACAACCAACTGCTCGAGAAAGAATTCGAGAAGGATGGGATCGCAATCCGCTGGGTCCAGTCCCTCGGCTCCAACAAAGCACTGGAGTTTCTCAACGCGAGTTCGCTCGACTTTGGCTCGACAGCAGGCGCAGCCGCGCTCGTCGGCAAGATCAACGGCAATCCGATCAAATCGATCTACGTCTACTCGCGTCCGGAATGGACGGCGCTCGTCACGCGGCCTGAAACTGGAATTAACACAGTCGCCGATCTCAAGGGCAAGCGCGTAGCGGCGACACGCGGCACCGATCCGCACATCTTCCTCGTGCGCGCCCTGCAGGACGCAGGTCTGACCGAGAAGGACGTAACTGTCGTCGTTCTTCAGCATGGTGACGGCAAGGCCGCTCTGCTGCGTGGCGATGTCGATGCGTGGGCTGGCCTCGATCCTCTCATGGCGTCCGCCGAGATTGAGAACGGCGCGAAACTCTTCTTTAGAAACCGCGAAGCCAACAGCTGGGGCGTGCTCAACGTTCGCGAAGCATTCGCCAACGATCATCCCGATATCGTCAAGCGCGTGCTCGCGACGTACGAAAAAGCCCGTGAATGGTCTCTTGCCAATCCGGCAGAGCTTCAAAAGCTGCTCGTGACGGCGACCAAGCTTCCTGAGGCGGTCATTGCGAAGCAGCTCAAGGAGCGCACCGATCTTTCCTACTCGAAGATCGGAACGGCGCAGAGAGACACGATCTTGGCTGCCGGTCTCGCGCTTCAGAAAGCCGAGGTCATCAAGCCGGATGTCAATGTTTCGGCTGCCGTCGACTCACTGATCGACGCCAAATTCTCGACCGCGTCCAACTAGCAGCCAATGACCACTGCAGAGCAAGCCGGTCTTTCGATTGAGGAAGGACCGAATACGATAGCCCGCCGCCCGAACTGGGTGGGCGGGCTTTCCCCTTTCATCGCCGGTCTTATTGTGCCCCTGACACTTGGCCTCGGTTGGGAAATCGCGGTTCGCACGGGAATTGCCGAAGGGCGCCTCGTGCCGCCGCCGTCGCGGATCGCCAATACGATATTGGAACTCGCGCGTGCGGGAGATTTGTCGCTCCATATCAAGGCGACATGCCTGCGCGTGCTTGCCGGCTTCAGCGCTGGAACTCTAGCTGGCACATTGCTCGGAGCGATCGCCGGCTATTCGTCCCTCATGCGCGGCCTCGTCGATCCGACGCTGCAGTCTTTGAGAGCGGTTCCTTCAATTGCGTGGGTTCCGCTCTTCATTCTCTGGTTCGGAATCTTCGAGGCCTCCAAGGTCACTCTCATAGCGGTCGGAGTCTTCTTCCCCGTTTATCTCGGTGTTCTCGGCGCCATTCTTTCAGTCGATCGAAAGATCGTTGAAGTTGGTCGCGTCTTTCGACTGTCGCCGGTCGCGATCACAACTCGCGTGCTCCTGCCGTCGATCCTCCCGGCGTATGTCCTCGCGCTCCGCGGTGGCCTCGGCCTTGGCTGGATGTTCGTCGTTGCTGCCGAGTTCATGGGTGCTTCTGAGGGGCTGGGCTATCTCCTCGTTGATGGTCAGCAACTCGGCAAGCCCGAGCAGATCGTGACCGCCACGCTGATATTCGCGATTCTCGGCAAGACCTCCGACTGGCTTCTCTCCACCGCCACCGCGCCGCTCCTCCGCTGGCAAGACACTTTCTCGAACAGCAAATAAAGGCCAATGCTAGAAGCGCGAAAGATCGGGAAGACCTATGCCAACGGCACCGTCGCTCTCCACAACGTCTCGTTGAACGTCGCCGCGGGCGAGATCCTCGCCATCGTTGGCGGCTCGGGATGCGGAAAGAGCACCTTGCTCCGCGTGCTCTCAGGCCTTGAAAAACCATCCTCGGGCTCGGTCCGGGTTGACGGAGCTGAGATCGAGTCACCGCATCCCGCCGTCGGCATCATCTTTCAAGAACCGCGCTTGATGCCGTGGCTAACAGTCCGGCAAAATGTCAGCTTCGGTCTGGCCCACCTTTCCAAAGGCGAAAGGCAGGATCTCGTCGAAACGTCTTTGAAGCGCGTTGGCCTCGCCGATTACGGTGGTCGCTGGCCGCGCGAGCTTTCAGGCGGACAAAGTCAAAGGGTATCGATCGCGCGCGCCCTCGTCACGAAACCGAGGGTTCTCCTCCTTGATGAGCCTTTCTCGGCACTCGATGCCTTCACACGCGTCGAGCTTCAGGATCACTTGCTTGAGCTTTGGGCGGACACTCGACCAACGCTCGTGCTCGTCACGCACGATATCGAAGAGGCTGTCGCACTGGCCACGCGCCTTGTCGTTCTGAAGCCGTCTCCGGGCCGGATTGCGACGACATTCGACGTCCAGCTCGATCGCCCCCGAAACCGCCTCGCGAACTCATTCGGAGAGGAGAAAAGGCGGGTCCTCGCCGCGCTGGACGATTCCCGCTCAGAGCGTCACGCGCGAGTACCTGGATAAATTTTCCAATCCGGTCGCCCCGATAAGCAGCCGGTTCATAAGCTATGCAGTTCTTCTTATTTCCTGGAGATATTTCCGCTGTCTACGGTTCTACGTGATAAGGACTTATACTCGCGGGGAATTTTATGTCCGATTCTACCCTGACGCGTGCCTGCTATCGGCGCGCCGCAAGTGGCTTGGTCTTTGTACCGGTCCAGGGGGTGACCCCAGAGGACGCCGATCGCGCGATTTTCCCTGGCGTGATGTCGCAGGCCTAACACATGCTCTCACCTTGGAATATCGATGACATCGTAGCGGAGCTTCGCGAGGCGAGGGGGCGCAGCAAACGCGTCGTCTTGGCCGGAAATCGAAGAGCGCCGCTCCCCAGTCCACCGAAGCTGCAGCGGGTTGTGGAAGGAATTTACGCAGCGCTCTTTCCGCGTCACGCAGGCGCGATCGACCACAGCGACGAGGGGCTCGCCGTCTTCGTCAGCAATTCACTCAATGAGGCGCTAAGCGTCCTCATCGAACAAGTGAGGCGAGAACACGCGTTCATCGACGAGAGCCGCGCCGAGCATGACTCGCCCCTTACACCGGATGAGATTGTCGCTGCTTTTGCGCGCGCTCTTCCGGGAATTTATGAGACGCTCGAAAGCGACGTTCGTGCTGCCTATGACGGCGATCCCTCGGCCAAGAGCACGGAAGAAGTACTCCTCAGTTTTCCAGGCATAAGAGCCATAGTTCACCACAGAATCGCCCACGCGCTTCATACGCTTGGAGCGCCTGTAATCGCGCGCATCATCGCCGAACTCGCACATTCCCAAACCGGCATAGACATTCACCCCGGCGCAAAAATCGGAGGCAGCTTCTTCATCGACCACGGGACAGGGGTCGTGATCGGCGAGACGGCCGTCATCGGCGAGCGTGTCCGCCTCTATCAAGCAGTGACACTCGGCGCGAAACGCTTCTCGATCGACGAGGGTGGCGCGCTCGTCAAAGGCCAGCCCAGGCATCCGATCGTCGAGGACGACGTCGTCATCTACGCCGGCGCCACCATTCTCGGGCGCATCACCATCGGCCGCGGCTCTTCGATCGGCGGCAATGTGTGGCTAACCCGTAGCGTCCCGCCCGCGAGCAATATCGTGCAGGCTCAGGTTCGCAGCGAAACCTTCGATCACGGCGCTGGAATATAATTCTAATTTCGGAGGGGTTGACGGGCTTATCATTTCTAACGATAAGCATATATCGGAATTTGATGCGACAATATAACAGATAGCGAGACAGGTATGGCAGACGAAGCACAAACAGCGCTTGGCGATATTGCAGCAAGGCAACTAGCTAATGCGACCAAGACCGTTCCTCAGATGTCGACCATCACGCCACGTTGGCTGGTGCATTTTCTGAGCTGGGTTCCGGTCGAGGCCGGCATCTATCGCGTCAACAAGGTGCGCGACGGCGGCGGCGATATCGAAGTGGCCTGCTCGGTGCGCGATGAACGCGTCCTGCCCCAGACCTACGTCGACTATGTCGACAACCCGCGCGAATACCTTCTGAGCGCCGTTCAGACGGTCCTCGACATCCATACCCGCGTATCCGACCTCTACAGCGTTCCGCACAATCAGATCAAAGAGCAGCTTCGCCTCACGATCGAAACGGTCAAGGAGCGTCAGGAAAGCGAGCTGATCAACAACAAGGAATACGGCCTCCTTGCGCATGCCGCGGCATCGCAGAAGATCCGGACACGTGCCGGCGCGCCGACGCCCGACGATCTCGATGAACTCATCACCAAGGTTTGGAAAGAGCCGGCCTTCTTCCTCGCCCATCCGCAGGCGATCGCAGCTTTCGGCCGCGAGTGCACCCGTCGCGGCGTGCCGCCTCCGACAGTGACGCTGTTTGGCTCGCCGTTCATCACTTGGCGCGGCATCCCGCTCATCCCGTCGGATAAGCTCGAAGTGAAGAACGGCAAGACCAACATTCTTCTTCTTCGCACCGGCGAAGCCAAGCAGGGCGTGGTTGGCCTCTTCCAGCCTGGCCTTCCGGGCGAGCTCACGAAGGGCCTTTCGGTTCGCTTCATGGGCATCAACGATCAGGCAATCGCTTCCTATCTCGTCTCGCTTTATTGCTCGCTCGCCGTCCTGACCGACGACGCGCTGGGTGTTCTCGAGAACGTTGAGGTGGGCAGGTACCATGTCTACAGCTGACCTAGCAGGCGGAGCCGCAAACCTTGACGCGCTTGCAGCAGCGGCGCGCGGGACAGCTGGCGGCGTTCAGCCGCCGGCGGGGTTGCCGGATATAACGCTTCTGACAAAGATGGCGAACGATCTCTTCGCAGCGCTCCCGGGGCAATCGTTGCCGCCCTCTGCCGGCCCTTCGCTTGCAGGTTTCGGCGCTTCCCCCGTGGAAGTCGCGGGAACGTCGGCACCGCATCTTGCGGCCGCGGGAACATCTCCATTGCCGACGGCTGGAGTGCCGGCGGCAACGATCGGAACGCCGGGAAGCGTGTCACCATTTGACGCCGCCGCGTTCGACGATCGCGTGTTCGATAGTCTTTTCGGGGCTGTGGTTCCGTCTCCGCCTTCTGGCGGGCCGTTGGGGCCATCCCTTCCGGGCTTTGGCGCATCGCCGACAGAGCTCGGCGGTCAGGCAGCCGCACAGCCGGGACCATCGCCGTCGCCGACACCCGCTGTCGCGTCAGTGCCGGGTATCGGCGCGCCGGTCAGCGGCACTCCGGTTTCCGCGGCTGATGTCTCCGTGATCGACCTCAAAGGCGTAAATGATCTGACGCGCGCGCCAGATCCGCTATTGCCATCGACCGTCGATGCTGGACCGTCGCTTTCCGGTTTCGGAGGCTCGAAGGAAATTCCTGCGCGTCCGGAGCAATCGCGTTCTGCGAATTCGCTTCCTGGCGTTTCCCAAGCGGCACCTCCTCAGCCGCCGCCGGCGACACCGCCTCCGCAGGTTTTATCCAACCATACCGGCATCGAAACACCCCATTCCGGCGGCACCGTTTCGAACTACGACTGGATTGGCATTCCCTTCGAAGCCGAGCTCAAATCGTTGCTGGCTCCGCTTGCGGCCGAACCCCTCACGGGCGTTCCGCGCGCGGACGCGGGATCGAGTCTCTACTTTTTGGATGGGATTTTCTCGCCATCGAGTGGCATTAGCGTCCCTGGCGAGGCTGCACCCGTCCGCGTGGGGGAGACGGGTGGCATCGGATTTGATGTCGGTTCCGTTCGTCGCGACTTCCCGATCCTCAACGAAACGGTCAATGGCCGTCCGTTGATCTGGTTCGATAACGCCGCAACGACGCAAAAGCCGAAGTCGGTCATCGAGCGACTGAAGTATTTCTACGAGCACGAGAACTCGAATATCCATCGCGCAGCGCACGAACTTGCCGCGCGAGCGACCGATGCCTATGAGGGCGCGCGCAATAAAGTTGCCCGCTTCCTCAATGCTGGTTCGGTCGACGAGATTATCTTTACTCGCGGGACGACGGAGTCGATCAACCTCGTTGCGGCAACCTTCGGCAATCAGCACGTTGGCCCCGGCGACGAGATCGTCATCACCCATCTCGAGCACCACGCCAACATCGTTCCCTGGCAGCAGCTTTGCCTCGCCAAAGGCGCGAAGCTGCGCGTCGCGCCGGTCGACGATAACGGTGCCTTGCTGCTCGACGAGTTCGGCAAGCTCCTGAACAGCCGCACGAAGATCGTCGCATTCACTCAGGTTTCGAATGCGCTCGGAACGATCACGCCGGCGAAGACAATTGTCGAGATGGCGCATCGCGTCGGAGCCAAAGTGCTTGTCGATGGCGCTCAGTCCGTCTCGCACATGAAGGTCGATGTGCAGGATCTCGACGCCGACTTCTTCGTGTTCTCAGGCCACAAGCTCTTTGCTCCAACGGGCATCGGCGTCGTCTATGGCAAGAAGGATCTGATGGATTCGCTGCCGCCATATCAGACTGGCGGCAACATGATCCGTGACGTGACCTTTGAGCGGACCGAGTTCCATAAGTCGCCTTCGCGGTTCGAGGCCGGAACCGGTAACATCGCCGACGCGGTCGGGCTCGGAGCGGCGATCGATTATGTCGAGCGCATTGGTCTCCACAATATCGCGGAGTACGAGCATAAGCTTCTCGTCTACGCGACCGAGCGTCTGCTTCAGATCCCGGGCTTGAGGATCATCGGAACGGCACCTGAAAAGGCGAGCGTCATCTCGCTGACCATGAAGGGCCTCAAGAGTGAGGAGATCGGCGCGCGGTTGAACAAGTACGGGATCGCCGTGCGTTCTGGCCACCACTGCGCCCAGCCGATCCTCAGGCGTTTCGGCCAGGAGACGACCGTCAGACCGTCGTTTGCCTTCTACAATACGTGCGGCGAGATCGACGTTCTTGTCGCTGCATTGAAAGACATCCAGGCCGAAACCGGTTTGACACGGCTCTAAACATCGAAGGGCGCTTCGATAAACTCCGCGCGGGATTGTGATTTCGCGCGGAGGAACCGCAGAGCAGCGGGCACTGTTTATTCATCATTGGATGGAGGAGCAGATGTCGAAAACGAATTACACTGACCCGACGAACGCCACCGACCCGCCCGGCGGCAAGCATCACGAAACCAATAAGGAAGGCATGAAGCTTCCGACGGAGCGCCCGTCCGCGAAGGGCGAAAAGGACGCGAAGAAATCGGTCAGCCCCGAGACAGCATCAAAGACTGAGCGGTAAGCGGCCACGGCAAAAAACGCTTCGGCCGCCATTTTTTTTATGATCCAGTCTACTTTGGCTTCTTCTGAGAGCGCGGGGCGGCGGCCTCCGCGCGCTTTGAGGTGTTCAGCGCCACGGCGTTGCGAATAAGGTCCTTCAGCGCCTTTTCATCGATCTTCGCACCCTCTTGGTCGTGACGTTACCCATTGGTCCGTCCTTTTACGTCATCATCAGCAAGTTCGAGCACGCCTCGGAGTGGTGCCACGGCGAGCCACTCATCTGTTGATCAGTTCCATCGTATCCTTGCTCCGTTAGGACGCATCACGCCATATTGCTCCGCTGTTGCAGAAAGACGGACAGATACTGCTATACTTTTTTGACAAGCGGAGACCGGCTTATGTGGTTGTCACGCCTCATTCGAAATGCAGTCGGTCATCGCAAAACTATCAATACCTCCAACGATCTCTCGTTCGAGTCGGAGCGTCTGCCGGAGCTTCGCGGCAAACCGATTAAATTCGGACCGATCAGGGTGCTATCCTTTGTACCACCCATTTTCCTTTCGGGCATCCCCTATGATGAGTTTCTTGGAATAGCACGGTCCTTTGGACGGCGTTACGGAGACGTCAAAGCCGGGTTCGTTATCTTTCCGACTTGGTCGATAGAAACGCCAAAAAAAGCGAAGGCGATTCGACAGTCATTTCTTGAGCATACCAAGCGCTACCCCCAGCATGCGATCCGGTACATCTGCAACACACCGGGCGAGGCTCAGCTACTTGAGGAGTTTGGTCAGCCAGCGACGTTTCTCAATCACAAGTTTACTGTTTCTGAGCGCGTATTCCGACCGCTTCCTGGGGCCAATGTCGAGTTCGACGCGATTTACAATGCTCGGTTCGTCTCCGGAAAGCGGCACGAGTTGGCAGCAGAGATAGAGAAAGTAGCCTACATCGCCTATTGCGAGCCGCAGGAAAGCCGGCGGCAGGATTTCAAACGCCTGTGGAGCGAAACGAAGGCGCGCTGTCCGGCACATGAATTGCTGAACGAGTTGGCAGGTGATTTGCCTGTCGGCCTGTCTCATCCCAACGTTAATGCCGCCCTGGCTCGGGCGTCGACCGGCCTTCTCCTTTCCGAGGTGGAAGGCGCCAGCTACGCAGCGGTGGAATATATGCTTGCAGGTCTTTCCATTGTCAGCACGCCGAGTACCGGAGGACGGGACGCGTATTTCGATCCAGAATACTGCATCGTTTGCGAAGCAAACCCGCGAACGGTTCGCGATGCAGTCGCAGCGCTCGGGAGCAGGAACATCCCGAAATCGTATATTCGCGACAAAACACTGAAGAAGATTGAGCCGGAGCGGCAACGGTTCCTGGCCATGGTCGATAGCCTCATTGAGGAGCTTGGCGGCCAGCCGCAATTTTCTGGTGCTTGGCCCTTCGGAGAAATAAGCGGCGTTCCGTGGGGGTCATTTAAGAAGCACCTCGCCGACTTTGATCAGTCTGCTGGTAAAATGCTTGAAAAGGAATTCGGCCTCAAAGAGGGGGCATGTGCCGATATTCAATTATCGCCTATCGAAATCCGTACGATCATCAACGAGATCCAGAGAAAGCCGAACTGTTCGCTGCTTGTGTTCGGATGCGGAAACGATTCATTGCTCTGGGAGAAGGTCAACGCCGGCGGCACGACTGTCTTCGTTGAGGACAATCCGGAATGGGCAGCCAAGACGCTTGCTAAATTGAACAGCTCGGGCGTCCACGTCGTAAAATACAATTCGCGCCAAGCGGACTGGCGCGATTGGCTCGACCGTCCGAGCCGATTGCGGATGGATCTGCCCGCCGAGGTCCAGTCCCGTCGCTGGGATATCATCCTCGTCGACGGTCCTGCCGGTGATACCGGCGAACGGCCGGGGCGTATGAAAAGCATATACGCGGCATCAGGTCTTGTCGCAGGCGGGGGCCTGGTTTTCGTCCACGATTGCGACCGGCCCGCGGAGGACGCGTTTGCTTCGCGCTATCTCGGCGCTCATCGGCTTGCGGTCGAAGTCAGTGGCAGAGCGCTCCTGCGAGGGTATGCCTTCTAATCCTGAGCGATCGGACAACAACGCAACTGCCAGAAATCGGCATCCCTTGACGCGCGCGGGCTTTCCATTTCAACGTCGCTGCTCTGGATGAATTTCGCGATCGAGGCGGCGGAGCAAACTCGTGGCGGAGGAATGACTGTCCATGACGGTCGATGCAAAAAGCGACTTCTTGAGCAAAGTCGAGCGCGCCTACCAGGGCGAGGTCTACGGCGAGGCGCTCTACAGCGGCATCGCGGAAGTGATGGACGATCCCGCCCGGGCAGAGAAGTGGCGCGTTTTGACCGAGCTTGAAGTTGTCACGAAGGCCAAAATGCGGGATCTCGTCGCCAAGCTCGGCGGCGACACGCGCGAAAGCGACGTTTATCGTCAAAAGGGCATCGACCACGTCCAGAAGTATGCCAGCATGCCGTGGGATGACTTCATGAGGCTCTATAGCCGCGAGCTCAATCCGGTCATTACACGCTACGCGGCTCTGGAGCAGCGATGCGCCCCCGAAGATGCTGAGACATTGCGGTTCCTGACCGAGCATGAAGTCGTGACCCAGGCATTCTGTGACCTCGAGTTGGCGGGAAAATCGGACGTGTCGATCAATCCGACACTCGAGCTGATCGCCAAGATGCGCGGAGCTTGGCAAGGGTGACGCATCGGCCCTACTGTGTCGTAATTAGCAAAGTTTGCGTCTTCTGCGGCTGCACGGAAAGCGGGCTGCCCGCCTAACTAACGCATGCATCTCGACAAATGGTTGTTCGTGGCCGCGTCGCACGATGCGAGTGGGGAGTTTTGATGAGGAAAGACTACTCTTCCTGGTCGCTTTTCACGAAGGGCCTCAGGCACAATGAAGGCTGGGATCCGGCGTGGCGGAGCGCCGAACCGAAGCCCTCCTATGACGTCGTCATTGTCGGCGCAGGCGGACACGGTCTCGCGACCGCCTATTACCTGGCGAAGGACCATGGCGTTCGCAACATCGCGGTCATCGAGAAGGGCTATCTCGGCGGCGGCAACACCGCGCGCAACACCACGATCGTCCGTTCCAATTATCTTTGGGACGAAGCAGCTCTTCTCTACGAGCACGCACTGAAGCTGTGGGAGGGACTGACCGAAGACCTGAATTTCAACGTCATGTTCAGTCAGCGCGGCGTCTTCAATCTCGGACATACGCTGCAGGACATGCGCGATATCGAACGCCGCGTGAATGCCAACAATCTGAATGGCATCGATGCGCTCGTGCTCGACGCCGCCGAAGTGAAGAGCCGAATTCCCATCCTCAACACGGCGAAGACGGCGCGATTCCCGGTGCTCGGCGCAAGCTTTCAACCGCGCGGCGGCATCGCTCGCCATGATGCCGTGGCGTGGGGTTTTGCCCGCGCGGCGAGCAAATACGGCGTCGACATCATCGAGAATTGCGAAGTCACAGGAATGGACATCGCAAACGGCCGCATCGTGGGATTGGAGACGACGCGCGGCACGATCAAGTCCGAGCGCGTTGGCTGCGTTGCCTCCGGTCACTCGTCTGTTCTCGCGAAGATGGCAGGCATTCGCATGCCGATTGAAAGCCATCCGCTTCAAGCCTTCGTCTCGGAATCGATGAAGCCCGTGCTCGATACGGTCGTCATGTCGAACGCCGTGCATGGCTATGCAAGCCAGTCCGATAAGGGCGAACTCGTCATCGGAGCGGGCATCGATCACTATACGAGCTACACGCAGCGCGGCAGCCCGCATATCATCGAGCATACGGCCGCAGCAATCATCGAGCTCTTCCCGATGTTTTCGCGTGTGCGCATGAACCGCCAATGGGGCGGCATCGTCGACACCACCCCCGATGCGTGCCCGATCATCAGCAAGACAAAGGTAAAGGGGCTCTACTTCAATTGCGGTTGGGGCACGGGCGGCTTCAAGGCGACGCCGGGCTCCGGAAATGTCTTTGCCTATACGATCGCGAAAGACGAGGCGCATCCGCTCAACCGGGCATTCGATCTCGCCCGCTTCTCAACAGGACATCTCATCGATGAGCACGGCGCCGCTGGCGTCGCTCACTAATTCAGGACCGCACGATGTTTGTGTTGTTTTGCCCGCATTGCGGGGAAAAACGGGAAGAAGAAGAATTCGGCTACGGCGGCGAGGCGTTCATTCCGCGTCCATCGAAGCCCGAAACGCTAGATGACGACGCATGGGGCGATTATCTTTTCATGCGCAAGAATCCCAAAGGCTGGCATTGGGAAATGTGGTCCCACAACACGGGCTGCCGCAAGTTCTTCGTCGTGAAGCGTAACACAGCGACAAATGCCATAGCCGGATCATGGACGCTCTCAGACGGCCGCAAGGCCTACGACGCGGAGGGCGGCGCGACGTGACCAGTTCTCGGGTCCGCACCCCAGGCGCGCGGATTGATTTCGACAAACCGCTCGCATTTACGTTCGACGGCCAGACGTACGATGGCTACGCCGGAGATACGCTCGCGTCTGCACTGCTCGCGAACGGTGTGCGCATGCTCGGGCGAAGCTTCAAGTACGGTCGACCGCGCGGCATTGTCGGTGCCGGGCCCGAAGAGCCGAACGCGCTCATGCAGATCGAGGCGGGCGCCCATACGATTCCCAATCTCAAGGCGACGCAGGTCGAACTGTACGATGGGCTCATCGCGCGCCGGACGACCGGCTGGCCCACGCTGGAGTTCGATCTGAAAAGCTTCGGCGGATTGTTTTCGCGCTTCATGCCAGCGGGCTTCTATTACAAAACGTTCCAGGACAAAAAGCTCTGGCCGAAGTTCGAGCACATCATCCGTCAGGCCGCGGGCTACGGCAGTTCGCCCAAGGAAGCCGACCCGGAAACGTACGATCACAGCCATCGTCACGCGCAGGTTCTCGTCGTCGGAGGAGGCGCCTGTGGATTGCTCGCGGCTCTTGCTGCAGGGCGTGCCGGACTGAAAGTCGTGTTGCTCGATGAGCAGAATGAATTGGGCGGCTGGCTGCTCTCCTCACCGCAAAGCGTTATCGGCGGCAAACAAGCGAACGCTTGGCTGAAAGCCGCGATCGGCGAACTGCAAAGCATGCCCAACGTGGAGGTGCTGACGCGAACGAGCGCCTTTGCGCTGCACGACATGAATCTTGTTTTGGCAGTCGAGCAGCTTCAGGACCATCTGCCGCTCGCAAAACGCGCCGCAAATCAGCCGCGCCAGAGGCTTCATCGCATCCGCGCGGAAAACGTGGTGCTCGCGACCGGAGCGATCGAGCGCCCGCTGGTGTTCGGCAACAACGACCTTCCGGGCGTCATGACCGCTTCGGCACTCACGACATATCTCAATCGTTACGGCGTGGCAGCCGGCAAGCGCGTACTTCTGCAGACGACCAACGATCACATTTATCAAGGCGCTTGTGATCTCGCCCGCGCAGGCTGCGAAGTTGTTCTTGCCGATGCGCGTGCCCGCATAAATCCCGCTTGGGAAAAGCGCGTGCGCGCCGCGGGTGTCGATGTTCGGGCAGGCTACGGCATCGCCTATGCAAAGGGACGACGCGCAGTCAGCGGCGCGCAGCTCGTGAAGCTCGATGCCGAACGAAATATCGTCATCGGCAACGGCCCGGATATCGATTGCGACGTGCTCGGGAGTTCCGGCGGCTTGTCGCCGACCGTGCATCTTTACTGCCACGACGGCGGCCGCCCGCATTGGAATGAAGCGAAACTGGCGTTCGTCGTACCCGCAACGGGGCGCGCGAAATCCGGCATCTACTGCGTCGGCGCGGTCACGGGCGAATTCGGCCTGCAACAGGCGCTCGAACAAACGCAACAGACGTTGCGCGACCTACTTTCATCGCTCGGCAAGACCGCCACGACCGATGCAGTTGATTTGGGGACCGATGAGCCGACAACCATTCTGGCGCGCCGCATCTTCCGTATTCCCGACGGCAAGCGCGAAGGACACGGCAAGAAAGCGTTCGTCGATTTCCAGAATGACGTTTCGGCAGCCGACATTCATCTGGCCGTGCGCGAGAACTATCGCTCGATCGAGCACATCAAGCGCTACACGGCGTTGGGTTTCGGAACCGATCAGGGCAAGCTGTCGAACGTCAACGGGTTTGCCATTGCAGCCGATGCACGCGGCGTAAGCATCCCTGAAGTCGGAACGACGACGTATCGCCCCGCCTATTCGCCGGTCACGTTCGGCACGCTCGCCGGCGCCCACGTAGACGATACTTTCGAGCCGCGGCGCTATTCGGCCATGCACGCAGCCCATGTTGCGCGCGGCGCGGAATTCGAGCCGGTCGGGCAATGGTTGCGTCCCTGGTATTTTCCGAAGTCGGGTGAAGACCTGCACGCGGCCGTGCGGCGCGAATGTTTGGCGGCACGCCGCGGCGTAGGCATCATGGATGCTTCAACGCTCGGCAAGATCGATCTTCGCGGCAAAGACGTTCGAGAATTCCTCAATCGCGTCTACGCCAACGCGTGGACACAGCTAGCCCCCGGCAAATGCCGCTACGGCTTGATGCTGGATGAGAACGGCATGGTCATGGACGACGGCGTAACCGCGTGCATCGCCGATGATCACTTCCTCATGACGACGACGACGGGCGGCGCCGCGCGCGTCCTGACCTGGCTCGAGAAGTGGCATCAGACCGAATGGCCGGATCTCGACGTCTACATGACGTCTGTCACCGACCACTGGGCGACTGCCGCCATCGTCGGGCCGAAGAGCCGCCAAGTTTTGGCGAAGCTCTGTAGCGATATCGATCTGTCGCCGTCCGCATTCAAGTTCATGGATTGGCGTGAGGGAACAGTCGCTGGCGTTCCCGCGCGCGTCTTCCGCATCAGCTTTTCGGGCGAGCTCGCCTTCGAGGTCAACGTCGACGCAAACTACGGCCATCACGTGTGGGAAGCGCTGATGGATGCAGGCCGCGAATTCGACATCACGCCCTACGGCACCGAAACGATGCACGTCCTGCGCGCGGAGAAGGGCTTCATCATCGTCGGTCAGGATACGGACGGCTCGATGACGCCGCTTGACCTCGATATGGCATGGGCCGTCAGCATGAAGAAGCCGTTCAGCTTCATCGGCAAGCGTTCGTTCGCGCGCAGCGATACCGCCGGGCCCAATCGAAAGCAGCTCGTCGGGCTACTGACGGACGATCCCGAAACCGTCCTGGCCGAAGGCGCGCAGATCATCGAGAGCGCCGACATCACGCCGCCCGTTCCGATGCTCGGACACGTGACGTCGAGCTACTACAGCGCCGAACTCGGCCGCTCGATTGCACTCGCCGTTGTCCGCGATGGCATCAATCGGCGGAGCGAAGAAGGCCGCAAGAACGGCAGCGATAATCTCTACGCCTACGCCGGCGGCAAGGCGCACAAGGTCAGGCTCGTCTCTCCCGTCTTCATCGATCCGCAGGGAGCACGGCAGAATGTCTGAGCCAATCATGCGGTCGCCTCTCCATTCGCTTTGTCTCGAAAGTCAGGCGCGGCCAATCGACGACAGTTGTGGCGTCTGGGCGAACGAGATCCCGCACCTCGGCTACATCAGCCTTCGCGGAAATGTCAGCGATCAAGCTTTCGTAAACGCCGCATCGACGGCGCTCGGCGTCGCGCTTCCTGTGCAACCTTGCACGCTTGCATCTTCGAAAGACATGGACGTTCTATGGTTGTCGCCCGATGAGTGGATGATCGTCGCGTCAGTGAGCCAATCGCAATCGCTGCTTGCGAGCTTGCAGCAGGCGCTGACTGGCGTTCGCAGTCAAGTCGTCGACAATTCCGGAGGCTATACGCAAATCATCCTCGAAGGCGCGAACGCTCTCGACGTCCTCCAGCATGTGAGCGTCTATGATTTCGCAAGCTTGCAACCGGGCCGCGTCGTCGGCACGACGTTCGGAAAATCTTCCGCCTACGCATTTCGGCACGGCGACGGCTTTCGCTTGCTCATCCGGCGCAGTTTCGCCGACTACATTTGGCGCTATCTCGCGCGCGCCGCCGCGCCTTACGGATTTGGTATCGTCGATCTCCGTCGCGACGGCCAAGCTGAGCCGAGCGTCGGCAGCGTGAACGTGGCTCTCAGCTGAGGATCAGGCGATGCGCTATCCGCACATCTTCACGCCCCTCAAGCTCAACCAACTGACGCTGCCAAACCGCATCTACTCGACGGCCCACGCCGAAGTCTATGCGGATGCAGGCGGCATGCCCGGCGATCGCTACATCCGCTACTACGAAGAGAAGGCCAAGGGCGGCCTCGGCATGGCGATCTGCGGCGGCTCCAGCCCCGTATCGATCGACGTTCCGCAAGGCGCGTGGCGCCCGGTCAATCTCACGACAGATCACGTCATCGAACCGATGGCCCGACTGGCGGAAACCGTCCATCGCCACGGCATGAAGATCATGATCCAGGCGACACATATGGGCCGTCGCTCGGCCTATGCCGGAGATCCATGGCCTCATCTCGTATCGCCGTCGGGCGTTCGCGAGTTCGTGCACCGTGGGAACGCTAAGGCCATTGAAATCGAGGATATCCAGCGCATCATCGCGGACTTCGCAGCAGCCGCCAAACGCGTTCAGGCGTCCGGCTTCGACGGCATCGAAATCTCCGCCGCGCATCAGCAACTCATCGATCAGTTCTGGTCGCCGCGCTCAAACATGCGCACCGACGAATGGGGCGGCAGCCTCGAAAACCGCATGCGGTTTGGTCTCGAAGTGCTCACCGCCGTGCGCGAAGCAGTCGGTCGCGACTTCTGCGTTGGGCTGCGCATGTGCGCCGACGAGTTCCACGACGACGGTCTCGATCATGAAGTCTTGAAGGAAATCGCGCAGCGCATGTCGGAGACCGGCATGATTGATTTCATCAGCGTGATCGGTTCGGGTGCAGACACGCACAACACGCTGGCGAACTGCATGCCGCCGATGGCGCTGCCGCCGGAACCGTTCGTGCATCTGGCGGCGGGGATCAAGTCCGTCGTCAACGTGCCCATACTGCACGCGCAAGGCATCCGCGACATCACGCAAGCCGAACGCATTCTCGCGAACGGGTTGGTCGATATGGTGGGCATGACCCGCGCGCACATCGCCGATCCGCACATCATGAAGAAGGTCCGCGAAGGCCGCGAGGATCAGATCCGGCAGTGTGTCGGCGCCAACTACTGCATCGACCGAATGTATTCGGGCTCCGATACGCTCTGCGTCCAGAACGCAGCGACATCGCGCGAGGCGACGATGCCTCACATCATCACGCAGACGAAGGGCGCCAAGAGGCGCATCGTCGTCGTCGGCGGCGGCCCGGCTGGTCTCGAAGCCGCGCGCGTATCGCGGTCGCGTGGGCACGACGTCGTTCTGTTCGAGCGTAACGCGACCGTCGGCGGCCAGATAAATCTTGCAGCGAAGGCGCCGCAACGAGAGCAAATGGCCGGCATCGTCCGCTGGTTCGATCTCGAAACCAAACGCTTGGGTGTCGATCGCCGGATGGAAACCGAAGCGACACCCGAGATGGTGCTCCGCGAGCAACCGGACATCGTCGTACTCGCAACGGGCGGCCGCAGCTTTTCCGACCAAGTCGCAAACTGGGGCGCGAAGGACGGTCTCTCCATCAGCTCATGGGACATCCTATCAGAGAAAGTCGCCCCAGCTGAGAACGTGCTCGTCTACGACGGCATCAGCGCCCATGCGGGATTTGGCACGGCGGATTTCCTCGCAAGCCGCGGCTGCACCGTCGAGATCGTCACGCCTGATACAAAAGTCTCCGATGATGTGGGCGGAACGACGTTTCCGATCTTCTATCGGCGCCTCTATTCGCAAGGCATCATTCCGACGCCGAACCATTGGCTCGATCGAGTCTACGCAGAGGGCAACAAAAAGGTCGCCGTGCTGCGCAACGAATATACCGATGAGCTTGAAGAGCGCGTCGTCGATCAGGTCGTCATCGAAAACGGCATCACGCCGAACACCGAGCTCTACACGTCGCTGAAAGACCGCTCGCTCAATCGCGGGCAGGTGGATCTCAAGTCGTTGTACGCAGCCGAACCACAACCGGCGCTTCAGGACGCAACTGGGGACGGACGCTTTCTTCTGTTTCGTGTCGGCGATTGCGTTTCGATGCATAACATCCACGCCGCCATCTACGACTCGCTCCGCCTGTGTAAGGATTTCTGATCGTGTCCGTCGCGGTGGCCGTTACGGTGCTCTTCTGGGTCTCGGTCGCGACACTCGCGATAGGCCTTGCGCGTCGCTCGGCCCTATGGCGAACGGGTCGCGAAGCACCCTTCGAGTGGTCTGAGCTGTTGGCCGTGCCGAAACGCTACTTCGTCGAATTGCATCACGTCGTCGCGCGCGATCCCTATATCGCGAACACGCACATAGCGACGGCGGGCGGCGCCATCGCAGCCCTGTTGCTCGTTGCATTCAATTACGGCCTCGGAATTTATTCTTGGCTGCTCGATTGGGGAATTCTGCTCGCCGCAGCTGTTATGCTAACAGGCACGTTTTTCGTTTGGCAAAGACGCCGCGAGCCGCCTCCACGACTATCGCGCGGTGCTTGGGATCGCTTGCCATATACTCTCGCGGCATTTGCGAACGGCCTCGCTATTCTGACGATGACGCGGCCTGAAACAGTATCGCTGGCCATCGCGGCGCTGGCGTTGCTCCTGCTGCTGGCCGGTTCGGCAGAACTTGCGCTCGGCATTGGCGTCGGCTCTCCAATGAAGCATGCCGTTGCCGGTCTTCTCCATCTGGCCTTTCATCCGAGACCTGAGCGCTTCGCTGGTGTGCGATCGACTGCGCTCTCACCGCTGGCACTAGGCAATCGCGAATTCGGAGTGGCTAAACCTTCGGATTTTCTCTGGACGGAACTGCTGAGTTTCGACGCCTGCGTGGAATGCGGAAAGTGCGAGCAATCGTGCCCAGCCTTCGCAGCCGGCCAGCCGCTCAATCCGAAGAAGCTTATCCAAGATCTCGTCGCCGGCTTATCGAGTTCGAGCGATGTCGCCTATGCGGGCCGACCCTATCCCGGCATCCCGATCGGTTCCCACCGCGGAAGCCCGAACCAAGCGATTGTGCCGAAACTCATAGAAGCTGAGACGATCTGGTCTTGCACGACGTGTCGCGCATGTGTCGAAGAATGCCCGATGCTGATCGAGCACGTCGACGCGATTGTCGGCATGCGCCGCAACCTCAACCTCACGCAAGGCGATGTACCAGGAACCGCGCCCGAGACGCTTGAGAATTTGCGAGAAACCGAGACGCAGGGCGGCTACGCGAAAACGGCGCGATACAACTGGGCCGTCGATCTCGGCGTGGCTGTTGCTGAGCCGGGGAAGCCTGTAGATCTTTTGCTCTTCGCGGGCGAAGGCGCATTCGACATGCGCTATCAGCGAACGCTCCGAGCGCTCGTGAAAAGTCTGAAGGCCGCGCGCGTTGATTTCGCCATACTCGGAGAGCGCGAAAGCGATACCGGCGACACTGCGCGCCGTCTCGGCGACGAAGCGACGTTCCAGACTTTGGCGAAGCAGAATATTGCCACACTGGCGTCGCTAAATTTCAAACGCATCGTAACGTCCGATCCGCATGTGCTGCACAGCTTGCGCAACGAATATCCAGCGTTCGGCGGCAATTACACCGTCATTCATCACACCGCGCTTCTTGCCGAGCTGGCGTCGCAAGGCAAACTACAACTCGGAAAAGATTCAGAAGCGCGCGCGTTGACCTATCACGATCCCTGCTATCTCGGCCGCTACAATGGCGAGACGGAAGCGCCGCGTGATCTATTGCGCAGACTTGGCATCGAGGTGCGGGAAATGCAGCGCTCCGGCCTTCGCGGCAGATGTTGCGGCGGCGGAGGCGGCGCACCACTGACCGACATTCCGGGCAAACAGCGCATTCCCGATATTCGTATGAGCGACGCGCGCGAAGTGGGTGCCGACGTGATCGCCGTCGCCTGTCCCCAATGCACCGCCATGCTCGAAGGCGTCGCAGGCGCGCGTGCCGAAATTCTCGACATCGCGGAACTGGTGGCGTCATCGTTGGAAGGGCAGCCATGAGCGATGTGAAGCGCATCGATCCGCGGCGTCCGTATCGTATCTCACCTTCGGGACTGCGTCGCATCGTGCTCGGAGAAATCGCAGGCGGTGGGCTGCACGTCGGCGCGTTTGCGCGAGCGAATGAAAAAGCGAGGCCGCGTCGCACATCCGAGCCCGCAAAGACCTGGCACATGGCGATCGCCCATTCCAATCGTGGCAAACTCGATGATCACGCGCGTGAAGCGATCGCTGCTGCCGCCATTATCGCCACGCCAGAAGTGGGCGTCATCGCCGTGATCCTCGGCGAGCTTCACGAGGACATAGCGCCATTGGGCGCCGATAGGATCATCGTCATTCCAGAGTTGGATGCGGCGAGATTTCAGCCGCAGCGTGAAGAAGCTGTTGTTCAATCGCTGTTGGACAAATACCAACCCGCACACGTCGTCATGCCCGACAACATGCTCGGCGACGGCGATCTCGGTCGCCGGTTGGTCGCAAAGCATGACGACATGAAAGCAGCAACGCATGTGGCGGAACTGGATCGCCATCACGTCGCTATCTACTGGTCCGGTAGCAGCGTGCTCGCGAAAACGCCCCTTCCACGCTTCGTGCTTCTTGCGCCCGGAACGATTGATACCGATCTGCCGCTTGTAGGAGCGGGAGAACGGCTGCCGCCCCCGCATTTTGCGAGCATCACCGAAGTTTGCCGTGATCTCGGTCTCGAGCAAACGGAGACATCAGGCATCGCACTGGAGGAAGCAGACTTCATCGTCTCCGCCGGTAGCGGCGTTCGCAACGTCGATACGATCGACATGCTTGCCCGAACACTCGGCGCTGCCGTGGGCGCCAGTCGCGTCGCGGTCGATGAAGGCAAGTTCCCGCGCGACAAGCAGATCGGTGCATCGGGCAAAACGGTCAACGCGACGACCTATTTCGCGATCGGCATTTCAGGGGCCGTTCAGCATCTGCAAGGCATCAAGGGCTGCCGACACGTCATCGCCATCAATCGCGACGCTGGAGCGCCGATCGTCAAGCGAGCGGATCTCACTGTCATCGGCGATGCTGAAGAACTCATGCAAGCGCTGATTACGCGTGTATCCCAAGCGCGCAATCAGGGCGAAGTCCCGGAGGGTGAACGATGAGCAACGCGTTCACAGTCGCGGCGTTGATTTCAGCAGGCCGGCATCCCGTGAGCGGCGCGCCGCGCGCATGCCGTGGAGACGCCATCGCGATGGCGTTAGGTCGCCGTATTGCCGGTGATGCGCTTCGCGTCATTCACGCCGGTGCTGCGGAAGAGCCGTCGCTTCAAGATTATCTAGCGCTTGGTGCGGGAACGATAGAGGTTCTGCCCGTGGAAGCGAGCGGCGATACGGCGCTGGTGCTCGCGGCTTATCTCAAGAATGTCGACATCATACTGACAGGCAGCAACACGGAATTGGGCGCAGGAAGCGGACTCCTCCCATATGCACTGGCGCGAGCCCTCAGCTGTCCGGTTGTCGCCAATGTACTCGATGCGCGCGTTGATAAAAGCGCGGGCGAAGAGTGGGATGTCGAAATTCGCCAGTTTCTGCCGAAGGGACAGCGACGCCGGATAGCTTGTCCCTTGCCGCTCGTGATGACTGTTCATCCGCGCGCGCCCGTTGAACTCAAATATGCATATGCCCGGCGCATGTCAGGCCATATCACCACCGCTCCGGAACCAGCCATTGCGGATCGCGTCATGCCGCCTGACTGGACGGTCGAAACTGCGCCACGCCGCCCGGTGCGTCTTAAAGCGCAAGACAGAAAATCAGGACACGCGCGTATGCAATCGGCCGTTGTCTCCGAGGCGAAAGGCGGCGTTGTCGCTTTTGAGGGCACAATCGTCGATAAAGCACAAGTGATGCTGAATTATCTGAGAGAACATCGGCTCGTCGATTTCTAGCATGCCCGTGCGAAGGGAGAACCACATGCAAATATCCAACGAACTGCGGGCGATGATCGGACGCCGCCGGCCGGGCTACAGCCTCGAAGCGCCTTTCTACCGTACCAAAGAGGTCTTTGACCTCGATATGGATGTCATCTTCGGACGCCACTGGATTTATGTCGGCGTCGAGCCGGACATTCCGGAGCCCGGCGATTATTTCACGGTGCCGCTCGGCCGCACGTCCATCGTTGTCGTGCGCGATGACGACATGACGGTCCGCGCCTTTCATAACGTCTGCCGGCATCGGGGCGCGCGCCTATGCGATGGAGAGAAAGGCAGCGTCGGCAACGTCGTTTGTCCATACCATCAGTGGACATACGATCTGACCGGAAAGCTCATCCATACCGAGCATATGGGCGATGAGTTCGATCGCAGCCAGTTCAGCCTGAAGACGGTGCACGTTGGAAATATCGCAGGCCTGCTGTTCATCTGCCTCGCGGATGAACCACCCGCGGACTTCGAGCAGATGCGCCAGGAGATGGAGCCCTACATTCTTCCGCATCGGATCAGTGACTGCAAAATTGCCTACGAGGAAGACCTCATCGAAAATGGCAATTGGAAGTTCACGATGGAGAACAATCGTGAGTGCTACCATTGCAAGGCAAACCATCCCGAGCTGACCGTCTCGCTCTACGAATTCGGATTTGGCTATCAGCCGTCGCCTGAAAATGCCGACGAGGTTCAGGCATTCAGAGAGCTGATCGTTCGCGAACACGCACGATGGGAATCATGTGGGCTTCCCTCCGTCGAGCGCGAATTTCTCGATAGCCGCGTGACGGCCTATCGTACCGAAAGATTGCCGCTCGATAAGGCCGGTGAATCGCAGACCATGAACAGCAAGGTCGCCTGTCAGAAACTACTGGGCGATCTCACGCAGCGAAATCTCGGCGGCCTTTCATTCTGGACGCAGCCAAATTCCTGGCATCACTTCATGAGCGATCACATCGTGACCTTCAGCGTGTTGCCGATCGATCCGGAACGCACGCTGCTCAGAACGAAGTGGCTCGTTCACAAGGACGCTGTTGAAGGGCGCGATTATGATCCGAAACAACTGAGCGAAGTTTGGCACGAAACGAACAAGCAGGACGGAGCCCTCGTCGAGCGCACTCAGATAGGTTCGCAGAGCGCGGCCTATCAACCGGGGCCCTATTCGCCATACACCGAGGAGTTGGTTGAGAAGTTCATGTCCTGGTACTTCAAACGACTGCGAGCGGAGACCGGACATGAAACTGCGACCGTCAGCCCATTCGCTGCGAGCGCCTGATCCGACATGAGCGATGTAATACGGCCGAGCCGGTTGGGACCTGAACTTTGGGACGCGACGCCCGGCAAATGGAATGCCGACGAGGATGATACGCTCATCTGTGCGCACGTCCGGCAGGAGACGCATGACGTCAAGAGCTTCCTTTTCCGCGCTCAGTCCCCGCGTCTCTTTCGTTTCCGGCCGGGACAGTTCATCACGCTCGAGCTTGAAATCGACGGCGCGGTGATCAACCGCTGCTACACGATATCGTCGCCGCCGACGCGCCCCGATACGCTGTCGATCACGGTGAAGCGCCACCCCGGCGGCAAGGTTTCCAACTGGCTGCACGACAACATGAAACCCGGCCTCAAGATTAAGGCGCTCGGGCCTTCGGGCGACTTCAGCTGCACTCTGCACGCAGGCCCGCGATATCTGTTCTTATCGGGTGGCTCGGGCGTGACGCCGTTGATGTCCATGGCGCGCACGCTTTACGAACTGGGCGAGGATCACGATGTGGTCTTCGTGCACAGCGCGCGATCGCCCCGCGACATCATCTTTCGACACGAACTGGCGATGATGACTTACGGCACGAGCAACTTCCGAACGGCGTTTGTGTGCGAAAAAATCGGCGAAGCTCGCGATTGGAGCGCGCCGACGGGTTATCTTTCATTGCCGCTCTTGAAGTCGATCGTGCCAGACCTCGCGCAGCGCGAAATTTTCTGCTGTGGGCCAGAAGCCTATATGGCCAACGTCCGCGCAATGCTGCGAGACGCTGGTTTCGATATGGCGCACTATCACGAGGAAAGTTTCTCGTTCGAACGGCAAGGCGTGCGGCAGCCTGAAGCTGAGACCGTGCTCGTAGGAGATGAAACGCCAGCGGCGAGTTTCAAGATCGAGTTCACCCGGTCCGGCCGCACGATCGATTGCCGTCCCGATCAGTTCATCCTCGACGCGGCGCGAGCGGCTGGTATGCGGCTGCCGTTTTCGTGCAGCAAGGGCGTGTGCGGCACCTGCAAAAGCAAGAAGCTTTCAGGTCAGGTGGCGATGACGCACGGTGGCGGAATCCGCCAACGCGAGATCGACGCCGGAATGATCTTGATTTGTTGCAGCAAACCGCTCGAAAACGTCACCATCGAAAAATAGCGAATGGATAAGCGCGACGCTGCGCTCAATCCTTCCGCCGCAAGATCGCTTGCAGAACGTCGCGAATGCCGATCGCGCCGACGAAGCGGTCGTCTTCGTCGAAAAGCGCGACGGGCGCGGTGCCCGACTTATGCATGGCGAGAATGACGGTCTTCAGGCTCGTGCCGGGCCTCGCCCAATAGACGGGTGAGGAGTCTTCGCCGACGTGCTTTTCGCATTCGCCGCACGTAACCCAGGCGGCTTGGCGCCCGTCACATTCGGCCGCTTCCACTTTGCCCCCGGCATCGAGTTTGAATTTGGTCGTCTTTCGCCGATCGAGCCAAATCCAGTCATCACTCGTGCGCTCGAGATCGCGCATGTCGCGCATGACGTTCCACGCCGTCAGAACCGACAGCGGATTAACGTTGGCGATGAAGTCGCGGACGTAGTCATCGGCGGGCTGAAGCACGATCTCTTCGGGCGCGCCGGATTGCACGATCCGCCCGCCCTCCATGATGGTGATGCGATTGCCAATCTTCAGCGCTTCTTCAAGATCATGACTGACGAAAATGATGGTCTTCTTGATCGACTTCTGCAATTGCAAGAGTTCGTCCTGCAGTTTCGTGCGAATGAGCGGATCGAGCGCCGAAAACGGCTCGTCCATCAGCAGGATCGGCGCGTCTGTCGCGAACGCGCGTGCAAGTCCCACGCGTTGCTGCATGCCGCCCGAAAGTTCATGCACATGCTTCTCGGCCCACGTGTCGAGGCCGACAAGCTTGAGCTGGCGGTCGACGCGCTCTTTCAGCTCTGCATGAGGAACACCGGCGAGTTCGAGGCCGAGCCCGACATTCTCGCGAACAGTTCGCCACGGCAGCAGCGCGAACTGCTGGAAGACCATCGCGACCTGCTTTTGGCGCATATGGCGAAGCGTCGTCGCATCGCACGACGCGATATCCACCATTCGCTCGCCGTCCTTCACGAGGACAGCGCCGCGCGACACCTTGTTGAGGCCGTTGACCGCGCGCAAGAGCGTGGATTTGCCGGAGCCAGAGAGTCCCATGAGGACGGATATTTCGCCTTCCTTCACGGTGAGATTGGCGCCGGCCGCGCCGAGGACGGCTCCCGTCTTGGCGAGAATTTGCGCCCGCGTTGCGCCTGCGTCGACCATGGCCAAGGTCTTCGCTGTATCCTTGCCGAAAATGATATCGACGTTCTGGAAGTCAACCGCGACCGTCATTTTCGCACTCCGGCCTGAACTGAGAGGGCGCGATCGAGGATGATGGCGAGGATCACAAGCGCCAGACCTGCTTCGATACCGAGCGGAATGTTCCTATTGGCAAGCGCCCGGTTGACGGGATTGCCAAGGCTCGGCGCTCCGATGAGTGTCGCGAAGACGACCATCGATAGGGAGAGCATGATGCACTGCGTAAGGCCCGCCATGATGGAGGGGAGGGCCGCGGGTAACTCAACCTTCCACAACAGCTGCCGCTTCGTCGCGCCGAAACTCTCGCCCGCTTCGAGCATCGGCTTCGGGATCGATGTCAACCCGAGATACGTCATGCGCACCGGCGCAGGCATCGCGAAGATGATCGTCACGATCAAAGCCGGCGCCGCGCCCAGACCGAACAGAATGAGAATGGGAATGAGATAGACGAACGTCGGCATCGTCTGCATCAGATCGAGCAGCGGCTGCGCCACCTTCCAGACGCGGGGATTGTGGGCCGCCCATATTCCAAGTGGAACGCCGATCGCCATTGAGAGCGCTGTGGCCGCGACGACCAACACGAGCGTTTGGACGGTCTCCTTCCAGAGACCCTGATTGAGGATGAAAAGAAACCCGATCAGCACCCCGATCGCGAGCGGTTTGGATCGCCGAAGCCAGTAGGCAAATCCGGCAAGAGCGAGGGCGAGAACGATCGGGGGCACCTGCAGGAGCAGAGCGGATGTTCCATCGACGACCGTTTCAAGAACGCTGGAAATGGCGTCGAAGAGCCACTGGAAATAGTCTGTCACGAAATCGAATACGGACTTGCCGAACTGGCCTATGGGAATCTTCCAGGCGGCAATCAGCTTCGATACGGGATCCATCGGCGCTCCCCCTGAGCTGAAGCTCATCCCCGTATCGGACGGTCGCTGGATGCGACCGTCCGGATTTTCGGGTGGATGTCGGTGATGACGCTACTTCGCGAGTGCAGCTGAAACGGCAGCCAACGCGTCGCCGCCATCGATCGTCGTGACGCCTGCAAGCCACGGCTTGGGGGCGTCGGGGTTTGCCTTAAGCCACTCGAGAGCCGTTGCTTTCGGGTCGGCGCCGCTCTTGAGGACCGGTCCCATCATCGCGCCTTCCATGGCGAGATTGAACTTGAGGTTGCTCAAGAACTTGCCGACGTTCGGGCATTCCTTCTCGTAGCCCGCGCGCACGTTGGTGCTGACGGTGGCGGCGCCGAAGCCGGAATCGCCCATGCCGTCCAGATAGGCGATCTTCATTTCGCCCATGACCGGATGGGGCGTCCAGCCGAGGAACACGATCCACTCGTTCTTCTTCATCGCCTTTTCGGCTTGGGTCAGCATGCCTGCTTCCGAGCTTTCGACGAGTTCGAAGCCCTGCAGGTTGTTTTCGGGCTTGGCGATCATGCCGCTGATGATGCGGTTGCCGTCATTGCCCGCTTCGATGCCGTAAATCTTGCCGCCGAATTTATCCTTATGCGCGCCAAGGTCCTTGAGGCTTTTCACGCCCGCGTCTGCAACATATTGCGGAACGACAAGACCATAGCCGGCGTCGCTCAGATTGACGCCGATCGTCTCGACGGACTTGTCATCCGTGTAGGGCTTGATGTCGGCCGTCATGCTCGGCATCCAGTTGCCGAGAAACACGTCGATGTCTTTGTTCTTCAATGATGCATACGTGACCGGAACCGAAAGCGTTTTGACTTCCGGCTCGTAGCCGAGAGCCTCGAGTAGGTTCTGGGCGGTAGCGGTCGTGACTTGAATGTCCGTCCACCCGACATCGGCGAAGCGGACTTTCTTGCAGCTCGCACTTTCTGCGTGGGCCGAAGTTGCGGCCAGACTCAGGGCAAGGGCGACCCCCATCGCGATGCGTGTCATGACAACTCCTGTTGTTGGCAGTACCAGGTGTTATTGACAACAGTCCGCCTGACGAGATCGGAGCAAGAGACAATGATCCCCTTGTGCTGGCAGTCCGTTGAAGGCGTTACCCAATCAAGTAACCTCTTTAGCTAATCACGGCCGTTGGCCCTCGATTTCACAATTGCGACGCGATCTGTCGTTTACGCGCCGAACTCGCGCACTCCTTCCACTTTGAAAGTTGGCTCCGTGCTGCCGGTTATCGGAATGTCGGCCCCCCACTTCGGCGAACTCAAATCGACGGCAGTCTCGCGCGGCTCGTTTCGCGTCGCAGCGAAGACGTCGTGTTGAACTCGTGCTCGGACTTCTGCGGCTGACGCTCGCTTCGCGGCGTGCGGCCATAAAGGGCGCGATAGGACTTGCTGAAGTGACACGTCGATTGAAAACCGCAGGAAACCGAGATCTGCGTGATGGACATCTGCGACTGGAGAAGTAGTTCGCGGGCGCGACGCAGCCGCAGCTGCAAATAGTATTTCGTTGGCGTCGTATGCAGCGTTTCCTGGAACATCCGCTGAACCTGCCGCAGCGAAAGCCCGGCGAGGCTCGCAAGTTCGACAGCGCTCAACGGTTCCTCGAAATTGGCTTCCATCAGGGCCGCGATGTCGACGAGCGCGCCGTGGTTAAATCCTAGGCGTGCTGCCAGCGGAATATGCTGCCGATCGTAGCCGTCGCGCACACGCTCGAGAATAAACTGATTGGAGATCTCGGCGACCAGGGTCTTGCCGAAGCTGCTGCGCACGAGAGAAAGCATCATATCGATGGGGGCGATCCCGCCCGTGCACGTCATCCGGTCGCGATCGATCACGAACAGCTCTTCTTGGAACTTCACCCGCGAGTGAAACTCGCGAAGACCGGCCATATTTTCCCAATGGATCGTGCATTTATAGCCGTCGAGAAGCCCTGACTTCACAAGTGCATAGGTGCCGGTACAGAGCCCGCCCAGCACGACGCCATCCCGCGCTATGCGACGAAGCTGATTGACGACCTTGTCGTTGACGAAGTTCGCAACGTTGGTGCCACCGCAGACGAAAACCACGTCGAGATCCTCGGCGGCATCATAAGTGGTGGCGGCGGCATACGACATTCCGTTGCTCGCAGGCACCGGCCGGCCGTCGAGCGTAAGAAGGGTCCAAGAGTAATGAGGCTGACCGCTCAATCGGTTGGCCATCCGAAGAACCTCGATCGCGCTCGAAACCGCGATCATGGTGTATTCGTCCAATGTCAGGAAGCCGACCCTGCGGATGGTACTGATCTTCGTCGGGACTTCGTTCACGTCGCAAAAGCTCCCACGTAAGACGGGAAGGCTAGAGTATTTCGTGATCGCTACTTCAGGGTCTGCTGCACTCGCTAATAAAGTGCATCATATTAGAAATAGTATCACTAAGTCGCATTTTGACAAGTTCAGATGCTGCAATTCCGGGACCATTCGCGAGAACCCTTTGAGCAAGCTTCGACTGTCGCTGCCGAAGTCATTTGCGTCGTATCTGGGATGGCTTGCAAAAGGCGACACCGGCATAGGGAAAGAACGCTTCGGGTGGCGGCGGCTGAGTGCGCCGCAAAAGATAGTTTCGGTGCGAGATGACGTTCTCTCCGCCAATTTGCTAGGCAATCTGAGTGTTCATGGTGCAATCGCTGCAGAACTACATCGGTGGCCGCTTCGTCGCGTCGAAAGCTGGCGAAGTTTTCGAAAACACCAATCCTGCAACCGGAGAGCTGATTTCCAAGGTCGAAATCGCGCTCGAACCGGAAATCGACGCGGCCCTTCGCTCGGCCGAAGAAGGTTTGAAGCGATGGTCCGCGATGTCGGGCGCGGAGCGAGGCCGCATCCTTAATAGAGCCGCCCGTATATTGCGGGAGCGAAATGACGAGTTGGCCCGGCTCGAAGTTCGGGACACCGGCAAGCCCATTCAGGAAGCCGAGGCGGTCGATGTGGTCAGCGGCGCTGATTGCATTGAATATTTCGCAGGCGTTGCTGGTTCACTGCGCGGCGAGCAGATCGCGCTGAATAACGCCTTCGTTTATACGCGCCGTGAACCCATCGGCATTTGCGTCGGCATCGGCTCGTGGAATTATCCAATTCAGATCGCCTGTTGGAAGTCCGCCCCGGCGCTCGCCTGCGGAAATGCGATGATCTTCAAAACCTCGGAGCTGACGCCGACGACATCGGCGAAGCTCGCCGAAATCTACACCGAGGCCGGCGTACCCGACGGCGTGTTCAACGTCCTCCACGGCGACGCCCGAACGGGATCGCTGCTGACGACGGATCCCCGCGTCGCCAAGATCTCGCTGACCGGCTCGGTCGGAACGGCCAAGAAGATCCTCGCTGCCGCGGCCGCTTCGCTTAAGCGAACGACCATGGAACTGTCCGGCAAGTCAGCGCTGCTAGTCTTTCCTGATGCAGATTTGCGCCAAGCCGTATCGGCGGCGATGCTCGGCAATTTCTATACGCAAGGCGAAATCTGCACGAACTGCACGCGCGTCTTTGTTCATGAAGACATTCATGACAACTTCGTCGAGATGGTCGTGGAGCGCACGAAAAAGCTGCGCATCGGCGATCCCTTGGCTCCGGAAACGCAGGTCGGCGCGCTCATCTCGCAACCGCACATGGATCGCGTGCTGGGATTCATTGAGAAGGGCCGGAAAGAGGGCGCGCGCCTGTGCTACGGCGGGGAGCGCGTGGACGCTGCCCCGCTCGATCGCGGGAATTTCGTCAGGCCCGCAGTATTCACCGAGTGCACGGATGACATGAGCATCGTCCGGGAAGAGATCTTCGGGCCCGTGATGTCGGTGCTGAAATTCCGCGATGAGGACGATGTGGTCGCCAGGGCCAACGCCACACGCTTCGGGCTGGCGGCCGGCGTCTTCACCCGAGACCTGGCGCGCGCGCACCGTGTGGCGGCGCGGCTCGAGGCAGGGATCTGCTGGATCAATAATTACAACATCACCCCGGTCGAGATGCCATTCGGCGGCATCAAGGAATCGGGCTTCGGCCACGAGAACGGACAGGCCGCGATCGATCACTACACGCAATTGAAGAGCGTCTACGTTGAACTCGGCGACGTCCAATGCCGCTATGAATGAAAAGACGACTAGGCTCCACTGAAACACCGGGGGATCTGTCCAGAGATGAGCACCGCCCAGGAATACGATTATATCATCGTCGGCGCCGGATCGGCCGGATGTGTGCTCGCCAATCGCCTGACGGAAGATGAGGGAACGCGCGTATTGGTCCTTGAGGCCGGCCCGCAGGACCACAGCATCTTCATTCACATGCCGTCCGCATTCGCGTATCCGCTGGCCGGTACCAAATACAACTGGTGGTACGAGTCAGAGCCTGAACCGTTTCTCAATAACCGCAAAATGTACTGTCCGCGCGGCCGCGTCGTCGGAGGATCATCGTCGATCAACGGCATGATCTACATTCGCGGCCATGCGTTCGACTATGACGCCTGGGCGCGGCGCCAGGGCCTCGAAAACTGGAGCTATTTCCATTGCCTCCCGTACTTCAAGAAATCCGAAACGCGGCTCAAGGGCGGTGACGCCTATCGCGGCAGCTCCGGTCCGCTGTTTGTGACGACGGCGCCCTGCACCAATCCGCTCTATGACACCTTCATCGAAGCAGGCCGCCAGGCCGGCTATCCCGTAACCGAGGATATGAACGGCCAGCAGCAGGAAGGCCTCGGCCGGATGGATATGACCGTCTACAAAGGACGGCGATGGAGTGCTGCGAAGGCCCATCTCCGCCCGGCGCAAAAGCGCGGGGGCGTGGAGGTCAAGGCGAAGTCATTGGTGACGCGTGTCCTGTTCGAAGGGAAACGTGCCGTTGGCGTCGAATACAGCCGCGGCGGACGTCTTCAGTCGGCACGCGCCACGCGCGAAGTGATCGTCAGCGGCGGCGCGATCAATTCACCGCAAATCTTGATGCTCTCAGGCATCGGCAACGCCGACGAATTGAAGAAGCTCGGCATACCCGTCGTGCAGCATTTGCCCGGCGTCGGAGAAAACCTTCAAGACCACATCGAAGCTTACGTGCAGTACGAATGCAAGGAACCGGTTTCGATTTACAGCGCCAATAACCCGCTGGCGAAACTGAAGATCGGCATCGAGTGGATACTGACAGGAAAGGGTCTGGGCGCGACCAACCACTTTGAATCGGGTGGCTTCATTCGCAGCGACGCCGGAGTTCTTCACCCCGATCTCCAATATCACTTCTTCCCGATGGCCATCAGCTACGATGGCACGTCCGCCGCGAAGGGACACGGCTTCCAGGCGCACATCGGCCCGATGCGTCCGACGAGCAGCGGCTACGTCAAACTGAAGTCCGCCGATCCGCGTCAATACCCGCGCGTGCTCTTCAACTACATGCAGACCGAGCAGGATCGCAAAGAGATGCGCGCCGGCATTCGGCTGACACGCGAGATATTCTCTCAGAAGGCGTTCGACCGCTATCGCGGCGACGAGTTGGCGCCGGGCCCCGCAAGCGATAGCGATGCGGACATAGATGCATTCATCCGCGCCAAGGCCGAGAGCGCTTATCACCCGTCCTGCTCATGCCGCATGGGAACGGACGATATGGCGGTCGTCGACGGCCAGGGGCGGGTACACGACGTCGAGGGGTTGCGCGTCGTCGATGCCTCGATCATGCCCGACGTCGTCAGCGGCAACCTGAACGTCCCGACGATCATGATGGCCGAGAAACTCGCCGACGTCATCCGCGGCAGGCAGCCTTTGCCGCCCGAGCAGGTTCCGGTGTGGGTCAATCCCAACTATCAAACGAGCCAACGTTAAGAATTTTGTCGGACGGGATGACCGCGGATCATTGTCAGGTCCGCAAGCGTTGTGCTCTACGATGAACGCCGGATTAAGCTTACCTTCCCGGCGGGAGATGCCCGATGCGATGGCTGCTGGTCGAGCGAAAACCCGATGTAGTTTATGCTGGTCTCCAGGACATCTATTTGACGAAGAACGACATTGGGACCAGCGACCGCGGCACGGCTTTGACATTCGCCACACGAGAGGCCGCGGAAGACCATCGCCGTCACCTGAAGCATCCCTACAACTGGGTTGCGATGAGCGTCGGCAATTGACGCTTCGGACAATGTTCCCCGAAATCCTGGAGCCGGGAACTTCGCAAGGTCCCGCGCGTTCCGCCGGAACCCTTAGCGCCGGTAATCCTTCGTGCTAATCTACATAGAGTATTGCGTTCCCGAGGAGTTTTGCGATGGCAACTGCGCGGTCCTTCTGGAAAGGGCACCTGCGCCTGGCGCTCGTTACCATTCCCATTCGATTGGTTAGCGCGACCGCAGCCGAAGACAAAATTGCGCTGCATCAGGTCGATAAAAAATCCAAGCAGCGCATTCGCTATCAGAAAATTGCAGGCGAGTCCGGAAAGGTCGTGCCACAGTCGGACATCGTTCAAGGCTACGAGCTCGACGACGGCAACTATGTTCTCTTCGAGCCTGATGAACTGGATAAACTGAAGCTCACGACACGCCACACCGTTGAGCTGACGGAATTCGTCGAAGCTTGCTCGATCGATCCGCTTTACTTCGCCAACCCGTACTACGTTCTTCCCGATGGCGACGTCGCCGAGGAAGGATACCGCATCATCCGCGACGCGCTGCGTGCAACAAAGAAATACGGCGTCGGTCAGCTGACCATCCGCGGCCGCGAGAACCTCATCGCGATGAAGCCGAGCGGCGACGGCCTGATGATCGAGACGCTTCGCTACGCGAGCGAGGTGCGCGACGCCGACGAGATCTTCGAGGGCATCGGCAATCAAAAGCTTCGCCCTGAGCTCGTCGACATGGCGAAGCAGCTCATCGAGGAACGCACGAGAAAGTTCAATCCGGCAGATTTCAAGAACCATTATGCCGAGGCGTTGCGCAGCCTCGTGAAGGAAAAGGTTGCGGGCGGCCTGTCGACAGAAGTCGCAGGCGGCGAAGAACCCCCGGCGGGTGGAACAGTGATCGACTTCATGGAGGCGCTACGCCGCTCCACGCAAAAGGCATCGTCCGGAAAATCTGCGCCGGCAAAAACCAAAACCGCAGCCTCGCGTCAGAAGCGCGAACCCGTGAAGCGCGCCGCGCCGAAGACGGCGAAACGAAAGTCGAAAGCCCGCGGATAGATAAAGCGTCTGACGAGGGAAGACTCGTGTTATTGTTGCTGCGTCGCGAGGTTCAGACGCCAGCTCGAATTTCCAACGTGCATGAACGCCGCGTCTTCTCGATCAACATGAGTACAGGAAGCGTTGTTGCCTGATTGCGTTTGGCAATTTCAGGAGGTTTCCATGCACCCAATGTTTGCACTTTGGATCTGGATGATGATGATTCCGCATTTCGCACAGCAATTGTTTCTGCCGTTCTGAAGTTTTCAACTTTCAATCGCTGATGACCTTTGTGACAGGACGGCGAACGTCTTTCGCTGGCTTGTCCTCGCGCAGTCCCTTGAAGGCTGCGTGCCGCAAGAGGCCGTCGGACGTCCATGCGCGATATTCGATTTGTGCGACGAGCGTGGGCGTCACCCACGTCACATCTCGTCGCTGCAAGTTCGTGAGTGCGGAAGCAAGGGGCGGTGTCTCGATACGCATCGGCTTCAACGTGCGCATCAAGCTGCTCGCGATCTTGTTCGAATATCCCGTGCCGACGCGCCCGGCATAGACGAGCCGCTTCTTGTCGTAATAGCCGACGACGAGCGCACCGACGGCATTCGGCGCCGCTTTGCCCTTGAGATATCCAATGATGACAAACTCATCGACCTGAATGCACTTCGATTTCAGCCAGTCATCATGACGGCCCGAGCGATAGGGCCGGTCGATGCGTTTCGAAATGATGCCTTCGAGACCAAGCGTGCAAACCTCCGAAAGCATGCGCGCCCCGTCGGTCGCAAGGTGTTCGCTGTACCGGATCTGTCCGACTTTAGATTTGCCAGAGAACAACTCTTGCAGTGCGGTTTTGCGATCACCGAGCTTGGCCTCGAGAAGATTCATACCGTCGAGATACAGAAGATCGAAACAATGAAGGACGAACCGTTCGCTGCGTCCGCTTTTAAGCGCGTCGGCCAAAGCCAAAAAGCTCGAGTGTCCCTGGGCGTCATCGACGACAAGCTCGCAGTCGATGATTGCCGTGCCGTCATAAAATTCGGCTAGCAGCTGCGGAAGCTTGCCGAAGCGTTCGGTCCAGTCCAATCCGTTGCGTGTTAAAAGCCTGACTGACTTCTTCTCGATGCGGGCTTGGATGCGATAGCCGTCGAACTTGATCTCATGCACCCACTCATCACCGGTGGGAGGCTTTGCAACAAGCGTTGCGAGGCACGGCTCCACAAAATTTGGCATGGCCGTCTTCACAGCGCCGGGAATTTTCAGCGGGCGAACGGGCGAACGCTTAACGATTGTGTTGGTCTTCGCCGCCACGCGCTTAAGGTCCGACGAGCTTCTTGATCGCGCTTTTGAGCGAGCGATCCGATGAATCGTAATCCTCCCAGGCGGTCATCTTTTTGAGCAGCGAAGGGACGGTGTGTAGAGTGAAGCGTTTGGGATCGAGCCCTTTCTTCACCTGGCTCCAGTTAAGAGGCATCGACACGGTTGCGTTCGGCCGGGCGCGCGGCGAAAGCGGCGCAACGGCGGTCGCCATGCGATCATTGCGAAGGTAGTCGAGAAAAATCCGGCCAGTCCGGAGCTTTTTCGTCATCTTGATCAGATAATCGTTCGGGCTGTCCGCGGCCATTTGCTGACACACGGCCCCCGAGAATGATTTTGCATCGGACCAGCTTGTGGTGTCGCCGCGTGTCGTCTTGAGGGGCGTGACGACGTGAAGTCCCTTGCCGCCGGTCGTTTTGCAGAAGGCGATAAGACCGAGCGCCTCGAGCCTCTCGCGAAGCTCGTTTGCCGCCCGCACGACGCGATCGAATTCGACGTCCGGCGCGGGATCGAGGTCGAAGACGAGGCGCCCCGCGATATTGGGATCGAACTCCGCGCAGTTCCACGGATGAAACTCGAGCGAACCGATTTGCCCAAGCGCAACTAATGCTTCGACCGAGTTCGCCTCGATATAGGGCTCGCGGTCTCCGGAAACGCGAACGACGTCGATTTCGGACGACATGCCCTTCATCGCATGGCGCTGGAAAAACATTTCGCCGCCGATGCCGTCAGGCGCGCGAATGACCGAGCACGGCCGGCCTGTAACATGCTTGAGCATCCAGTCGCCGACGGTTTCGAGATAATGCGCAAGATCGATCTTCGTGATGGCCGCGCCTTCCCCGGCCGGCCAGAGCACTTTCTCGGGATGCGAAATCGTGATGCCCAACACCGCGTTCTGTGATCCGTTCGTCGATGCAGACGCCGATCTGGCAGCTTTCGGCGCTTTGCGCACAAGCGTTCGCTTGAGTGGTTTCACCGATGCCGGAGCAGGGTCGGGGTCGCCCGCGTCGTCGTCCAAATTGTCGGAATTCCAAACGGCGTTGGGCTTTGCAGCGGTCCGCCGCCGCGTGATGAAGGGCTCCGGTCCTTTGCCCTGTCCGGCCGCGATCTGTGCCATCGTGCGGTTCGAAGCGACCGAGCGATCCTTCGAAAGGATTGCGTCATCGTCGCCAGGATGGGCGCCTTCGTCGCGATGCTTGATGAGAAGCCAATTGGTGCGTTTCCCGCCCGTCCGGTCGGTCTTCATCCTGACGAGAACCCAGCTGCCTTTAAGCTTGTCGCCGGCGAGGATGAACTTCAGCTCGCCCTTACGGAGCTGCTCCTCCGGACTCTCATCGCCAATCGGCTGCCAGAATCCGCGGTCCCACAGCATCACCGTTCCGCCGCCGTACTGACCTTTGGGAATGGTCCCTTCGAAATCGCCGTAGTCGAGCGGATGGTCCTCGACTTCGACGGCAAGACGTTTGTCCTTGGGATCGATCGACGGGCCCTTTGTCACCGCCCACGATTTGAATACGCCGTCGAGTTCGAGACGAAAATCGTAATGAAGCCGCGTCGCATCGTGTTTCTGGATCACGAAACGCAAATATTTCGCCGGCCTGACATTGGCAGCGCCGCTCGGCTCGGCTGTCTTGGTGAAATCACGCTTGGCGCGATACTCGGAAAGCTTCTTCTGTGCCATTCGTTTGCATCCGCCCGGTGGTGCCGCACATTCTCGAGATCGCAAGTCAAAGCAAAGCCGCCGGAAGCGCGGAGCTCCCCAGCGGCCCTGGCACCCGAGTTAAAGGCGCCTGACGCACGCTGGTGCATGCGTCTCTATTGAAAACGGTTGTTGAAATCCTTTTGTTCCTCCGCGTCGCCCGGTCATGCCCACACCGTCATGTCGACGCCAAGCAACCGGCATTTCAAATGATCGCGTCCAATCTCGTCGTTATGGATCGAGGCCAATACCTGCTTGGCGAGCCAATCCCGGCACTCGGACCCGCGGGGGCCACTGCGAACCCTGTTCGGGAGCGAGGTCCATATCTCGTTCAACACACGTTCGGCCCGCGCGAGGTCTTCAGGCTCAAAAACATTGTGAGCAACATGCATGGAAACGTTCCTGTTCAGAAAAAATCAGTGTGCGCCAGTTCAGCCCTCTTGGAAATCCCTCACCGGCGATGACTGTGCCTCTCACTCCGAACGAACCGCATATATAATAAACACTTAGTTGGCAGAATGAGTAGGTAGCGCCGGTGCCGCCTAACGTTATTGGGAGCAGTATATTCCAGTGCCCTCCGATTGCGCGCATATTGCGATGGACGCCCTTCTCATCCGGGGTCTCACGCTCCATTTTCGATGTGCTAAGGTCGGGCATCAGAAAACCAACCATTAGCTCTATCTGGAACTGCAACATTTACCCCCCGTTATTGCCGTGGATGTCGTGATGGCGTCCGCTTGAGAGACCTAGGAGCGTCGAAATGAAAATGAAAATCGTTACGGCGCTGGGAGCAATCCTGCTCCTGGCGTTCGGAACAGCTGTCGCCGAGGCGAGAAATGGCGGTGGCTGGGGCGGAGGAGGCGGCGGCGGCCCGCATTTTGGCGGCGGTGGAGGAGGGGGGCCCCATTTTGGTGGCGGTGGCGGACGCTTCAACGGCGGCCGGAATTTTTCCGGACGCTCGTTTCGTTCAGGCCCGAATTTCGGTGGCGGGAATTTTCGTGGCTATGGACCGCGCGGTCCGCGCATTGGCATTAATCGCGGTTTCCGGAATTACTCTGGGAATTACGGATATGGCCGTGGCAGACACCATCACCGTCGCGGAGGCTTCGTCGTAGGCTATCCCTATTACGACTACGGCTACTACGACGACGGTTATTACGGCTACGATTGCGGTTGGCTTTACCAGAGGGCGATCGAAACCGGCAGCCCCTATTGGTGGAGACGGTATCAGGCGTGCGTTTACTGATTTCTGAAATTGGATTCAGCGAAGGCTCAGCGACTGATCACTGAGCCTTCGCCACTTTCAATTATCGTCACGGGCTGGAAGTACCCGTTCCCGGCGGGGAGGTCGGAACCCGAGCGTCCGAGTCGGAACCTGCCGCTGGATCGTTGGGCGTATTGGTCGAAGGACCGGGCTGAACATTTTCGTTCGTGGTCGGATCTGCTGGAATGCCTGCTGGGCTCGATACGCCGGCATCACCCGTGCTGGCGCCCTCATTGGCCGGGGCGGGAGTTACGGTTTGTGCCTTCGTGCCAGGGGTAAGCGGCTGGCCGCCGTTATCATAGGTCGATTGAGCCATGGCTCCCACAGAACCGGCGGCGAGCAGCCCCAGCGTTACGACTGCACCTTTGAGAACCTTCATCCAAATCTCCTTTTCGTGTGGACATATCCCATCCGAAACGGCCTTTCGCAGCCGTTGGTTCCGTGCGCAGACTAGGTGCGCCGTTGGGTCTGGCTAGGAAAGCGTCCTATGACCGCGAAGGGGTTTGGATTAGTTTGTCCACGAAGGGATGGGTATCGCCGAGTGAAGCTTGCTATGCGTTCGTCCGGATGACGCGCGAGAAAATCTCTCGATGCAACAGGGCTTCCTGCTGAGCTTTGAAAACGAAATTTCGTGCATACCGCCGCAGATGAGCCGGCTCTAACGATACGCTGCCGGTCCACTCGCGAAGCGCAGGCTCGTAGTTGCGATAGGCCGACGCGCCTGATGCTGCGATCGCCTTCAACAACAGGATCGATGCGGAGCACGTCGGCTGCGGATGCGCGTCCGACCCGCGGGCATACTCCAACATTCGAGATCCGGCTCGATATTGCCAGTCATTGAAATCAGGAAGTCGAGATTTAATGGAACGAACTTGGCGGTGGCAGAATTGCTCGATCAAAGGCATGGCTTCAAAGTAGTCCCCAAAGAAATTGAGCATCCCCGCCCGTTGGCTAACGGCAATTAGCCTGATTGGTTCCAGTTAAGATTACATTTGATCGCTTTGTAGATTGTGCGATCATTCGAACGAAAGTCTCGCTTCGCAATGTGTCGTCAAATGGGCGCTACAATTGAAGTGAGACGGTTCTTCGCACATCAAGCGTCACGCGCCATAATGCGTCACGCAACGGTCCCGTGGCTCAATGGATAGAGCGTCGGAATTCGACTCCGAAGGTTGCAGGTTCGAGCCCTGCCGGGATCGCCAAAAACTTCGTGCGCAATGTGGAACCCAACGCTGCGGTCGCGAGATTTCATTCGATGCGACACCAACATTTAACCACGGACTGCATTTGCAAAACTAGCTCTAGCGATGAGTCGAGACTGCATTAGGTTGCGTCCCAACGCGGTCTTGGAAAAGATAGTAGAGTGAAGTCTCGATGACCCTGTCGCTCCGCCTCGCCCGTCGCCCCGTACACCTCGTGACAGTCATGGCGTTGAGCCTTGTGGGCACTGCGCTTCTGCCCTCTCTCATTCGTGCGCAGAACATGCCTCCTGAAACGTCGAGCGAGCCACCAAGTGAGACGCAAAGCGAAACGCCGCGCGTTCAGCCCACCGAAGCGCCTGCGGCGCTGCCCACAGTGCTGCCCCCGACGTTGGCAGGCACTCCCGCTGCAATATGCGCTAAGCTCTCGGACAAAACGGCAGCACCATTCGAAGCGCAAGATCGCGCAGCTGTCGCAGCATTCTATCAGGCGCGCGAGTGCCGCCCGCTCTGGGTGGATGAACAGGGGCCCACGCGCGCCGCCACGCGCGTGATGGCTGAGCTGGCTCATGCTGAGGACTGGGGACTGAAGGCGTCCGACTTCGAACCCAAGGCCGTTAAGCAGCCGATGCCATCGGGCAGCTGGACTCCCGATGAAACGGCGGCCGCCGAGTTCGACATCAGCGCCGCTGTCTTGCGCTATGCACACCAGGCCGAAGGCGGTCGCATTCCCGAACCCGACAAGCAGTTATCGGGCTTCTTGGATCGAACGCCCATCATCACTGACGCCGCGACAGTGCTGACGCGCGTGGCGAGCGCGCCGAACCCTGACGAGACGCTCCGCGCGTTTCAGCCTTCGCAGGATCAGTTCTTAAAGCTGAAGGCGCTTCTCGCGCGCATGAGAGGCGGCGCGGCCGCGAACGAAAAGCGATTTGATATCGCGCGGCGAGGCGCGACCCTTCTCGACGGCGTGCGCGATCCCGATGTCGCGACTCTGAAGCAAAGGTTCGGAATTGTTTCTGCGCCGGGGGCCGAACAGCTTTTCGACGACGCGCTTGCTGCCGCGGTCAAAAGTTTTCAGGCATCAAAGTCGCTCCGAGCCGACGGAATTGTCGGCCCGTCCACACGCGCCAAACTTTCCGGCGAAGACCTCGCATCCTCTCCCGAAAAGATCACAGCCGTCATCGCCAACATGGAGGAGTGGCGTTGGATGCCGCGTTCCCTCGGCGACAACCACGTCTTGGTCAACATTCCATCGTTTTCAATCACGCTGACGGAAAACAATAAGCCCGTCTTCAACGAACGCGTCGTCGTCGGCGCAGCAACCACGCAAACGCCAATATTTTCGAAGGATATGACGAAGATCGTTCTACGCCCGAGATGGAACCTGCCGAATTCCATCAAGGCGACCGCACTGCGCACAGGGCGCTCCATCGAGCGCCAGGGCTATATCGTCATGCGCAATGGCCGCGTCATCGATAGCAGCCGGGTGAACTGGGGCAGGGCGAAGCTCAGCGAGTATACGATCTATCAGCCGGCTGGCGACGACAACGCGCTCGGCCTCGTCAAACTGCTTTTTCCGAACAAACACTCCGTCTACCTCCACGACACGCCGTCGCGATCTCTATTCAACGAACCTGTTCGCCTTTTCAGTCACGGCTGCATGCGTGTGCGAAATCCGCAGCAACTCGCGCAACTGGTCTTCGACATCGACCGGGGACCCCAGCCGCCGAACGTCGGGCATCTCGTCAACAAAGGGCCGATGGATAATCAGTTCGATCTGAATAGGCCGATTCCCGTCCACGTCGGATATTTTACTGTCTGGGTCGCAGACGATGGCACGCCTCAGTTCTTTGACGACTACTACGGTCATCAGAAGCGCATCACGCTGGCGCTCGCCGGGAAGTGGAAAGACATCGACGTCACCCAGGAGCACGTGACGCCCGAGGCGCTCGATACGTCCTCGGCGAAGAAATATCGCGTCGGCAGCAGCCGGAGAGATGAGGACGGTCGCGGATACGGATCGAGGCGCGCGGAGGAAAGCCGGTCTCGCGAAGAAATGGGTCTGACCCGATCGAGTCGCGGTTACTCGTACGGCAATACCGTCGGCGATATCGTCCGCCGCGCGCTGGGCTTTTGATTCTGTGCCGTCGCCGCCCTGGAGGTCAGCGCGCGGCTTCGATGCGCGCGAAGCCTTCGGCGAGATCGTTGATCAGATCCTCGACAGCCTCGAGGCCGACGTGGAACCTGAGCGCCGGTCCGGGTCCGCGCCAGCGTGTCGCCGTCCGGTATGACGTCGGATCGAACGGGATGACGAGGCTTTCGTAGCCACCCCACGAATACCCCATGCCGAAAAGCTTCAGTCCGTCGAGAAACGCCGCCAACGCTTTTTCCGGGATAGGTTTCAGGACGACGCCGAAGAGCCCACTCGCGCCGCTGAAATCGCGTTTCCAAAGTGCGTGGCCAGGATCACTCGGAAGGGCGGGATGCAGAACGCGGTCGACCTCGGGGCGCCCTGCGAGCCACTCCGCAATCGCGATGCCGGACCGCTGATGCCGTTCGAGACGAACAGCAAGCGTTCTGAGACCACGGAGCGCGAGATACGTCTCTTCCGAGCCCGGGCACGTGCCGAGTGTCTCCTTCGCGTTGTCGAGAAACTTCGCGGCCCGCGCGTTGCCGGTCACGGTACCCATCATGGCGTCCGCGTGTCCGACGATGTATTTCGTCGCGGCCTCGATCGAGACGTCGGCTCCGAGTGACAGCGGCTTGCAGAAGAACGGCGTCGCCCAGGTGTTGTCCGCCAGAACCCAGATGTTTTTGGCGCGAGCGGCGCCGGCGATCGCTGGAATGTCCGGCATCTCGAACGTCTGCGAGCCCGGCGCTTCGACGAGCACGAGTTTCGTATTGGTCCGGAAGAGATTGGCGATGTCGCCGCCGATGAGCGGATCGTAATACGTCGTTTCGACGCCGAGTTTTTTCAGCATCTTATCCGCAAACGCCCGGCCCGGTTGGTAGACGTTGTCGGGAATGAGGATGTGATCGCCGCTCTCGGCGAACGCCAGGATCGCGGTCGAGATCGCGGCCAGGCCCGACGACGTCAGTACGGTCTCCGCGCCGCCTTCCAGATGCGTGATCGCTTCTTCGAGAGCCTTCGTCGTGGGTGTCGCGCGGCGTCCGTAGGTGAAGGACTGTGTCCGCTTCTTAATCGCGTCGAGTGTCGGATAAAGAACCGTCGAACCGCGATAGACCGGCGTGTTGACAAAGCCGTGCTGCTCGAACGGCTTCCGCCCAAGATGCACAACCTCGGTTTCCGGCAGCTCGCCGCGCTCGGAAGTTTCGTCTTTTTTGGCCATTTTCAACATCTCCGAGGGCGGGTCGAGTCCTGGTGGCGCAAGTTTCGTTCACGGTCAAGGGCTTGACCATTCGTTGCTGGCGCGGGATGTCTGGCGGCGGGCGCGAGTTCGAGGCGGCCGCGCCGGAGGCCGTTGCTTTCGTTTGCCCGAGGGAAATGAAGAGACTTCATTGAAGCATTGGCCGGAAAAGCGCAGATGAGAAGTGTGTCGAGGTTCTGGGCGGCAGCGTTTTTGCTTCTCGTCGCGGGCGTCGGAATGTCCTCCGAGGCATCGAGCGCGCCATCCAATACTCTCGATGCTGTTCGCGCGAGGGGCAAGGTTATTTGCGGCGTCGCCGACCATGAGCCGGGCTTCAGCGAAGTTAACACGCGCGGGACCTGGAGCGGGCTGGACGTCGAGTTCTGTTCCGCATTGGCGGCAGCTGTCCTCGGAAATCGGGACGCGGTCAAATATCTGAGCCTCAACCCCGGCGATCGCTTCAAAGCCCTCCAGGACAATGAGATCGACGTCTTGCTCGGCGCGACGACGTGGACGCTCACCCGCGATACGGAACTGGGCGCGCGCTTCACCGGCGTCCTTTATTATGACGGCCAAGGCTTCATCATCCCGCGCAACCATTCGATCGCAAGCGTCCTCGAGCTTTCGGGCGCCTCGATCTGCGTCCTGCCGGGTTCGAGCGATGAATCCGCCATCTCGGATTTCTTTGGCTCGCGGAAGATGCGCTATCAACTCATCAGGTCCGACCGTTGGGATGACTTGGTCAAGACCTATTCGAATGGCGGCTGCACGGTTCTGACGGGCGAAATATCCCTGCTCGCCTACGAAAAAAGCCGCCTGGCAAACGGGTCGGACCAGATGATCCTGCCCGAAATGATCACCAAGGAGCCTTACGGCCCTGCGGTACGCATCGGCGATGATGGTTGGTTTGCCGTTGTCCGCTGGACGCAGATGGCGATCGTTGCCGCGGAAGAATTGAATATATCGAGTTCCAACGTCGAGGCGGCGAAATCCTTACCCTCCCACGAGGTGCGCCGCTTTCTGGGACTTGACGCAGACCTCGGCGCGCCACTCGGCCTGTCGCGCGATTGGGCCTATCAGGTTGTCAAGCAGGTCGGAAATTATGGCGAGATCTTCGAGCGCACGCTTGGCCAGGATTCTGTTTTGAAGCTCGATCGCGGCCCGAACAATGTATGGAGCAAAGGCGGCCTGATGTACGCAGCGCCATTCCGCTGATACAAATCGCGACGATAAAGAGTGCGGTGCGGCTCGTAAGCGATAGGGTCAGTCATGGCCGACAAGGCAACGCTTGAAACACTCCTGAACGCTGCTGTCGTCGCGATCCCGTTCACGCTCCTTCTCACGCTCATTGCTCTGTTTCTCGCCCGGCGATCGAAGCGTCCGAACGAAAGATCAAGCCGACTCTCGCCGTCGCCTTTGCCGGTTGCCGCACCGATTACGCCGTCCAGTCCAAACGAAGCGACGGCCGAACCGCCGCCTCGGATCGAGGACATCGAAACACTCCATAGCAAGATCGAACTGGCTCTCGCGCGCGGCGACAAGACAGCGCTCTCCGGCCTCTATTACGATCTGGCCCTGGGGTACGAACATCTTGGTAATGCCGACGCGCGCATGTCGGCACTCCGGTCGGCAGCGGGATATGGATCGCTCCACGGACCCGACGCAGCGCACGCCGCAGCGCGCCTTGCGCTGGGTGAAGCCGCGCAACGCGCAGGCGATCTGACGTCTGCTTGCGAGCAGTGGCAAATGGCGAGGACCGCATTTCTCCAAGCGGGCGAGACCGATCAACACGAACGCGTCGAAAAGCGGATGCGCGAAAACGGCTGCCCGACCGATTGGGTTCTGACGGATTTCTGAAAATTACGCGATCAGTTCGCGCCGCGCTCGGTCGGCATGATCGTCGTCGCACCGCTGGACGGTCGCTCGCCCCGGTCGTCGCGTGCCGTCGCCATCATCACCTCGACGCTCACGTGATCGCCGTCCTTGATCTGAAAAGCCTTCTGGAAAATATGCCCGCCGGACGAGGCCGTTACTTCATATTTGCCGGGAGCCAGCACGTGAGTCGGAAGCGCGCCGACGCTTTCCTTGATCGTCTCGCCGTCGTCCGTTTGGATCGTCCACCGCGTATCGGGCATCGCTTCGCCGCCCGAACGGGTGACGAGTTTGAACGTCGCCATGCCGCCCGAATGCGTGACGGTCGTCTCGGTCAGCTTCCCGGCTTCGACGGTAACATCCGTTTCGATTTTGGCGTTTGCGTCGCCGTATTGGGAGACGACGCGGTAGATGCCGGAATTGAGCCGAATGATCAGGTTCGGCTTCGCCGCCGTGATTACGGCAGACCGGCTTTCTGACTGATCGCGGTCGTCGGCGAATATCGAATATGTCACCGAGCCCGGCGGCGCGGGCTTGCCGTCGATGAGCGCCGAAAGCCGAAGTCCTCCAGCGTTCAAAACAAACGCTTCGAACGGCGGGCCATCGGCAGCCTTGACGGTGATCTTGCGCGTCAGATTAGCCCGGCCGAATGCGGCATTGACCGTGTATTCGCCGGGCTGGAGTTTGACGAACGGGCTCGCCTCATGTGACTCCATGAGAAGCTTTGATTTTCCAGCTTGTCCTGCCGTTTGGAAAACCCGCCAGACCAGTCCTTGATCGATCTGCTGCCCGTCGCCCGTCAGCAGAGCCACAAGCCTAACGCCCGGCCCCTTGGTCTTGCCGCGTTCGACGACGGTGGTGTTCTTGCGTTTCTCGATCGAAGGTCCCCACGGACCGGTCGGCGGACCGTCCGGGATCGGCTCTTCCGCAAACGAAACCGTTGCAGTGAAGATCGATAGCAAAACGAATACGAGTACAGCGGCCTGCGCGCCGATTGATGCGCGTGAGGGCCGCGCGATCCGCGCTCGCCAAGTTTTTAGTGCCGCTTCGATCATCCTGGTCCGATCTCGATCTTCTGGCTTTCACCGGCGCGAACTTCGAACGACGCTTGCCCATGCTTGCCGCGAGCCTCGCATCTCACCGTGTAACGGCCCGGCGCCAAAAGCGCGGTCGCCTGCGTCCCCGTCGCACGCCATGTCGGCATGCCGCTCTCGTCCGAGACTTCCCAAAAAACATCGCCGATGATCGCGGACTCGTCCGATGGCGGTGCGAACTTCACCTCGCCTGCCGCGATATCGATGACGGCGTTCGCCGGTTTTCCGGCAACGACGTCGAACTCTTTTGTTGCCGAGATATGAGAGACGGCAAGCGACGCGGTGACCCGGTAACGTCCGGGCGAAAGGTCGAGTGCGAGATCGGGCCCCATCGCTCGCGCCACGCCGGTGCGGTTGCCGTCGATGCGGTCGACGCGATAAAAAATATTCTGATCGGCCTTGGCAGGTGCGCCAGCGACGAGCGCCGAAACTTTGAACGGAACGAGGACGATAGCCAGCGTCTCCGTCACCGTCTGTCCCGCGCCGACCGCGATGCGTTTTCGAACATCGCCGCTGCGCGATCGCGCGCTGACATAGTAGGTGCCTTCCGGAAGAGTGAAGCTCGCGTTCGGACTGCGCGACCTCGCCACTTCGCGACGCCCGTCCGGACTTTCGGGATCATCGGCGGAAACCGCGAAAAGAACGTCTTTGATGCTGGTGCCGTCCGCCGCCGCGGCAGAAAGATCGACCTGACCTGTGCCAAGTGAAATATCGAGCGGCTTGTCATCTCCGGCGGCGAGCTGCAGCGTTTGTGACGAGCGCGCTGCGCCATCGGCGGCCGTCAATATGTAGGTCTCTGGCGGCAGGTAAAGATCGACCGCGCCGTTGCTCGCGATCGTCACGGGCTTCTCGCCGAGTGAGACGGTCAGAACAGCGGTTTGAGACGCGTTGGCGCCCTTGCTGGCGCTGACGCGTGCGCGAAGATGCGCGGCATTGAAAGGAACGATGATGCTCTGCTTGTCGCCATCGGCGATCGTGATGTCCTGGCGCGCCGTGAGCGATCCGAGTTCAGCCATGATCTCATAGCTGCCGGCGGGAAGCTTGGCGGTGATATCGTGCCCCTCGGCTTCGGTCAGCGGAGTCTTATCGCCCGTTTTAAAAATGCGCCACTTGAGCGGGATTGTGAGAAGTGGACCGGTGTCGACAAGTGCAGCCGATGCTCTGAGCGACGCGCCTGCAGGCGGCGGTGGCGCGGTCGGCTTGCCGTCAGCCGGATTGGCGCCGCCCGCAACCGTCGCGCCGGGCGACAAAATCGCAAGCTCCGTTGCTTCGTTGATCGCGGCCGTGAGCCCGTTTGAATCTGTGATGTCGTAGAAATGGCCACCGGTCGCGTCGGCGATGCACGCCATGCGCGGCCGTTCATTGGCAGGAATGCCGATGCCGATGACTTGCACGGCAACGCCTGGAAACGTCTTCGCGAGATTGCTTGCGACAGCGCAGGTATCCTGCTGGCAATTATCGGCGCCATCGCCGATGAACAGAATTTGCGCCGGACGCGATTGTCCGATCGCGCCCATCGCGACCTTGAGCGCGGCGGTGAGGGGGCCGGGCCCGCGCGGATTGAGCTTGGCAATCGGATCGAGAACCGCTTGCCGCGGACTTTCGGGACCAGCGATCAATTCCACATCGTTGCAGTCGCCGCGGCGGCGGTGGCCAAACGATACGAGCCCGAGCCGCGTCGAATTCGGCTGAGCCAGGAGACCGCCGAGTTTCTCGCGCACGATATCGATCTTGGCCCGATTATCGGGCGGAAGACGCGCCCACATCGAACCCGAGCCATCGAGCACGACCATGGCCGTCGGAGCATCGTCGCTTAAGGCGGATTCGGCGCCTGCGGCCAGAGAAACCGCTGCAATGACAGCCGCGACAAATTTCAAAAAATGCCGGCGCATCTTATCTCCACGCCCGTTTTCCGCGCGTTGTTCCGATTCTGAACTTAACGGCCCGCTTGTAACAGGCCGGGCCCTCGTATAGCGAGACGGACACGAATAGTACGGAACATGACATGAATACCGCGATTTTTGAATTTCTTGCGGCAAGACGTTCGGTGAAACCGGACCGGCTCGCCGAACCCGGACCGAACCCGGAAGAACTGCACAGCATCCTGACGACGGGTGCGCGCGTTCCAGACCACAAGAAACTCTCGCCCTGGCGCTTCATCGTGTTCGAGGGTGACGCCCGTAAGGCGGCGGGAGAGATCTTCGTCGAGGCCTGCAAAAAAGAAGATCGGCAGGAGCCCTCGCCGATACGGCTGGAAACCGAGCGCAGCCGTTTCCTGCGCTCACCGGTCGTCGTTGCCGTCGTCTCCTCCGTGAAGGCGCGTCCCGGCGCACCCGAATGGGAGCAGGTGCTATCGGTCGGCGCGCTCTGCTTCAACATGTGCCTCACCGCCAACGCCCTCGGCTTCGGCACGTCGTGGCTCAGCGAGTGGATCGCCTATAGCCCGACGGTCCGCGCGGCGCTTGGCCTTGCCGAACACGAAAAGATCGCGGGCTTCATCTACATCGGCACGCCGATGGAAAAACCCGAAGAACGCGAACGCCCGAATATCGACGCGCTGGTCAGCCGCTGGCCGGCCTGATCCGCCCAACGCTCAATTCGGGCGCCCAGGTCGTTAACACTTAGTTAACCATGACCTGTCAGTGTTTGGGAATGCGTGTTTGCGAACCGGATTCGTGGCCGCGGTATCAGCACCGCCAGGCCCGAGCCGGAATGCAGCACAGGACCAAATCATGGCCCTCCGCGCGTGCTCCAGGGCACCCGTAGGAGGGCCAGTCGGTTTCTGAAGCCGCGCTTGGCGGCCGGCTCGCGGAACGCGAGTCGCCAAGCGCCAACCAAAGAATTCTGCGCCCGGCGGCCGGCTCGCGGAACGCGAGTCGACGGGCGCCAAGAAAAAAGCCAAGCGCCAACCAAAACTAATACCTGAACTGCTCGGCCAGAACCCGCTCTTCCAGCCCATGTTCGCGATCGAACATCATGAAGAGCTCGATGGCGCGCGCCTGCTCGATATCGACCTTCACGACGTGGCGAGTCTCGAAATGGTCGGCAACGGCGCTTACCGGCCGCTTCGCATCTTCCAGAACGGTGATCGTGATATGGACCTTGTTGGGAACGAGGGCGCCGCGCCAGCGCCTCGGCCGAAAAGGGCTGATGGGCGTCACGGCGAGCAGCTGTGACTTGATCGGCAGAATGGGGCCGTGCGCCGATAGATTATAAGCGGTCGATCCGGCAGGGGTGGAAACCAGCACCCCGTCGCAAATCAACTCTTCAAGGCGCACTTTGCCGTCTATGGCGATCTGCAACTTGGCGGCCTGATAGCGCTGGCGAAAGAGCGAGATCTCGTTGATCGCCAAGCTCTTGTGGGCCTTGCCCGACGCGTCCGTCGCGATCATCGAAAGCGGATGAATGCGGCTGATCTCGGCGGCAGCTAACCGCTCCAACAGGTTGTCTTCGTTATAATCGTTCATCAGAAAGCCGACAGAACCCCGGTTCATGCCGTAGATCGGGATCTTGTCGTTGATGAAGCGGTGTAGCGTCTGCAACATGAAGCCGTCGCCGCCGAGCGCGACAATGGCGTCGGCTTCATTGGGTGCGGTTTCCCCGTAGCGCTTGATCAAGGCCGCTTGGGCTTCCATCGCTTCGGGAACCTCGCTCGCGACGAAAGCGATGCGTTCGAATTTGTGCTTTTCTTTAGGCATCTAGGCCCTTCGATTCCTGAGGGGTCGCGCAGCAAGGCAGGGAAGCTCGCCCAAGTGTCGACAAACGACAAGCCCCCCACGCGGGATACCGGAGAGCCGACCGCTCCGCCAGCCGTCGATGTGGTGATGATTTACGCCACCTTCCCCGATAGGCAGGCGGCGCTGGCGCTGGGCCGGGAGATGGTCGAGCAAGGCTTGGCCGGGTGCATCAACGTGCTGCCGTCGATGACGTCGGTCTATGTTTGGAAAGGCGAGACGGAAACCGCCGAAGAAGCCGTGCTGATCGCCAAGCTGGCGCGTGAGGGAGCCGATCGCGCCGTCGCGCACATCATCGCCAATCATCCCTACGAGACGCCAGCGGTACTGGTGATTCCGGTGATGGGAGGAAGTTCCGATTATCTGACCTGGATCATGAACGGCACGCAGCGGGTATGACGCGATCAATAGATGCCGCCGAGCGATAGCATCAGATTGTACCGCGCGGTTCCAGGTCGTGGAGCGCCGCGCCGGCTGCGACCGGAGGCATATTTCCGCCTCGGCCTGTCGTCGTAATAATAGGAATCGGAGTGCCGAGACTTCCGCTTCACCACATGCGTTTTTGCATCGGCGTCTACAGGAAGCAGGGGAGCTGCATTGGCATCGGTTGAGGCATCGGCTGAGAGATCGTCGGAATCGCCGGTCTGACCGAGAGCCGCAACAGTCGAGGAATCGTTGGACCCCCTCGCATCTCGCTGCTCAGGCACAATCGCAATCGGTTTCCACCGAGACGAGTCGTCCGCGGGCGGCGGAGATGCGGTCTCCGCGATCGGAGCGCCAACCGACATGCGGCCGGGCAGAGGCTCGGGAGGAGGGGCCACAGGAGCCTCGGCGACCTTCTCGTTCTGAAGCCACGGAAGCTTCTCAGGCTCCGCCGTCACCGCGGGCGAAACATTGCCGGCCAGACGCGCAGCTGCCAATCGGCGCTCCTCGAGCCGCTTCGATCTTTTCGTCGCCTGAGCGACGACGGCGCGCGGCACGCAGCGGCCTCCATCGGAGATCTGGCCGGATGGACATTCGGCCGAGCAGGCGATGTCCTGATGGCTCTGCAGGAGAGCGAGCAACACGTAATCGGGATTATCGAAGGGCAGTGTGGCGTTGGCGCGATCCATGAACGCCGCCATCGCGCGCCGGGTCGCCGCGTTCCATGTGCCGGTTATTTCGCCCTCGTAACAGCCAACGCGTCTGAGTTCCCGCTGCAGATCGCTTGCGAGTTCGGCCCGCGTTTCGGGATCGCCCGGGCTCGCCGACTTGAGCGGCGACGAGACGGCCTGTTCCGACGACACGACAGTCGTCCACGTTCCAGGCTTTTGCGATGTGAGAGCAGCAGATCCGGCAGCTTCCTCGGGGATCACCTCGCGGAAGACCGGGGATGCAGATGAGAATACGCGCGCTCCGGTCTCGCTTCGATGAGCGCGATCGGGTGCAGCCGAGATGCGGACGACTTCATTGAGGTCTGCGGTGTGGTCGGATGCCGGGAATAAATAGCTATAGGCGGCGACCATCACCGTCGCCGTCAGCAACAGCACTCCACCGAGACGCGGCATGGTGCAAACTCCAACAAACTCACACGCGCGTCGCGAACGCTGGCGCGTGCACTCCGGACTGTAGCATCCGGCGCGACTTGGTAAACGGCAAATGCGCGCTATCGCTGACGGCGCATGCCGGTCGCGCGAAGGTCTCGTGGCAAAAGTCTCGTGGATCGAGTGCGATGGATGGCCGCTCGCTATGCTCATCTTGCCACAATTGCGCCGTGCATAAGTCTTGAGCGACCGGTGCAAAACCTCTTGATAACTGGGGTTTTTCAACCGCCGTCGGGTGCGAACCAGGGGGGTGCCGGGTGGCCGCGTCGCGCCGAACACGCGATACTAGAATTCTGATTCTCCTACGAATTCGGATTCACATACGCGGACGACTCAGTTACGGCTGAGGGCGAGGGGAGTTTAATTCGCGTAGTTTTCCACCCTCGCACGTGCCTTGAGGGAAAAAGTTTTCCACCTCTGATTTCTTGCGGCGAAATCGTGGCGATACTTTGAGGCGGTGTTGAGTGTGGTTGCTCTCGGCTTGCTTGGTTGCGCGGTATCCGCGTCGCTCGTCTGCCGATGTCATGGGGATGACATCGGAGCTCACAGTCGAACGAAACGGACATCATGGCAGCCACGCCCGTTGTGCGTTCCGGAGCCTGGTCGGCGTTCCCCCCTCGGGCGCAAAGACCACAACGAAATGGCCGGTGTTGTACTCGCGTAACGGAACCGGCCCTCACAGGAGAGGGCACACGATGAGACACGTTTTAGGCGTGTTGGGGGTTCTAGCAGCAGGCGTATTGCTCGCCGTATCGGCTGCTATGAACTGGCGTTTTGGCTTCAGTCTCGGACGAACCGAGCTTGATGGTCAAATCTACGGCGCAGCATCTGCTGCCGCTGACTGCATGAAAGCACTGGTACCGTTTTTCTTCTTTGCCGCAGTTCGAAATAGAATCTGGTCGCAGGCTGCTGCGTCAGCGCTCGTCTGGGTGGTCGTGACGGCCTACTCAATGACGTCCGCGCTTGGCCACGCAGCGCTGAACCGGTTCGATTCGACCGGGCAGCGTGCGCAAGAGGCTCAATCCTATCAGGATCTCAGAGGCGAGCTGAAGCGAGCGGAAGAGCAGGCCGGGTGGATCCCTCAGCATCGTCCCTATGACGCGGTGCAGAGCCAGATCGACGGCATGAAAATGCAGAAGGCCTGGCAGTGGTCGAACGGCTGTAAGGACGTCAATTCGAAAACCGAACGGACGTTCTGCCAACAGCTGACGGCTCTCGACTCCGAACTCGCGTCTGCAAGCTCTGCCAAAGTGGCCGAAGCGCGCATCGCTGAGCTAAGAGCGAAGATCGATGCGACCGCAGGTTCACCTGCTCTCTCCGAGGCTGATCCGCAAGCGAAGGTTCTGACCGAGCTTACGAACGCGTTCTTCCCGAACGTCAAAATCGAAAACATTCAGATGGCGTTGACGTTGTTCGTCGCGCTGCTGCTCGAAATCGGTTCTGGGTTCGGCATGTACGTCGCATTCAGTCAGTGGCGGCTTTATGATCGCCAGCCGATGCCTGTCACGCCGAGAATGGCGCTGACGGAGGAAAGCACCGCTGCGGCAGCGGTGGCGGTTCCGGTGCTCACACCGGTTATCGTTGAGACTGAAAAGCCGCGTTCAGGCGCCAATGACAACCGGTCGATCGAGATCCCTCTCGAAGCACCCATTGTCCAGGCGCAAGCAATCGAAGCTCAGCCCGCAGAAGTGCATCAGGTTGAGACGAAAGTTGCTGAAACTCGCAGCATGATGCCGGTTCGGCGTCTTGCTCCCGAAACCAACACGGAACGTTTCTACAAGGAGAACATCGAGGTCCGCGACGGATCGAGCGTTACGGCTACTGAACTCTACGAGGATTATTGTTCATGGTGTGAATCTAAGAACAAGGAACCCGCAGCACTTCCGAGCTTTGCACGTGAATTCGCCGAGCTTGGCGTGAAGAAGGAAAAGGTAGCCGGCCGAGTGCGCTACATCGGTATCGCACTCAAGTCCGACACGGTTCTCGAGGAGGCTACGAAATCGCCTCTCTTCGGCACGGTCGCAGCTTAGCGCTGCATCCGAAGGTTAGGCCCGCTGCGGCGGGCCTTTTTTCTTGCAAGTTTCTAACTCCGACGGCCCGCCCTGTGCGGGCCTTTTTTTTGCCCAAAGCGCTGCCGATCACTTTTTTGAGTTTTGCAGCATTCTGATGATCGGCCCGCTCGTTCCCTTCTGGCGCTACCGTGGACAGTGTGAAACAGTGGCCATACACGCCGCAGGATTGTTGCGACGCGCCCTCTAACACCTAAGGGGTCTGCCATGGCCAAAGGCCAACAGCGTTCGAACAAGGAAATCCGCAAGCCGAAGAAGAGCGCGGCTGCCAAAGCGCAGCCCGCCGTGAGCTCGGTCACCGCAACGTTTGCGAAGCCGCAGAAAGCGAGCGGCAAACGCTGACCGCCCGTTGCGTCATATGAAAAAAGGGCTCGCGCGAAGCGGGCCCTTTTTGTTTGAGGTCTCTCTCGTTTTTGTTTGAGGTCTCTCTCGTTTTCGCTAAGCGCCGCCCGCCACCTTGACCGCAAACGCGTAGTTGAATGCCGTATCCTTCAGGCCGTCGAAGCGGCCAGAGGCGCCACCGTGGCCCGCGCCCATGTTTGTCTTGAGCAACACGAGATTGTCGCTGGTATTCAATTTGCGCAGCTTGGCGATCCACTTCGCAGGCTCCCAATAGGTCACGCGCGGGTCGGTAAGGCCGGCGAGCGCCAGGATGTGCGGATATTTCTTCGCCTCGACGTTATCGTAAGGCGAATAGCTGCGGATGTAGTCGAAGTCCTCTTTGCTCGCGAGAGGGTTCCCCCACTCGGGCCACTCGGGCGGCGTCAACGGAAGATCCTTGTCGAGCATCGTGTTCAACACATCGACGAACGGAACGTCGGCGATGATCGCGAGGAAAAGATCGGGTGCCATGTTGGCGATTGCGCCCATCAGCATCCCGCCCGCAGACCCGCCGTTGGCGACAATCCGGCCGCGCTGCGTGAAGCCTTCCGCAATCAGATGTTCGCCCGCCGCAATGAAATCTGTGAAGGTGTTTTTCTTCTTCTTCATCCGGCCGTCGGTGTACCAGCGATAGCCCTTGTCCTTGCCGCCGCGAATGTGGGCAATCGCAAAGATGAAGCCTCGGTCGACGAGCGACAGCCGCCCAGTCGAAAACGACGCCGGCATGGCAATGCCGTACGCGCCGTATCCGTAGAGAAAGAGCGGCGCCGAGCCATCGAGCGGGGTCGTCTTCTTGTAGAGCAGCGTGACCGGAACGAGTTCGCCGTCGGCTGCGGGCGCGAGGAGCCGGCGCGTCACGTAATCAGCCGGATTGTGCCCGCTCGGAATTTCCTGGCGCTTGCGCAACGTCCTCTCGCGCGTCGCCATGTCGTAATCGTAGGTCTCCGCCGGCGTCGTCATCGACGAATAGGTGAAGCGGATCCGCGTCGTGTCGAACTCGTAGCCTGAGCTGAGGCCAAGCGCATAGGCCTCCTCGTCGAAAGCGATCGTGTGCTCTTCGGCGAGATCGAGGAATTCATCCGTCTCGGGCTTCAGCGGCGTGACGACAATGCGCGGCAAGCTCTCTTCGCGCTCGAGCCGCGTCATGTAGTTTTGAAACACGCTGACGTCGATGATCAGACGCCCCGGCTTGTGCGTGACGATTTCCCGCCAATTTTCTTCGCCGGGATTTTCGACGGGCGCCGTCACGATCCGGAAATCTTCCGCCGCGTCCGAGTTCGTCGCGATGACGAGGTGCGAGCCGTGGTGTTCGACGCTATACTGATGCCCGACACGGCGCGCCGCGACGAGGCGCGGGCCCGCTTCGGTATTCTCGGCATCGATGAGACGGACTTCGCTCGTCTCGTGGTCGTGAATGTCGATGATGATAAACTTCCGCGACTGTGTCGAGGACAAACCGACGAAAAAGCCGGAATCGGGTTCGGCGTAGACGAGCTTGTCTTCCGAGGCTGGCGTCCCGAGTACGTGGCTGTAGACGAACAGCGGCCGCTGGTGCTCATCGACCTTGATGTAGAACAGCGTCTTCCCGTCGCTCGACCACTCGAGCCCGCCATGGGTGTCCGGAATTTCGTCGGCGAGGTTCTTGCCCGTCGTGAGATCGCGGACGCGGGCCGTATAAAGCTCCGAACCCTTGTCGTCCGTCGCATAGGCGAGCAGCTTGTGGTCGCCGGAGTGGGCCGTCGCGCCGAGGTCCCAATAGCTTTTGCCTTCGGCTTCCGCGTTGCCGTCGAGAAGGACTTGTGGCTCGTCGACCGAGCCGCCCGACGGAATACGGCAGAGCTGAGCATACTGGCCGCCTTTGACGAAGCGCGGGAAGTATTCGTAGGGCCCATGAGGTTGAGGAACTTGCCGGTCGTCTTCCTTGAGACGTGCCTTCATCTCGGCGAAGAGCGTTGCCTGTAGGTCTTCCGTGTCCGCGAGCATCCCTTTCGTGTAGGCGTTTTCGGCTTCGAGGTGGCTTCGGATATTCGGCGCGAGTTCGCCGGGCTTGCGCATCACCTCCTGCCAGTTCTGCGCTCGAAGCCACGCGTAATCATCGCTGATCGAAACGCCGTGGTGGGTGGCGACGGTCGGCACCCGCTCCGCCAGCGGCGGGGACGGCAGTTCCGCAGCCTCTTTTGCGATCGCAGACGGTTTCGTTTGGCCGGTCATGGGGATGCGGACCTTTTCATGAATGGAGGAAGAATTTGCGCCTGTTCTCGGCCGACCGCGCCCGCGCGTCAACGCGCCAACATGACGGAGTAAAGACCAGTTGAAGAAGAGAGACCGCCAAGAATTAGTGATGCCGTAATCTAAACAGCCGCCGAGATTGACAAGGAAGTCGCCATGTAGTCAAAGCTTTCGCAAGTGAAGTCGAGTTGATCTCCCTATCTACTTCGTGATTTTGGGATCCGCGACGGGCTTTGTCGGCGACGACTACGCGATTGCGGGATGTGGATATGGAAGAGCTATCGGCGGCGGGGTTTCGCTCGCCAGAGGATGTGGAAGACAGGCGGATGGAAACTACAGCTTCTCCCGAGCTCGTGACGATCACTGCCACGATCGTCGCGGCCTACGTTAGCAACAACTCGATCTCGTCGACCGAACTGCCGGGATTGATTGCTGAAACCCACGCCGCGCTGAGCCGCGCCGCAGGTCGAATCGTGCCGCAGGAGCGGGAAGAGGCGAAGCCGAAAGTCGCGGTGAAGAAGTCCGTCATGCCGGATTTCATCATCTGCCTCGAAGACGGCAAGAAGTTCAAATCGCTGAAGCGCCATTTGCGGACGCACTACAACTTGTCTCCGGAAGAGTATCGGGAGAAGTGGGGCCTGCCGCCGGACTACCCGATGGTCGCACCAAACTACGCCAACGCGCGGTCGCAGCTCGCCAAGAAGATGGGACTAGGCACCCGCCGCGAAAAATAGCTTTCGCAATCGAAGCGTTCGCGCCCGAACCTCGAATATTAACGCGGCATCTCTTGGCCGCGGTCTGAACTTTCTGCGCCGCCGCGACGACGCTTTCCGAACTGAGAAAGCTCGATCGCTATAAGCGACTGGCGCTCGTCCTTGAGCAAACGAACGAGCTTTGCGTGTCGGGCGACATCGTACGCTGCATTGCCCGCGATCCCGCGCTGCCGCTCTTTTCGAAGCTCCCGCTCGATGACGGCGACGAGCTTCTTTCTGCCCTCGAGCGTTCGGTTGCCAAGATCTCTCGGCCAGAGCGGCAAAAGGCGCAGAGCGTCGCGTGCGCAACTGGACTCTGAATTGCGAGCGTTTACGCGCCGCGCATTCCCGGGCGCTCTGATGTCTCGTATCGAAACGCGATTTTGCATGCCGTCGAATGTGCGGCAGGCGCGAGATGCGGGGATATCTTTTTGCGATCCCGATCCCGTTAGGGTGAATGACGGAGCCAACAAAAAACTTATCCCCGCGCTTGGGCACCACCGTATTCTTCATCGTCATGTCACAGACCCTGAAGTCAGTTTTGACCGAGGATACGGCCGGCGAAGTCGGCATTGACCGCACGCGGTTCAAGCCAGGCCTCCGGCTGGTGTTGCGAGCCGCGTCCGCGCCGTTGGAAATGCGCCGCCACGTTGCTCCTCGTTCCGGCAGGCGGGAAGTTTTCCGCCACTGCCGCGCACGCCTCGCAATAGACATCGCGATATCGAACGTCTTCGGCATTGAGTCCGAAGGCCTTTGGCACGGCAAACGCGGCGTCAGGGACGTCGCCGAGGCGCGGCAGGTGGCAATGTATCTCGCACACGTCTGTTGCCGCATGACGCTGACGGAAGTCGGATTGATGTTCGGCCGCGATCGGACCACGGTTGCGCACGCATGTCTGAAAGTCGAATACCGCCGCGACGACCCATCATTCGATCGCGCGCTCGACGTCCTGAGCTGGGCCCTTCCGACGCTGGTGATGCGCGAAGTCGCCTCAGACGCATCGCAATCGTCAGACGCCATCGACAATCAGCACACCGGGGATCAGCAATGACAGTAAGATCGTCTCGCGCTGCGAGCCTTTCCGCGAACGAGGAACGCCAACCCCCTGAACGCAATCTCGCTGAAAGTCCGCTCGCCTGGCTGGCGCGGCGGAAGGACAAGGACGGACGGCCGATGCTGACCGATGCCGAGTTCGATGCCGGCGAAAAGCTTCGCGCCGATTTCTGGTTTGCTCGAATGACGCCGCGCGTCACAGCCAACTGGTCGAACTTGCTGAGCGGGGGAGGCGGCTCCAGAGGGGCGCCCGATATTGGTCCCGATATTCGCGATTCCGTTATAGCGGCGCACGAACGCGTGAAGCGGGCGCTTGCAGCCGTCGGTCCCGACCTCGCAGGCGTCTTGATCGACGTCTGCTGTCATTTGAAGGGACTGGAAGCGAGCGAGAAGGCGAGTGGTTGGCCGCAGCGCTCCGGCAAGATCATCCTGCAAATCGCGTTGCGCCAGCTCGCCCGGCATTACGGGATGCTCCCGCAGCCAGCGCAAGCCAACGATCAAAAGCCCGTGCGGGTCAGGCACTGGGGCGCGAGCGACTACCGTCCCCAGATCGACGCAGGTCAGGTTTGAAGCGGAGCGGCTGAGTTAGGCAGCCAGCATCTCGGCGGCGTCAGAGCGGATGCGCTTCACCATCGAGGCGAGCCCGTTCGAGCGCTGCGGTGTGAGATGATCCTTGAGGCCGAGGCTCGCGAAAATTCCTTCCGCATCGGTCTTCAGAATTTCGTCGAGCGTCTTGCCCTCGTAGATGATGAACAAGAGGGCGATGAGACCCTGGACGATGTGGGCGTCGCTCATGCCCTGCATTTCGAGCTTGTCGCCGGTGCTCGGGTTGCCGGAACCAGAGCGCCTGGTTGCAAGCCAAACCTGGCTCGCGCAGCCACGGACCTTGTTGGCGTCCGTCCGAAGCGCTTCGGGAAATGGCGGAAGCGCGCGGCCGAGCTCGATCACATAGCGATAGCGATCCTCCCAATCATCAAGAAGCGCGAAATCGGCGCGGATGTCGTCGAGCGTCATTGGAAAATCCAGCCTGCAGCCCGCTAAATCGGGCGCTACACTACACTTAGGTGCGAGGACTGGTCGAGAGCAAGGGGCGGATACGATTGGCCAGCTGCCGGTCGCTCAAAGCATCGATCAAATGCCGTTCTTGTTCAGGTTTTTACCGCGCCAATCGGGCTCTTTGTCGAGAGGCGTCAGAGTGCCGCCCTCGCGCTCAAGGAGAGCTGGCGCAACCCGGCCTTTGTTCTGATCCAGGTTCAAGCTCGACGTGGCGAGCCCGGAAGCTTCGTGCTCGCGTATCATGTCGTAGGCGAGCTTGGCCCCGAATTCTGCCTTGGCAACGAATTGCGACCACAACTCCGAACCCTTCGCGCACGCGGCAGAGTTACGGTCGCAGAATGTGACGACCCATTCAGCCGTTGACCCGGCGCGCTCGTAGAGACGCTGCTGCTGCTCGCGATCGGACGGCAACAGCGCGATGGCCACCGCGGCAAACGTAGCAATTCGCAACATACCCATAGCTCAAACCTTCGCTTCTGCGGCCGAACGCGGTCCGGCCGTTGAACGGATTGGTGGTGAGGCATTTGCCCTCCATCAACGGATAACAGCCCCGGCTCAAGGTCACGCTAGTTTGTGCACCGCAATTCGATGTGCTTTTGCTTCAAATTTTAGATAAATCCGATCGATCCTTTGGGAGAAGTTTTAGGTGCAATTCGCCGACGGTTAAGCAGGTCTTAACGGCTGACTCGCCATAGTTCTCAGCTTGGAACGAGCAACGGGCGTCAGTATGACCGAGAGGGATATAAAGCTCGCAGCTGTCATTTCGCTGCTGGCGACGACGAGCGTGGCTTTGAACATGTTCGTCTTCCAGAATACGACCCCGGGCAGTGCCATCGAAACCGGCGGCATCGTCACCGATCGCACCTCATGGGTCGACGGGCCGGGCATCGCGCTCGGTCCGACGTCGCCCGGACCTGCGGCCGATCCACCTGCGGACGAAGGCGTGTTGCCGCCTGCGCCGCTCAGTCAAATCGATGATGCCAACCGCGCCGAACTCACGAAGGGCATCCAACGCGAACTCGGCAACATTCACTACGAGCCCGGTCAGGCCGATGGCGTTTTGGGAATGGTCACCCGCGCCGCGATTTTCGCCTACGAGTACGACAACGGCTTGGTGTTGACCGGTCAACCGAGCGAACAGCTTCTAAGCCAACTGATCCTGGGCTCATCGTCCATGACGCCGAGCGCGGCACGGCCCGGCAAAACGATGACGGCCGATGGCGAAAGTCTCGTTCGCACGGTGAAGCAACAGCTCGCGGCGCTGGGTTATCAAACGGGCGTTCCGGGTTCAGCCATGACGCCCGAGTTCGCGCGCGCCGTCCGCGAGTTCGAGACCGACCAGAAACTTAAAGTCACCGGCCGCATATCCGGCCCCTTGATGAGCCGGCTTATTCGTCTGCAGGGTGAACCCAAGGCGCGGCGCGAAGCGATCGCCAAGGCAGCGAAGCACTAGAATATTTCCTGTCGCTCGCCGATAACGTGGAGACATGCGTCTCAAATCCGAAATCTGGGTCAAAGCTTATCTCCGTCGCTGCCAAGTCAATGGCGCGACGGGCGTCGTCGTCCGTCACGGTGACGATGATGCAGGGGCGATCTTCATCAAGATCATACGGTCGGATCAGACGGCGGCCGTATTCTCGCCAGCACCTGCGGGCCTCGATGATGCCGATATCGATCGGCGCTGGGTCAGCCGTTTCAAACAAGGCTTCGTGGCCGAAGCCGACGCAGAAGCGCTCCTGAAGCGCGAGGCGGAGTTCGACAGCGACATCTGGGTCATCGAGATCGAGGATCGCGAGGGACGGCACTTCCTCGGCGACGAATTGATGAACTAAGCATTGGCGCGCAGGAGTTGATTGCTTAGGCGTAAGGCGTGCCAGCCATCGCAGCTTTGACGCCGATGCTTCCCTGATCGACAATAGCGAGGAAAGCGGCTCTCGCTTCTTTTGAATCTCGCGTTTCTCGAAAGGTCCGGTGAGCCTGGATGAAGGCCACGGTCCACGTTGCCAGGAGGAGACTGGCTGCCAGACAGGCATCGGGATCGGTAGGTTCGCGCCCTACGCTTTCGGACAGCGCCACCGTCACGACTTGCGCGAACTCGTCTCGTATCGCCCTGGCCCGAGCCTTCAGGGTTTCGCTGCCCTCGATTGTCTCGATGAAGCCTTGGCTCCTCGCAGAAAATTCGACAGCAGGGCTTTGTTCCGCCACCAGCCTATGCGCGAGCCGGCGGTACGTCTCGATCGGAGCGACACCGGGATCGCGCTGCAGCAAAGCTTGCCGCAGAATCTCTCGGCCTTCCTCGTCGCGATCGAAGAACATGTCCTCCTTGCGAGGGAAATGGTTGAACACCGTCATCCGTCCGACGTCGGCGGCGAGGGCGATCTCATCCACCGTCACATGATCGAACCCCCGCTCGATGAAGAGGCACGTTGCGGCATCCGAGATGGCTTGCCGCGTGGCAAGGCGCTTACGGGATCGGCGGTCGGATGGCACTGACATGCAGCTTCCGATAGCACAATTTATGTACTGAGTACATATTTGCATTGACATCGACCGCAGACCACATCCAGTTTATGTACTCAGTACACATTGGGATATGGTATATGGGAATCGCGGTCGACGTCGTGGTTGTGGGGGCCGGTCCGGTCGGGCTCTTGACCGCCATTGAGCTGGCATTGGGCGGCGTGCGCGTCCTCATTTTGGAGCGTCTGTCCGCACCGAGTACGGCCACGAAGGCAAAGGCGCTCGGCCCTCTTGCGAGCGAAGCGTTGCAGCGCCGCGGGATGACTGCGGCCATCGTTGCCGAAGAGATGCGCAGCTTCGCGGCGATCCAGCAGTTTATTGAGCAGAACGGGCCGGATGCGCGCGGTCCACGGTCGAAGTTGAGCGGCCATTTTGCCGGTTTGCCGATCCGAAAGGATGCGCAGAATAAGCTGGAACGGCGCGCCCGTGCAGTGGATCAGCATGGGCTCGAAGCCATGCTGGCCGAGCGCGCGCGCTCCCTCGGCATCGAGGTGCGCCGCGCTTGCGAGGTCATCGGCTTCGCCGAGCAGGACCACGGGATTGATGTGGAATGGTCGTCTCCGGCAGGCGGAGGCCATATAAGATGCTCCTATCTCATTGGTTGTGACGGAGGACGCAGCTTCGTCCGCAAGCGCGCCGGTTTCGATTTCCCTGGCACGCAGCCAACGTCAACGCTCTACCAAGTCATCGCCGACATCGATCATCCCGAACGCCTGTTGCCCAATGGCTGGAATCGCACGCCGGGCGGCGTATTCTCCTACGGCCCCATTCCCGGCCGGCTGGTCATGATCGACTTCAGCGGGCCGCCCGAAGACCGGGAGGCTCCGCTCACACGCGAGGAGATCGAAGCCGTATTGCGCCGCATCAGCGGCAAGGACGTGGGCGTGAAATCGCTCGAAAGCGGCAGCCGCTGGGCAGACAATACGCGGCTCGTCGATACCTATCGCAAAGGCCGGGTGCTGCTCGCTGGTGATGCGGCGCATATCCATACGCCGTTCGGCGGTCAGGGCCTGAGCCTCGGACTCGTGGACGCTGCAAACCTCGGCTGGAAGCTCGCGGCCGTCATTCGCGGCGAGATGCCGGAAAGCCTGCTCGACACCTACACGGCCGAACGGCGGCCCGTCGCCGAAGCCGTTCTGGCGAACACTCTTGCACAGATGGCCATCATGCGCCCCGATCCACAATCGGGTGCGATGCGGGACATCGTAGCGAGGCTCATGCAGTTCGACGACGTCAACCGGTTCATCGGCGAGATCATGAGCGGCCTCTCCATCCGTTACGATCTCGGGTCGAAGCTGGACGACATCGGACGGCTGATCGAAGACAAGCCGATCCGCCACGGCGATGCCGACGTGTCTCTCTACGATCTCATGCAGGATGGCATGGCCGTACTTCTCGACGCCTCAACCGAGCAGAGGGCTTCCAAGCTCGTCGCAGTCAGCACGCAGAGGATACGTTGCGTCGTCGTCGATGCAGAGCGTTCGATGCTGATCCGTCCCGATGCCTGCATTGCTTGGACCGGTGAAGAGAATAGCATCGACGGATTGGACGAAGCACTCCGCCGCTGGTTCAAGCCAACACTGGATGTCGGGCCCATGGCGTAATCCGAACAGTGATCATTTGTGTTCAAGCTATCCACCAGCGTCAATCGATCTGTCCAAGAAGCTTTGCCGCTTTACCCAACGTTAAGCACTCCCGGACACTACTTCATCGATTGCGATGATTCTGGCGGCCGCAGCGCATTCACGCCACCATTCAGTATGCGTCCCAATTTTGTGGCGGGAGCCTTCAAGGCGGGAGTGCCGCATGGGCGGGCAGGTTGCCCGCGCCTTCGGGGGACCATGCATGGCGAGGATCATCGCATTCAAGACGGCACCGAAGCCGACAGCGGCATCGGTGCTCGCCGCATACGGAGCAGGACAATCAGCCGAGATCGTGCTTTTCCCAGGTGTGCGCTACGAGCGCCACGACGAGGAGAAAGGCAAGAAGCCGAAGAAAACGCGACGCCGACGAGATAGGCTCGAGATCGACAGCGAAACGAGATCCTAACATCCTTACGTCGCGTGCGGCCGGCTCCCCGAAGGGGAGTCGCACGCGACAATCAAAAAATCGCGTGCGGGCGGTCACCGACACTGTCATCCTGGGCGAGCCCTTTGCGAGACCCGGGACCCAGAATTCGCATTCTGCATGGTGGCATGGGTCCCGGCTCTTCGCTTCGCTGCGGCCGGGATGACAGGGGGCGAGCGTCGCGTGCGGCCGGCTCCCCGAAGGGGAGTCGCACGCGACAAACAAAAAGTTCTCCTAAGCGCCGCCTGGGTTGCATGAGGCTTTGGCGAGAACGGCTTGCTCATCGGCGCGATAGGGATCGCCCTTGTCGGGCGCGCGAACGACAATCAGCCCTTTGGCTGCAGCGATCGACTGCTGCGCGTCGACGGGCGGCGGGGCGCCGGGTATCGCGATGGCTTGCGGAAGCCCAAGAAAGCGATCGTCGGCGGGCACGATCGAGAGATCGACCGCTGTCTCCCGGTCGGCGGAAGCGGCGGCGAAATAGAGATTGTGTCCATCCGGCGCATAGATCCCGATGGTCCAGCCGAGATCGGGAAGCAGCGCACGGACGCGCATCGTTGTATCCGTCGTATCGAAAAGACAGAACGCATATCGCGCGTCAGGCGCAAGAAACGGCAGCAGCTGCCGCTGTGGAGCAATTGCGTCGGTGATCACCATCTTGTTTTGCGGAAGCGACCGCGCGAGCCGCGAGTAAGCCGATCCGCGCGCATCGTTGACCGCCAGGAACGTCGCGACGAGATGCACGATCCCGGCAACCAGCAGGAAGATAGCGAGTAGCCGGAAGTCGAAGCGCTGCAGCACCTTCATGAACAGCCCTCCCGCGTGATGACGGGCAAATGCTTGTTGCGCTCTGCACGCTCTTCGCTCGAAAGACCCGTCGCCGGATCGAGAACGGTTAGCACGAGCACGAGACGTCCAGCGCCGCTCGTCGGCAGCCAGTTGCCAGGACGCGCATCGCGCCCGAGCGTGACGACGAACGATCCGTTCGGATTGGGAGCGATCGTGTCGGCCGTGAACTCGTAGCGGTCGGCGTCGTTCGAGATGAGATTGCCGCGCGCGTCGAACACGGCGAGGCTCCACCACAAGCCCCGCATGTTCGCGCCTTCGACGATGTAATTGCACGACGAATGAAGGCGCGCCCCCTGCGAGTCCGTGCGCGCCTCGAAGACACCTGCGCTATCGGCTGAAATCCTAAGCTTCCCCGTAGTGATGATGTGGGCCTTGGTATAGGGATCGGCGCTCTCGCGGCCAATGTCTCGCCACTGTTGCCAGGGCCCGTACATGTCTGTCGAAAGTGGCGAGCCGCGCGAGATCATGTAGCGGCTCGACCAGACGCCGACGGTCACGGCGAGCATGATCGTCAGGATGAGGCCGATCGTGCGTATGAGGCTCGCAAATATCGTGCGCGCCAAGCTACCGCGCGATGACGACGGCGGCGCGGGCGATACCGCTGGCTCGAGTTCGACCGATGCCAAGTGCGTGGCTTCCTGTTCAACGCGCGGCTAGCGCCGCGCCTCCGAGTTTGTAGACGACGTGCCGAGCGGTGCCCCGCTCGGCACCGCGGCCGGTATCGAAAGATCGTCGTGAGAGGTATCGAAGAGCGTCGCACGCCGGTCGGCCTTTGGCGTGTCCGGACGGACTGCGGGCTGCGGCGCTTCCTTCGGATCGATCGGCTGCGTCGGCGAGTGCGAAGGTGCGGACGGTTGAGGCGCGACTTCGGATTGCCCGTTCGCCTTGCGCAGCGCCGCAACGAGAACCTTCAACGCATCGCGCGTCTTCGACGGCATGATGGCTGGCGTCTTCGAAGAGTCGGACGCCGCCTGCGCCGGCTCGAGGCCCGCCGCGACTTGCTGCGCTCTGATCTCCGCGAGACGTTTTTGCTCCTCAACCTGGCGGGGATGCGGAGCGAGACCCGGAATGGTCGGAATGTTCATGTCGGCGTGAGCGACCGTCATCAGGTCGTGCCAGATCGGCGCCGCCTGATGACCGCCGGTGACGCCCGCGCGCATCGGCCGGTTGTCGTCGTTGCCGATCCAGACGCCGGCCACGTATTTGCCGGTGAAGCCCATGAACCACGCGTCCTTCGGGCCGGTGGATGTGCCGGTCTTGCCCGCGACGTTGGTAAAATCGAGATTGGCTAACCCGCCCGTGCCTTCCGTCACGACGCGATTGAGCATGACGTTCATCTCTTCGGCGACGTGGCGCGATATGACCTGCCGCGGCGGTGGCTCGTCGCGCTCGCGCGAATAGAGGAGATCGCCCTTCGATGTCGTGATGTCAAGAATGCCGTAGGGCTTGGCAAGCTTGCCGCCGTTCGCAAACGTCGCGACGCCGCCGGTATGCTCGAGCACCGTGATGCCGCCGTCGCCGAGCGCCATCGAGCAGGTTTTCTTCACGCCGTCGATGCCGAGCCGCTTGGTCATCTCGACGACCTTTTCGCGGCCGACGACGAACGACAGCTCGGCAGCGACCGTATTCAATGATTTGGCGAGCGCCATCCAAAGCGGTACCTTCGAGCCCGAGCCGCCACCGCCGCCGTAGTTCGAAGGCGACCAGTTTCCGCATGACCGCGAGGCGTCGCGCACGATGGTTTCCGGTGTGAAGCCGTTCTCCATCGCCGTCGCATAAACGTAGACTTTGAATGACGAGCCCGGCTGGCGTTTGGCATGGGTCGCACGGTTGAACTGGCTTTCGCCGTAATCCGGTCCGCCGACGATCGCGCGGACTTTTCCGTCCGTCTCCATGAGAACGATCGCGCCGGAGGTGAAATGAAGATCGCGGCCTTCCTTGCGAAGCGCCGCGGCAAGCGCCTCTTCGGCCTGCCGCTGCAGCGTCAGATCGACCGTCGTCCGCGCCGTCAGCACGTACTGGTTCTTGCCCTCGGCAAGGCGCTGAACTTCTTCATAGGCCCAATCGAGATACCAATCGGGACTGGTCGTCGCGCGCGCTTCGACGATCTTCGCCGGGTTCATGCGCGCCGAATGGACTTGCCCCGCCGTGTAATATCCCGCTTCGACGAGGTTATCGAGAACCTGATTGGTACGCGCGCGCGACGCCGCGAGATCAACGAGCGGCGAATACTTCGACGGCGCCTTGAACAGACCGGCGAGCACAGCTGCTTCCGGCATGGTGATGTCGCGAACGGATTTCCCGAAGTAATATTGCGACGCGGCCTCGACGCCGAAGGTGCCGCCGCCCATGTAGGCCCGGTCGAAGTAGAGCTTCAGGATCTCGCGCTTGGAGTAGCGGCTCTCGAGAAGAAACGAGAGGAACAGTTCCTTGATCTTTCGCTGCAGCGAGCGCTCGGACGACAGGAACAGGTTTTTCGCGAGCTGCTGCGTCAGCGTCGAGCCGCCTTGCACGACCTCGTTGGCCTTCACGTTGGTGACGAGCGCGCGCAGCGTGCCGAGCACGTCGACGCCGTAGTGCTCGAAGAAGCGCCGGTCTTCCGTCGACAGCGTCGCCTTGATCAGAACGTCGGGAATTTCCTCGAGCGGCACGGCGTCGTTGTGCAGAATGCCGCGCTTGCCGATCTCGTTGCCGTTGACGTCGAGAAACTTGACTGCGTACCGCCCGGTCAGAAATTTACTCTCGTCGAACTCTTCGAATGCGGGGAGGGCAAGGCCGTAGAGAACGACCAAGCCGCCGAACAGCATCGTCAGGCTTTCGGAGGCGAATTCATTGAGAAGACGGCGCCAGCCGACGAGCTGAAAGCGGGCGAAGTAGCTCGATCCGGCGTTCCAGTAGTCTTTGACGCGCGACCATGCTTCCCCGAGCGCGGAATTGATCTGCGAGTCGAGCCGAAGCCAGTCAATGAAGCGGTCGCGGCCGCCCTGCCTGTGAAACCAGTCGTTCAAGAAACCGCCACCCTAACGACGTCGCTCTTGTCACGCGTGAGACGTGGGCTTAAGCCCTCAACAGCGAGAGTCTTTCTTGCAACAACAATCGCGACGCCTCCCACCGGACGCGCCGCTTAAACCGACGAGCCGACGTTACACGACGCAACTCGACGGAATTGTGGTTATCGTGACTGAACCGGCAAGGGAAGAGCAAGACTTGATGTTGGACGGCAACGATCCACCGTTCTGGCAGACCAAAACGCTCGAGGAGATGAGCCGCGACGAGTGGGAAGCTCTGTGCGACGGCTGCGGGCGGTGCTGCCTCGTCAAGCTCGAGGACGAGGACACGGCCGAGATCTACTTGACGCGCCTGGCGTGCGGCATGCTCGACACCCGCACCTGCCGCTGCAAGGACTATCCCAACCGCTTCAAGAAGATGCCGGATTGTCTTGAGATCGATATTGCACGCGCGCGTGAGCTTTCATGGCTGCCGAAGACGTGCGCCTACCGCCTCATCGGCGAGGGCCGCGATCTCATGTGGTGGCATCCGTTGGTCTCCGGCTCGCCCGACACGGTCCACGAAGCCGGCATTTCCGTCCGCAGCTTCGCGATGAGCGAACGACGCGTCAAACAAGAGAATTATTGGAAGTACATCATTCCGGACGAGGGTCCGGAAGCTGACGAGGTTCAGCCCAAGCAAAAACGCCGCCGCTCCGGCACCCGCCAAAATCCCCCCGAACCAGTCGAATAGCGGCCGAGCCGCCGCACCACATATCGCGGTCTGTTGCTTCGCGCGCCTGCCATCCCGAAGTCAGCGAAGACCGCGCGCGAAGTTCCGAAGTTCCCGCACCATTCACCGTCATCCCGGCGCAGGCCGGGATCCATGCAAGCCTCCGCATGCGTTCTCGCGCGAGCGGCATCGTCCGCGCAGCACATTCGCTTCGCCGTCGCTGATACGTGTCTGGTTGCCGGCCTGCGCCGGCATGACGGTGGTTGAGGCGAGCGCGAAGGTACGTTCGCCCAAAGAAGAGAATCGTAGAAAATGCTCATACAGCGCGAAACAAGAAGTGGGGGGAAGTACAATGCTATCCGTTCCCGAACTTTTTCGAAGAGCTTCCATAGAAATCCGCGGACACGTGGCTTGGGGAAGCGCAGTGCCAGACACCTCGTCTGGTGTATATGTCATCGCCCTTGCCGAGCCGGCGGCCAACTTCACGGCGAAATTGTCAGAAGACCAACTGAAACGTTGGAATGCTGACGAAGAGATCATCTACATCGGAAGAGCGACCCAGCTTCGGAAGCGGATCGCACAATTCTATCGTCACGAATACGGTCGATCGAGTCCACATCGAGGCGGCCAGGATATCAAGTTGCTGACTGGCTTGACCGAGGTTTACTGGGGTAGCGCATTGGATTTCGCGGAAGCAGAAAAAGCCATGATCGATGCATTCCACGCCGAGGTTGGTGCGCTTCCGTTCGGCAATCGAATGCGTGCAGCCCAGAAGCGAGCCGCTTCAAACTGAGTGCGAGGAAGCGGTTCCTCCACCCTCTGTCATCCCGGCGCAGGCCGGGATCCATGCAAGCCTCCGCATGCGTTCTCGCGCGAGCGGCATCGTCCGCGCAGCACATTCGCTCCGCCCTCGCTGATACTTGTCTGGTTGCCGGCCTTCGCCGGCATGACGGTGGTTGAGGCGAGCGCTGAACTCCGACAACGAAAAATATCAGAGCAAACTTATCCTCGCTCTGCGGCGCGGGTTTACAATCGGAAAGTTTGGGCTCTGAACTCTCATTTTACATATAAAAATCAATATGTTGCATGATTTTTCCAGTTGACAGCGTAACGCTCTTCGGGTAGTTTTTTGTATAACGCGGAAAGTGTGAGAGGCCGGCGAGACGGCCTCGGGGCTGCAATGTCGGCGCGTCGCGTTCCAAGCTAAATTTTCCAAAAAGGCAGTGTGCATGGCAGCGGCTTCGACGGCGCGGCGAACCCCTACGCGTGGCCGCCGCGAGACGAAGGCTGCCAAACCGGGCGAGCCGGAATCCGAGGACGAAAGCTCGGCGCCGAAGTCGAAGCCGATCGCGAAGTCCGCCGCTTCGACGGCGAAGCCAAATTCCAAAGGGGGCGTCACGGCAAAGTCCGCTCCCGCGAAACGAACGAGCGCGAAGCCGAATGTCCTCGTTCAGCGCGTCTACAACACGATCGATGGCGAACTGACGAAGCTCGAGAAGCAGAAGGGGCTCACCTCGCAGGATCGCGAGCGGGCATCCCGCGCACTGTCGCAGATGGTCAACGCACTGGAGAAAGCTGTTGAGATGCAACGCGTGATGACGAAGCGGAAGTCAACGGGAGGTGACGCCAAGAGCAAGGAGGCGCTAGCCCATGCGGAAGACCTACGCCGCGAAATTGCGGAACGTCTTGAACGCCTCAATCGCAAACGGTCGCCTCAGCGAAGTTCTGAATGAACTGAGCGCGGACGAACTCGAGTTCATCTCTCACGATTGGGAACTGTGGGCGCGAGACGAGCAACTTGCGCCCGTATTGATTGGCGCTTCCGACTCGCGTTCCGCGAGCCGGCCGGAAGCGCCGGGCTTGTTGGACGAGCCTCGCGCAACATCGAGCGCACCCGGCGGCCGGCTCCCCGCAGGGGAGTCTCCGGGTGCAAACAAACAATGGCGTGTGTGGTTGCTGCTTGGCGGCCGCGGATCTGGAAAGACCCGCGCCGGTGCGGAGTGGGTGCGCAGCCTCGCACTCTCCGAGCCGCCGGACGACGCAACATCCCCGCACACGGCGGCCGGCTCCCCGCAGGGGAGTCGCCGTGAGCAAACAAAAAACTCGGACGATGCAACAAGCCCGCGCGCTACGGCCGGCTCGCGGAACGCGAGTCGCAGCGCGCCAACAATAAGAATCGCGCTGGTGGGCAAAACACTCGCCGACGTCCGCAACGTGATGATCGAAGGTCAATCGGGATTGCTCGCCATTCATCCGCCGAAGGAGCGGCCGCTGTTCGAACCGTCGAAGCGGCGCTTGACGTGGCCGAACGGAGCGGTAGCGGAATTGTTCTCGGCGGACGAAGCCGAAGCGCTGCGCGGCCCGCAGTTCACGGCCGCCTGGTGCGACGAGCTCGCGAAATGGCGCGGCGCGGAAAGGGCGTGGGACATGCTGCAATTCGCACTGCGCCTCGGCGAGGCGCCGCGCGTTTGCGTGACGACAACGCCGCGCGCGACGAAGCTTTTGAAACAGATCATCGCGGACGAAGCGACAGTGACCGTCAACCTTGCGACCGCCGACAACGCGACGAACCTCGCGCCGACGTTCCTCGCCGAGATGACGCGACGCTATGCAGGGTCCGCGATCGGCCGGCAGGAATTGCTCGGCGAGATCGTGGAAGACGCGAGCGATGGCCTGTGGCGGCGTCACTGGATCGAAGAGGCGCGCGTCACGGCGGCCCCCGAGATGCAACGCGTCGTCGTCGCGCTCGATCCGCCGGTGACGGCGACGGCATCGTCGGACGCTTGCGGGATCGTGGTCGCGGGATTGGGCGTCGACAAGCGCGCCTACATCTTGGCGGATCGGACCATCCAGGGCCGCACGCCGGAACTCTGGGCGCGGGCGGCGCTCGGCGCGTACGACGATTTCGAAGCCGATCGCATGGTGGCGGAAGTCAATCAGGGCGGCGATCTCGTGATCTCGGTCCTGCAGCAGTTTCGCGAGAATTTCCCCGTCGTCAAAGTCAGAGCGACGCGGGGGAAATGGGTTCGTGCCGAGCCGGTCGCCGCGCTCTATGCGGAGGGCCGCGTCGCGCACGTCGGGCGTTTCGATGCGCTGGAAGATCAGATGTGTGCGTTCGGTTCGGACGGCACGGTCAAAGGCCGCAGCCCCGACCGCGCCGACGCGCTCGTCTGGGCGCTGACGGATTTGCTTTTGAGCGATACGACGAAGCCGTCGGTGCGGATGCTCTAATCTCGACCGTCATCCTCGAACGGGCGAGCTTGCGAGGCCGTTCGGGGATCCAGCGTGAGAAGTGCCGAAGGCACGATATTGCGTCTTCGACGAGTCTAACGCTGGATCCCCGGCCATCGACGCAGCTCCGCTGCGCTCAGCCGAGGATGACGAACTCAAAACCCTCATCCCGGCGAAGGCCGGGATCCAGTCGAACATCAACATAACGAGTGTGGATCGCGGACTGGGTGCCGACCTCCGTCGGCATGACGGTGGAGGCGGCGCACACATCAGGCTCCTCGCACAAATTTAGTAAGGACAATGCATGTCGCTGATCTCGGAAGCGCTGACGCGCTGGCTGCCGATGCAAATTAGCGCGCTCGGCGACTGGCGCAACATCCCCGCGCCCGGCGGCCGGCTCCGCGCAGCGGAGTCGCCGGGCGCAAATCAAAAAGGCACGTCGACAGGCCCGCTCATCGCCTACCAAAATCTCGGTGAGCCCGTGTGGGCGCCGCGCGACTATTCCGCCTTCGCCCGCGAAGGCTTCATGCAGAACGCCATCGTCTATCGCTCCGTGCGGATGATAGCGGAGGCCGCCGCCTCGATCCCGCTGCTCCTCTATGAGGGCGCGAACGAGATCGAGGATCATCCGCTGATCGATCTGCTCCGGCGGCCGAGCCTCGATCACACCGGCACCGATTTTCTCGAAGCCTGGTACGGCTTCCTGCTCGTCGCGGGCAATGCGTACGTGGAAGCCGTCGCGCTCGATGGCGAAATCCGCGAGCTGCACATCCTGCGCCCCGACCGCATGAAGGTGATCCCCGGTCTCGACGGCTGGCCGGAAGGCTACGAGTACACCGTGGCAGGACGCTCCGTGCGCTTCATCGATGACGTGGCTGCGAACGTGCGCCCGATCTTGCACGTGCGCCTCTTCCATCCGGCGAACGATCACTACGGCATGAGCCCGATCGAAGCCGCGGCGACCGCGATAGACATTCACAATACGGCTTCGGGCTGGAACAAGGCGCTGCTCGACAACTCCGCGCGGCCGTCGGGAGCGCTCGTCTACGCGGCAGCGAACGGACAGATGACGGAGGAGCAGTTCGCGCGGTTGAAGACCGAGCTCGAGACGAGCTTCCAGGGCGCGCGCGCCGCTGGACGTCCGCTGCTCTTGGAAGGCGGCCTCGACTGGAAGCCACTGTCGCTGACGCCGAAGGACATGGACTTCATCGAGGCGAAGAACACCGCGGCGCGCGAAATCGCGCTCGCCATCGGCGTGCCCCCGATGCTGCTCGGCATTCCGGGCGACAATACGTACGCGAACTATCAGGAAGCGCAGCGCGCCTTCTGGCGCCAGACCGTGCTGCCGCTGGTGAACCGAACGGCACGGGCGCTGTCGAGCTGGTTGAGTCCTGCATTTGTGACTGAGTCTTTGTTTGTGCCCCGCGACTCCGCTGCGCGGAGCCGGCCGCGGGGCACGCTAGAACTGCGTCCCGATCTCGATCAGATCGAGGCGCTGTCGTCCGAACGCGACGCGCTCTGGAAACGCCTCGAAGGCGTCTCGTTCCTAACGGACGACGAGAAACGCGCCGCAGCGGGATATGGGGCGAAGGCCCATGCCGAGAGATCGCTGAAATACAATCCCGACCAGCCGCGCGTTCCGGCCGGCAATGCCGACGGCGGACAGTGGACGGATGGAGGCGGCGGCGGCGGGCGCAGCACGGACGACGGCCGCATCCGCGTTGCGCAGGCAGAGTCTCCCCGGCAATATTGAAATGAAGAATGGCTGACTTACCGATTCGGCTACGTGATAGGAAGCGAAGCATTTAGAGACGGATCGATAGACAATATCGTCGTTAGAAAGACGTATAATGCCGGCGTTTTAATCAGGCACGATCCACGATCTCCGAGAGGATATAGAGTGATCACGGCATATCCATTCAACGATGATACGGAGTGAAACATGCCTCCGCCAGTTCAGTTCAAAAAATTCGTCAAGTTGTTTCTTCGAGGAAGTCGTGAGTTTGCGGAGAACAATACCGATTTCATCGCAAGTGCGGTGAGATTGATGCATGCGGACGAAAAGCCCATAGTAAAGGACTACATCCGCGAGCTTCTTGGAAGCGGCATAAGCGAACAGGAGCTTCAAAATATCTGGCTCTCATGTTTCCCCAATTACGGCATCGATGAGGGAAAAATGCGCGCGTTTCTTACAGAAATTCTTGCTCAACTCGAATAGAGACCGGGTTTCGTGTCCCAAGATCTCCCGTGAAATGAGGAGGCTTCATCGTGGCCAACACGCGCGAATTTATTATGAATATTTATCACACGAGTGCTTTAATAGGTCTCCCGTGTCTCGGCCGAGAAGCATATCTCGAAGACCGAGACTTTCTCGATACATTGACGGGCCGAGAGTATCGTAACATCGAGCGACCCGTGCCTGATCCGGACCACGATACGTGGGTGTGGGATGATCAGCAGTATGATGCGTACTGGGATTTTCGAAAGAGCAGGAGGGAACGAGGTCAGACTAAACTCTGATCTCGCTCAGCCGCGATATCGAGAAGCCTGATCCGAACGCGACACGCTCCGGAAACGCCTCGAAGCCGTATCCTTCCTCACCGACGACAAAAAGTCATCGTGGTTCGCCCTCGATAAGTTCATGCGCGATTTCGATAAGAAACAAGACGCAGACTGATTGCCACCGCGCTCGCTCACTCACAGTCATGCCGGCGGAGGCCGGCACCCACGACAAGCTTCGGTAAAACGGCAGATGCTGTTCACTCGGCGCGGCCAGCATGCGCATGCACTGCGGGTTGCCTGGATCCCGGCCTGCGCCGGGATGACGGACCCGTTTCACCACGCCCGTGCCTTGCGGCCGGCTCCGCGCAGCGGAGTCGCAAGGCACACTCATAAGGACTCCCACATGACCGAACACTTTCTGCTGCCCGCTTCGCTGTCGAAACGGAGCCGGGCGTTGCCGCTCGAGGCAAAGGCCCTCGATGATGGCGTGTTCGAAGGCTACGCGAGCCTCTTCAATCGCGAGGACTTAGGCCACGACGTCATTGCGCCCGGCGCATTTCGCGACAGCCTGCTCAATCGCGGCGCCGCGCGCATCAAGATGCTGTTCCAGCACGATCCGGCCGAGCCGATCGGCGTCTGGGATGAAATACGCGAAGATGCGCGCGGCCTCTTCGTACGCGGACGATTGACGACGGCAGTCTCCAAGGCGCGCGAAGTATTGGAGTTGATGCGCGCGGGCGCGCTCGACGGGCTTTCGATCGGCTTCAAGACGGTGAAAGCGCGGCGCGATGCGGCAACCGGCGTGCGTCGTCTCGAGAAAGTCGATCTCTGGGAAATTTCGGTCGTCACGTTTCCGATGCTGCCGGGCGCGCGCGTCCAAAGTGTGAAGACGCGGCCGTTCGTGGCCAGCGCGCCGACCGAACGAGAATTCGAGCGCTGGCTCACGCGGGATGCTGGGCTAACGCGGATGGAGGCGCGGGCGGTGCTCCGCTCGGGCTTCCACGGTCTCAAGGCTTTGCGGGATGCAGGCCGGACCTTCGGCAACGACGCTACGCTCGCTTCTCGTTTCCGGAAAGCGGCGCGGCTGATGGCACAAGCGTAACACCTAATTCCCGTCATCCCGGCGAAGGCCGGGATCCAGTCAGAGTTCAGCAGAATGAAAAGCGATCGTCTCGGCCAGAGCATCGAGAATGATCGCGCAACTCATCTGCAAAGGCTTGTCTGGGCCCCGGCCTTCGCCGGGGTGACGGACTAGGGGCGAACGCTCGCGCCTTTCTCCTATTTCAAACAAACAGGACTAACACATGACCAACACGACCACCCTCGAAACGAAGGGGGCGGGCGGAGAAACCGCGCGCGCCTTCGAAGAATTTCTCGAAGCATTCGAAGCCTTCAAGGAAACGAACGATCAGCGGCTGGCTGAGATCGAACAGCGCGGCACGACGGATACGCTCGTCGCCGAGAAGCTGGCGCGCATCGAGGAAACCCTCGATTCCACGAAGCGCGTCGCCGATAACCTGGCGCTGAAATCGGCGCGTCCGCATCTCGCAGGCGGCGCGGCATCAACGTCCGATCTCGCGCACAAATCGGCATTCGACGGCTACGTCCGCCGCGGCGATGCGCAACGTCTCGCCCGCATCGAAGAGAAAGCACTATCCGCGGGCACCGGCGCTGACGGCGGCTATCTCGTCCCGGCCGAGACGGAAGCAGCGGTCAATCGCGCGCTCAAAGCCATCTCGCCGATGCGTGCGATCTCCGGTATCCGCCAGGTCTCAGGCTCCGTCTATAAGCGACCATTCGCGACGGGCGGCGCCGACACAGGCTGGGTCGCCGAAACGGCCTCGCGTTCGCAGACGACCGCGCCGTCGCTCGCCGAACTGCAGTTCCCGACGATGGAGCTTTACGCGATGCCTGCCGCATCGCAGACGCTGCTCGACGATACCATCGTCAACATCGACGAGTGGCTGGCGGAAGAAGTTCGTCTCGCATTCGCCGCGCAGGAAGGAACAGCCTTCATCACCGGCGATGGCAGCAACAAGCCGAAGGGCCTCTTGAGCTACGATACCGTCGCCAACGGCTCATGGGCCTGGGGCAAGCTCGGCTTCATCGCGACAGGCGCGGCAGGTGCGTTCCCGACGAGCAATCCCGGCGACAAGCTGCTCGATCTCGTCTACGCGACGAAGGCGCCGTACCGCGCTAACGGCACGTTCCTGATGAGCCGCGCGACAGTCTCCGCCGTGCGCAAACTGAAGGACGGCCAGGGCAACTATCTCTGGCAGCCCGCAAATGGGCCGGGCGAATGGCCGTCGCTTCTCGGCTATCCGGTCGCTGAAAGCGAAGACATGCCGGCGATTGGCGCCGATGCGCTCGGTATCGCGTTCGGGGATTTCTCGCGCGGCTATCTCATCGTCGACCGCGCGGGCATTCGCGTGCTGCGCGATCCCTACACCGCCAAACCCTACGTGCTCTTCTACACGACGAAGCGCGTCGGCGGCGGCGTCCAGGACTTCGACGCGATCAAGCTTCTGAAGTTCGCCGCTTGATAATTGCGCTTGGCGTCTCCGCTCCGCGGAGCCGGCCACCAAGCGCGCTTCCATAATTCCCGCGCGGGTTCCCCTCCCGCCCGCGCGGAAACCTGCGGGGCCACTGTCAACGCGGTGGCCCCGCTTTTTTGTCTGCGCTCGGCGACACGCCTCCCGCGCGCTGGCCGCCGAGCGCGCCTGATGTTGCGCCGAACTGTTTCACCAAGGCCGTGCCTTGCGGCCGGCTCCCCGGAGGGGAGTCGCAAGGCACAAGAGAAAGAAGGAAATCTCATCTCATGTCTCTCGTGATGACGACGCCGCCAGCAGTTGAGCCGGTGACGGTAGCCGATGCGAAAGCGCACATGCGCATCGACAGCGATGACGAGGACGTTTTGATTGGAAGTCTTCTGCTGACGTCCAGGCTCCATATCGAAGTGGCGCTGTCGCTCGCGCTCATCACGCAATCGTGGAAATTGACGCTCGACCGCTGGCCGGGCGGGCGCGATGTCGAACTGCCGCTGACGCCGCTACGGTCGATCGACGAAGTCCGCGTGAAAAACGCTGCAGGCGTAGCGAATGCGGTGCCTGCAGAAAGCTATCTCGTCGATCTCGCCTCGCGGCCCGCGCGGCTCGTCTGGAACAATTCAGTCCCGCCATCTCCGCAAGTCCGCGCCAACGGCATCGAGATCGACATGACGGTGGGATTCGGAAGCACCGGCGAAAGCGTACCGGCGCCGCTCAAGCACGCAATCTTGATGCTGACCGCGCACTGGTACGAGCATCGCGATCCGGGCGAAATCGGATCGGACGATGCGCGCATCCCTGAGTGCGTTTCCGCCCTTATCAATCCATTTAGGACGATCAGGCTATGAAAGCACCGGTTAACGCCGGCGATCTTCGCCATCGCGTGACGATCGAAAGTCCGGCGCGCACAAGCGACGACGCGGGCGGCGCAACCATCGAATGGCAAAGCGTCGGTGACGTCTGGGCCGCGATCTGGCCGCGAACGGCTAACGAAAATTTCATGAGCGATCGCATTGCAGGAACGGCGACGCACGATATCTGGATACGCTATCGCAAAGACGTGACGCCCGACATGCGCATCCGCCACGGCAACCGCGTCTTTGCCATTCTCGGTGCGATTGACATCGAAGAACGTGGCCGTTGGCTCAAGTGTCCATCGGAGGAACGCGATCTATGAACGTGCATTTCACAATGAGCGGTGCCGGATCGGTGGCGCGTCAGCGGGCATTGAAGCTCGTGCACGAAGCGATGGCGAAGCGCGAGACGAACCTCGTCGCGATGCCGACGATGCAACCATCGATCAACCAAACCGGCAGTATCAATCGCCCGTCTTCGCAAGGAGGCAAATAATGTCGAGCGCAGCTTTCGCTCTGCAACAGGCAATCTTTTCAAAGTTGGCAAGCGACGCCGCGACGACGTCGGCGCTCGGCGGTCCACGCATTTACGATGACGTTCCGGCGCGTGCGGAATTTCCTTTCATGACGTTCGGTCAATCGACGGAACGCGATTGGTCGACCGGCACGGAAGAGGGCTACGAACACGTCATCACGCTTCACGTTTGGTCGCGCGCACGTGGACGCAAGGAAGCTCAGGCTGTGATTGCTGCCGCACGTCATGCGCTGCACGATCAGGACCTTCCGCTCGAAGGTCACCGCCTGGTTAATCTGCGTCACGAATTTTCCGAAGCGCGACGCGACAACGATGGCGAGACATTTCACGGCATCTCCCGCTTCCGCGCGGTGACCGAGCCAAACTGACGTCGCGCTTCGCTCCCGCTCCGACTTTAATCCCATCACTCTCACCATCCCCCGCGCCTGGCGGCCCGCTCCCCGCAGGGGAGTCGCCAGGCGCAATTGATTCTAGCCCATCTCTCTCAGCAGCTCGTGCCCGGCGGCCGGCTCGCGGAACGCGAGTCGCCGGGCACCAACCAAAGAGTCTCTCCAAAAATGGCAGCACAGAAAGGCAAGGACCTTCTCCTGAAGGTCGATACGACAGGCGCGGGCGTCTTCGTGACGGTCGCCGGACTTCGCGCACGCGGATTGGCTATCAGCGCAGAGACGGTCGAGATCACCAACACCGAGAGCGCCGGCCAATGGCGCGAGCTCCTGACCGGCGCAGGCGTCAAGTCGGCGCGCATCACCGGCTCCGGAGTTTTCAAGGACGGGACATCCGATTCGACGATCCGCGATTACGCGTTCAATGGAACGGTGCGCGACTGGCAAGTGATCGTGCCGGATTTCGGAACCATCGCAGGCGCGTTCCAAATCACATCGCTCGAATTCAGCGGCCGTCACGACGCCGAACTGACGTTCGACATCTCGCTCGAAAGTGCAGGCGTGCTGACCTTCACGGCAGCGTCGTAACTCCGCGCTTCACCCCTCCATCGTCATGCCGACGGGGCCGGCACCCAGACAAGCTGCAGCAAAACGGTAGGTGCTGTTTGCTCAGGGCGGACCGCATCTGCGAATCGGCTGCACGTTGACTGGATCCCGGCCTTCGCCGGGATGACGGCGTTTTTGAACCAAGCTGTTTCACCAAGCCCGCGCTCGGCGGCCGGCTCGCGGAACGCGAGTCGCCGAGCGATACATGCGGAGCGATGAACGCATCTGCAAGCCCGCACTCGGCGGCCGGCTCCCAGCAGGGGAGTCGCCGAGTGCCAACCAAAAGGACCCCACACCTTGGCAAACAAACACCGCGGCGAGATCGAGGCCACGCTCGACGGACGCGCGTATCGGCTCGTGTTGACGCTCGGCGCGCTCGCCGAACTGGAAAGCGCCTTCGGTGATGACGATATGCTGGCGCTCGCTGCACGCTTCGAGAAGGGACGGCTCTCCGCGCGCGATTGCGTGAAAATCATTGCGGCCGGTTTGCGCGGCGCAGGATGTGCCGTGACAGACGACGAGGTCGCGTTGATGCGCGCGAGCGGCGGGGCCGCGGAGTACGTCGATATCGTCGCTCGGCTTTTAAATGCAACATTCGGCGGCAACGATCCGCCAACGGACGAAACGCCAAATCGGGAGGGCGCCGGCGAAACGCGCGCCCCTTTCGCTGGCAACGCGTGATGGAACTCGGTCTCGGCGCGCTTGGCATGATGCCTTGCGCGTTCTGGTCGCTGACACCACGCGAGCTGCAGGCGGCACTTGCCGGAAAGTTTGGCGCAACGGGAGAAACCGCAGCGCCCACGCGCCGAGACCTCGATACGCTGATGCAGCGCTTCCCGGATGAAGGTTCTACAGATGGCAATGAATGACGACCAACTCGAGACCTGGAACGTCAAGGTCACCGCCGACACGAGCGATCTCGAGAGCAAGCTCCAATCGACGACGCGGACCGGCAGGCAATTCGCCAATACGCTGGTTTCGGCCTTTGACGATATCGCGATCAAAGGCAAGAATGTCGGCGACGTTTTCAAATCGCTCGCGCTGAACATCTCGCAGCTCGCTCTGAAAACGGCGTTGCAGCCGCTGACCTCGGGCCTGGCATCGATGTTTCAAGGCGTCATTTCGGGCGCTACTCCATTCGCGAAGGGCGGCATCATTCAAGGTGGGACGCCCGTACCGTTTGCGAGTGGCGGCGTCATTGCGAGCCCGATCACGTTCCCCTTGGCAGGTGGTGCGACAGGCCTCGCGGGGGAACGCGGGCCTGAAGCCATCATACCGCTGACGCGCGGGTCTGACGGCCGCCTGGGCGTCGCGATGTCGGGCGCGGGCGGTCAGCAGATCACGATCAATATTTCCACGCCAGACGTGCAGAGCTTCGGCCGCTCACAATCGCAGATCGCCGCGATGATTGCGCGCGCTGCCGCTGCAGGCCAGCGCAACCTCTGACGCGCAAAATCCCCATCGCCTCGTCATAAAAGCGAGACCCACATGTCCTTTCACGACGTCAGATTTCCGACGGCGATCTCGCGCAATGCGCAAGGCGGACCAGAGCGGCGCACCGATGTCGTCGTGCTGGGCTCGGGCTATGAAGAACGAAATAGCCGTTGGGCCGACAGCCGCCGAGGCTACAACGCAGGCTACGGCTTAAAATCGCTCGCCGATCTCGCCGAGATCGTCACATTCTTCGAAGAACGCCGCGGCCGTCTCCATGCGTTTCGCTGGCGCGATCCGATGGATTGGAAATCCTGCGCGCCGAACGCGATACCGTCAGCTCTCGACCAGGTCATCGGAACCGGCACCGGCGCGCAAGCGACATTCCAGCTGAAGAAAGTCTACGGCAGCGCCTTCGCGCCGTGGACGCGCGTCATCAAGAAGCCCGTGGCGGCGACGGTCAAAATCGCGGTCGCGGGAACGGAGCAGACGGCAGGCACGAATTTCTCGATCGATGCCTCGACCGGCGTTGTGACATTTCTCAGCGGCCACATTCCGGCGAGCGGCCAAAGTGTGACGGCGGGCTTCGAATTCGACGTGCCGGTTCGCTTCGACACCGACAAACTTGAGATCAATCTCTCGGGCTTTACGTCGGGCGCCATTCCAAACATTCCGATCGTCGAGGTCCGACTATGAAAACGCTGTCGCCGGAATTTACCGCGCACCTCAAGACGGGTGCGACGACGCTCTGCTGGTGCTGGCGGATCGAACGCCGCGACGGAACAGTGCTCGGCTTCACCGATCACGACAACCCGGTCGCCTTCGACGGCACAACCTACGAGGCAGCTGCGGGATTTACTGCGAGCGACATCACCGATGGCCTTGGCCTCTCGGTCGATAACCTCGAAGTCACGGGCGCGCTGTCATCGACGACGTTGACCGATGACGATCTGGCAGCGGGACGCTACGACGATGCGCGCGTCGCGATTTATCGAGTCAACTGGTCTGACCCGAGCCAGCGCGTGTTGATGCGATCTGGCAGCATCGGTGAGGTGAGGCGCACGGGGGCAAACTTTGCCGCCGAGCTGCGAGGTCTTGCGCATTATTTGCAGCAACCTAAGGGACGCCTTCTTCAGCGCACATGCGACGCCGATCTCGGTGATGCGCGCTGCGGCGTCGATCTTATGTCGTCGGCATTCCAGGGCACGGGTACGATCCTCGCGGCAAACTCGGCGCGGCGTTTCAAGGTCGACGGCATCGACTCGTTCGAGACGCGATTTTTCTCGCGCGGGCTCTTCGCGTTCACGTCAGGCGCGTCGGCTGGTCTGAAGATTGAAGTCAAATCGCACACGAAGTTCGCGACGTCCGTCGAGATTGAGCTTTGGACAGATGCGGAAGCTCCACCTGCAATCGGCGACGCATTCATCGTTACGGCCGGCTGCGACAAGCGCCTCGAGACATGCAAGGCGCGCTTCAACAACACGATCAACTTCCGCGGCTTCCCGTCAATTCCCGGCAATCAATTCCTGACGCAGATCGGACGCGCGAGCTGATGATGCAGCATGTGACGCGAGAGAGAATTGTCGAAGCGGCGCGCGGTTGGATCGGCACACCCTACCATCATCAGGCGAGTCTCCGGCACGTGGGAACCGATTGCCTCGGCCTCGTCCGCGGCATCTGGAGAGAGCTTTACGGTGGCGACGCCGAAACGCCGCCCGCTTACAGCCGCGATTGGGCCGAAGCGAGTGGAAGCGAGGCGATGCTCGAAGCCGCGAGCCGCCATCTAATGCCTAAAGCGATTTCGAACATCGATGATGGAGACGTCATCGTCTTTCGGCTGCGCCTCGGCTTCATCGCCAAGCACGCCGCGATCGTCACTGCGCCAACGAGAATGGTGCACGCGATCGAAGGTGCGCCGGTCGCCGAGGTGGTGCTGACGAACTGGTGGCGGCGCCGCATCGCAGGCGCATTTGAATTTCCTGATCTATCGGAAGGTTCCTGAACATGGCGACGCTTGCTCTCGCCGCGGTTGGTGCTGCCGTCGGTGGTAGCATGCTGCCCGCCGGTGTCGGACTGCTCGGCGTCACGCTATCGGGCGCGACGATCGGATCGCAGATCGGCGCTTTCGCGGGTGCCTACGTCGATAACGCGCTCTTCGCGCCCTCCGGACAGACGCGCGCGGTCGAGGGTCCGCGGCTTTCGGATGTGCGCATAACGTCCTCGACGGAAGGCGCGCCGCTGCCAAAGATTTATGGACGTGCACGCGTCGGCGGGCAGATCATCTGGGCAACCGACATCGAAGAAGAGATTGTCACGACCACCGAAGCGGCGGGTAGCGGAAAGGGAAGCTCGGGAAACAAAACGCGCGTCACGCAATATAGCTACTACGCAAATTTCGCGGTCGCGCTTGCCGAAGGCGTCGTGACACGCATCGGCCGCATCTGGGCAGATGAGCAGGAACTGGATCGCGCGCGCACGACGTTCCGCCTGCATACCGGCACCGAGACGCAAGACCCAGACAGTCTCATCTCGGCACGCGAAGGTGCCGAGAATGCGCCGGCATATCGCGGTGTCGCTTACGTTGTGTTCGAGCACTTCCCGCTTGCCGACTACGGGAATCGCGTCCCGCAGCTGACATTTGAAGTTTTCCGCAGCGTAGGTAATGAGGCTCAGGATGTGCGCGGCGTCGTGATGATCCCGGGATCGGGTGAATTCGTGTACGCGACCGAGCCCGTGCATCAGACGTTCGACGATGGCGTCTCGCAGTCGGAAAATGTTCACCAGATGCTGGGGGCGACCGATTGGCAGGTTTCGCTCGATCAGCTCGAAGCGTCGCTGCCAAACGCGAAGTCCGTGTCGCTCGTCGTCAGCTGGTTCGGGACCGATCTTCGCGCTGGTGAATGCAAGATCAAACCCGGCGTCGAGACGCGGCATAAATCAACCGCGCCGCTGAGCTGGTCTGTCGCGGGCGCGACGCGCAGCACCGCGCATCTGATCAGCACGCGCGACGGCAACGCCGCCTACGGTGGCACGCCGTCCGACCAGACCGTGGTCGCGGCTATTCAAGACATGAAAGCACGCGGGCTGAACGTGACGCTGACGCCGTTCGTTCTGATGGATGTCGCGGCCGGGAACGGCCTTGCAGACCCCTACGGCGGTGCGAGCCAACCCGCTTATCCTTGGCGCGGCCGGATCACGTGTCATCCGGCGCCAGGCCAAAGCGGGTCGCCGGATAAGACTTCGGCCGCGGCGACGGAAATCGCGAGCTTCGTCGGCACTGCGGCGCGATCCGACTACACGATCTCGGGAACTGCCGTTAGCTACTCGGGGCCTGACGAATGGTCGTATCGGCGGATGGTCTTGCATCAGGCGTTTCTCGCGAAGGCGGCGGGCGGCGTCGACGCCTTCGTGATCGGCACTGAGCTGCGAGGGCTGACGTGCGTTCGATCAGGAACGGGCGTCTATCCGTTCGTCACAGCGCTGATTACTCTTGCCGCTGACGTGAAGGCAATTCTCGGTTCGGATACGAAGGTGCTCTACGCGGCCGACTGGACGGAATATTTCGGCCATCAGCCGGGCGACGGCTCGGGCGACGTTTATTTTCATCTCGATCCGTTGTGGTCGTCGTCGAGCATCGACGCAATCGGCATCGACGTCTATTGGCCGCTCGCCGATTGGCGCGACGGGCGCGATCATCTCGATGCAATGGCCGGTGCGACCTCGATCTATGACCCCGCGTATCTACGATCGAACGTGCACGGCGGAGAAGGTTTCGATTGGTATTATGCCTCGGACGCCGATCGCGACGCGCAGATCCGCACGCCGATAACCGACGGCGCCGGCAAGCCCTGGGTCTTCCGCTACAAGGATGTTCTCTCGTGGTGGAGCAACGCGCACTATAATCGGCCCGCGGGCGTCGAAAGTTCGACGGCCACCGCCTGGGTGCCGCAGTCGAAGCCGTTCTGGTTCATGGAAATTGGCTGCCCCGCGGTTGACAAGGGCGCGAACCAGCCGAACGTCTTCGTCGATCCGAAGAGTTCGGAATCGGCGCTTCCCTATTATTCGCGTGGGCTTCGCGATGACTTGATGCAGGCGCGCCATCGCCAAGCGATGTACGACGCGTTCGACTGGACGAAGCCGGGCTACGTCGAAGGTCTCAATCCGATCTCGACGGTGACGGGCGCGCGCATGGTCGATCTCGATCGCATGCACGTCTACTGCTGGGATGCGCGACCCTATCCGGCATTCCCCGATGCAGCGACCTATTGGGGCGACGGCGAAAACTGGGAGCACGGACATTGGGTCAACGGCCGCCTCGGCGGCGCTGGACTCGATGATATCGTCTCGACCATTCTTCTCGATCAGGGCTTCACCGATTTCGACGCATCCAACTTGACCGGAACGGTGCCCGGCTACGTTATCGACCGGACGATGTCGGCGCGCGATGCGATACAGCCGCTCGAACTCGCGTACTTCTTCGACAGCATCGAGAGCGACGGCCGGATCGTCTTCCGCCATCGTGGCCGCGCCGCGCCCGCGATAACGCTCGAGCAAGACGATCTCGTCGAAGAAAGCGCGGGCGATGCGCTCTACGAGATGACGCGCGCTCAGGAAACCGATCTCCCGGCATACGCGAAAGTTCGCTACATTTCGGGGCTCGACGACTATCCGCAAGCCGTCGCCGAAGCGCGGCGCTTGACGGGCGCCAGTGGACGCGTCGCCGAAGCCGATCTCCCGATGGTGCTCGATGATAGTCTTGCGGGAGCGATCGTCGAGAGCTGGCTCTACGAAACATGGGCGACGCGCGAATCCGCGACATTCAAGTTGCCGCCCTCGACGCTCGCTCTCGAGCCAGGGGATATCGTTGCGGCCAACATTGCCGGACGAACCCGCTTGCTGCGATTGACCGGCGTCTCCGAGCACGGTGTCCGCGACATTCGCGCGTTGAGCATCGATCCGGACGTTTATGATCAGATCGATGTCGCGCCTCGCGCGGCTGTCGAGCCTGCGCCGGTTCAGGCCGGCTCGCCCGCTGTCGCGTTACTCGATCTGCCGCAATGGAACTCGGCAGCGGACGCAAGCGCGGGTTACTTCGCCGCGATGCAGAAGCCGTGGCCGGGGAGCGTCGCCATTTTCGCATCGCCGCTGGAGACGAGCTATCAGTTGAAGGCGATCGCGAGTGCTCCGGCGACACTCGGTGTGACGCTTGATGATCTCGCGCCGGGTCCCGAAGGGCGGATCGATCGTCGCGCCTCGTTCCGGGTCCGGTTGACGAATGGAACGCTATCGTCAGTCGATCTCATCGCGATGCTCGCAGGCACAAACCTTGCCGCTCTTCGCAGCACGAGCGGCGATTGGGAAATTATCCAGTTCCAAGTGGCGGAACTCGTCGATGTGCAAACCTATCGGCTGGGCGGACTGCTCCGCGGTCAGTTCGGAACCGAAAGCGCGATGGCCAATCCGCTGCCCGCTGGCGCGCAATTTGTTCTTCTCGACGGCGCGGTGACGTCCGTGCCGCTGCGCGAAAGCGAGCAGAAGGTTTCGCTCAATTGGCGCTACGGTCCGGGCAATCGCGATATCGGCGACGCGTCGTATGTCACGGTGCCGTTCGCCTATCAGGCGCTCGGCCTTCGGCCCTTGTCGCCGGTTCACGTCAAAGCCGTGCGCGCATCGGGTGACCTGCAAATTTCCTGGCTTCGGCGCACGCGCAGTGGCGGCGATAATTGGGAATTGCCCGAGGAGCCGCTCGGCGAAGCGAGCGAAAGCTACGAAGTCGAAATCCTCGACGGCTCGACGGTGAAGCGCACACTCGCGGCATCGTCACCTAGTGTCACATATTCGAGCGCCGATCAGATTGCCGACTTCGGCAGCGTGCCGTCGAGCGTGTCGATCAAAGTCTATCAGACAAACGTCGTCTTCGGCCGGGGCGCACCGCGCGCAGCAATTGTTTAGCGCTTAAGTGGAGTTGAGAGTCGCTGAATTCCCCTCCCCTTGACGGGGAGGGGTTAGGGGTGGGGTGAGACGAGGAGCTGGAAAGATTTTCGGAGGCGAATGGCTGACCTTCTCTGATTGTTCATTCTCGACGAACTGCACTGTGCTGTTTCGCTCAATCCCCCCACCCCCGACCCCTCCCCGCTAGGGGGAGGGGAGCCGTCCGGCCGAAACGGAAATCTCAAAAAGGCGAAACAACCATGGATCAACCGGCGTGGCTCGCGGCCGCGTGGGCCGAATTCGGCGTGCGCGAAATTCCAGGCAAGGAGAACGCCGCCGAAATCCTTCGCTACTTTCGCGAAGCCGGCGATTCGAGCGTCGAAAGCGAAGAGACGCCGTGGTGCGCCGCGTTTGCAGGCGCGATGTTGAAGCGCGCTGGCTGCGAAGGCACCGGATCGCTTCTCGCAAGATCGTATCTCGATTGGGGCATCAGTCTCGATGAGCCGCGCTTCGGCGCCGTTGCCGTGCTCGCGCGCGGCGATGATCCGACAGCCGGACATGTGGGCTTTGTGATCGGAGCGACAGGCGAGAAGCTCTATCTTCTTGGCGGCAACCAGAGCGATGCGGTGACGGTTGCACCCTTCGACGCAGCGCGGCTTCTAGGCTTCAGATGGCCGCACGCCGACGCCGATACGGAACATGCGACGGCGAGCAACGGCGTCTTCGCAAAATTGCTGGCCCATGTCCTCGAAATGGAGGGCGGCTATTCCAACGATCCTTACGATCCGGGTGGCCCGACCAATCGCGGCGTCACGCTCGAAGTCTATGCCAACTTCAAAGGCCAGACGATCGACGCGGGGTCGCGGCCGCGTCTGATTTCGGAATTGAAGTCGATCCCTGATCCGGTCGTCGAGGCCATCTATCGCAGGCGATACTACGACCCGGCGCAATGCGCGCTGTTCACGGCGCCGCTCGCGCTGATGCATTTCGATGCCGCCGTGAACCACGGTGTCGGCGCCGCGATCCGGATGCTGCAGCAGGTCGTCAACGTAACCGTCGACGGCGAGATCGGCTCCGAGACGCTTTCTGCGATCGGAGGCCGGAGCCTGATCGATCTCATCGACGACTACGCCGAAATCCGGCGCACCCGATACCGCGCCCTTCCGCACTTCTGGCGCTTCGGACGAGGCTGGTTGAAGCGCGTCGACGCGACATTGGCTCTCGGAAAATCGTGGGCCGCGGCTGAGGGCACGACGCGAGGGCTTCTGGAACCCACACAAATCGCAAAAGGAGAATCCAACATGGGCAACCAAGCAACAACGACGAAGACGACGGATGATGGAACGAAGTGGTGGGTCCAATCGAAAACGCTATGGGGTACGCTGATCACCGCCGCCGCAACGGTGATCCCCGTCGTTGCCCCGGCGATCGGGGTAAGCCTCCCGGCGGACGTTATTCAAGCGTTTGGCGATCAAGTACTTACGGCTCTCCAGGCCTTGACTGCGGTATTCGGGACGGCCCTGGCCATCTACGGCCGGTTCAAGGCCTCGTCGGTCCTGAGCCTGCGCAAGAGTTAAGACGCGGGGCCACTGAGACAGCCTCCCGTATTCATCGGCCATTCAACACGCTATGTTAAAGGGTCGGTTTCCCGGAAAAGCGCGGATGGTCGATTTGAGGAGAGCGTTGGCAGCGGCGACTACGGCAGTATTACTGCCATGCGCTGCCGCGCGCGCCGACAACTGCGTGACAGACTGGGGCATGGCGGGGCAGATCGTCCGCCAGGAAAATCTATTAACTGTCGAGGAGATGTCGCGTTCGCTTGCAGCAGATGGTATCGGCAAGCTGGTCAAGACGACGCTGTGCCGTTCGGAAGCCGGATATTTTTATCGTCTGGTTATCAGAAGTCCGACGGGACAGCTTCGAACAACCGTTATGACGGCGAAGGGCCGGTAGTCGGTTCGTCGTTGCGGCGCGGAAGGTCTCTCCCCGGGATTTCCGCTCGCATGCCATGCAGGAGGGGAGGGGGAATTCCGTGCGAGCACTCGTCGTGGAAGATGACAAGGACCTGAACCGCCAGCTTTCGACGGCTCTGGAAGATGCAGGCTTTGCCGTTGATACGGCAGCTGATGGCGAAGAAGGTTACTTTCTCGGCGATACCGAGCCCTACGACATCGTTATTCTCGATATCGGGCTGCCGAAAATGGACGGCATTTCCGTCCTCGAGCAGTGGCGGCGGAGCGATCGCAAGATGCCGGTCATCATTCTGACCGCGCGCGACCGCTGGAGCGACAAGGTCGCCGGTATGGACGCAGGCGCCGACGACTATCTGGCCAAGCCCTTCCATATGGAAGAGCTGCTGGCGCGCGTTCGCGCCCAAGTCCGCCGGGCATCAGGCCACGCGAAATCCGAAATCGAATGCGGTCCGGTACGTCTCGATACGAAGTCGGCGCGCGTTACCTGCGAAGGCCTGCCGGTCAAGTTGACCTCGCACGAATTCCGCCTGCTGGCCTACTTGATGCACCATAACGGCCGCGTGGTTTCCCGGACCGAATTGGTCGAACATCTCTACGATCAGGATTTTGATCGCGATTCGAACACGATCGAAGTATTTATCGGCCGACTGCGGAAGAAGATTCCTGGCGACGTGATCCAGACGGTCCGCGGTCTTGGATACCGCATGAGCCAAGGACCGGATGAGGCTTAACTCACTTGCGCTGCGCCTCTTTGCAACTTCGGCAGCGTGGACGCTTCTGGCGCTGCCGCTCGCGGGCTACATTATTTATGCGCTCTACCGGGACGACGTGCAGCTGAGCTTCGACGCTCAGTTGAAGAAGCTGCTGACGCAGATCACGATCGATAGCATGAGCACGATGGGCGACGAGCCCGTCAATCCGCCGAACCTCTACGAACCCCTTTTCGAAGTTACACAGTCGGGCTGGTATTGGCAGATACGCCCGATTGACGGCGCTCCCGGCCGCACGCTCGTTTCGCCGTCACTGGCGACCGCTACGTTGCCGTCTCCCTATGACCGGAAGTTTCCGACAGACGATACCGGCACCCGATGGATGAACGTCCCCGGACCGACCGGCACGACGATCCGCATCCTCGAATTTATCGATTCCCCCGGTCACGATCCCGAAAAGACAAAGTATTCGATCATCGTCGCCGGTCCCATGGATTGGTTCGAGGAGACCGTCGCCAAATTCCGCGCCCGCCTCACGAGCGCGCTCGCCCTCGTCGGACTGGGTCTTTTGGCAGTGACCGTCTTCCAGGTTCGCTTCGGCCTTTTGCCATTGCGCCGGATCGAGCGCGGGCTGGCGAGTATCCGGTCGGGTCAGGTCGAGCGGCTCGAAGGCCAGCTGCCGGCTGAGATCGAACCGCTGCAGACCGAGCTCAATGCGCTGATCGAGTCGAACCAGGACATCATCGATCGCGCGCGAACGCAGGTCGGCAATCTCGCGCATGCGTTGAAAACGCCGCTCGCCGTCATCACCAACGAGGCGCGCGAAGATAAAAGCGCATTCGGCTCGAAGGTCACCGAGCAGGCGCATCTGATGCGCGATCAGATCTCTCACTATCTCGACCGCGCGCGCATTGCGGCGAGGACGAACACCATCGGCCGCGTCACGCCCGTCGAGACGATCGCCGAGCCGCTGGTCCGGGCGCTCGAACGCATTCACCGTGAAAAAGGCATCTCGATTGATTACACGGTTCAGCCCGGTGCCAAGTTTCAGGGCGAGAAGCAGGACCTCGAGGAGATGCTGGGCAACCTCCTCGATAACGCCTGCAAGTGGGGCCAAGCCCGTGTTTACCTGACGGCAGTCGTCAACAATCCGGATACGACGGCGCGCAGAAAGCTCAAGATCACCGTGGAAGACGACGGGCCGGGCCTTTCACCCGAACAACGAGCCAAGATCGGAAAGCGGGGGCTTAGGCTCGATGAGACCAAACCGGGATCGGGCCTCGGGCTTTCGATCGTCGCCGATCTCGCGGCGTCCTATCGCGGACGGCTCCGGCTCGACGCCTCGGAACATGGTGGCCTGAAAGCCATAGTTGAGCTTCCGGCCGCCTGACCGTCCTGGCCGATGTTGCAAAGCAACACCACAAGTGATGGGGATTTGCCCGAATTGTGGTGGATTTCCGCCTTGTCGAAGGCGCAATATCCGTCTAGCGAATAATGTGGGACTATGCGCCGGTGGGGGCCAGCGGCGCCACGGGGATGAGCCAAAAATGGGGTTTACCATGCGCATTGCGCGCTTTTCGCTGCCTCTCATGGCAGCTGCCTTGCTTTGTGGCTGCAGCAATGGCCAGGGCGGAGTGGACAATACCGGCACCGGCCTCGTTCTCGGCAGCATCGCCGGCGGTGTGCTCGGTAATCAGGTAGGCAAGGGCGACGGCAAAGTCGCAGCCACAGTCGCGGGCGCTGTGATCGGCGGCATCGTCGGCAGCCAGATCGGCAAAAGCCTCGACGAGCGCGACCGCCGCTACGCGCAGGAAGCGGAATACGACGCTCTGGAGCGCGGACAATCCGGGAACCCGCGGCAGTGGCGCGATCCCGATACCGGCCACTACGGGGAAATCGTCCCGAGCAAGCCTTATAAACGTGGCGTCGCCGATTGTCGGGATTACACGCACACAATTTACATAGACGGACGGCCGCAGCAGATGCACGGCACCGCCTGCCGAAGCGCGGACGGAACGTGGCAGAACGTCGGTTGACGCGCTGCAGCGTCAACTCGGATATTTCACTAAGTTAATCTAGTCCGCGACAGATGGGCTGGCCTGACCTTTGTCGGCTTGCCTCATCACACGCGCGATCCTATTCCCTGCAGCGCAGCTTGAGGATCGCGCCGCGATGGTTTTTTGGATTCTAGTGGCCGGATTGGTGGCAGGCGTAACGCTTGCCATTACGTGGCCGCTCATGCGTCCGTCGCCCCTATCGACAGACGCCATCGGCGCCGATATCGCCGTCTACAAAGACCAACTCAAAGAGATCGCCGCCGACGAGGCGCGAGGAACGCTTGGAGCCGCCGAAGCGGAAAGCGCGCGCGCCGAAATCGGGCGCCGGATTTTGCGGGTATCCGAGGGCAATTCGAAAGCCGAAGCTTCATCTGGTTCGGCCGGCCGCAATCGATTTATCAAACCAGTTTCGATTGCCCTGTCCGTTGCCCTGCCGCTTGCGAGCTTGGGGCTCTATCTCGTCTACGGCGCACCTGGCATGCCCGCGCAGCCCCTGAGCGAGCGTCTCGCCGAGGCGACCGTGTCGAACAAGCCCAACGACCTGATTGCTAAGGTCGAAGAACGGCTCCGAGAGCATCCGGAAGACGGCACAGGATGGGATGTGATCGCGCCGGTATACTATGCAACCGGACAATATGCCGACGCCGCGACTGCGTACCAAAACGCCATTCGCCTGATCGGCGAAACGCCGCGCCGTCTGCTCGGCTTCGCCAACGCGCGCATCCACCTCGAGAACGGCGTTGTCCCGGAAGACGCGCGCAAGGCACTCGAACGAATTCTGGCGATCGAGCCGAACTCGACGGAGCCCCGCGTTTGGCTGGCGCTTGCCAAGGAGCAGGATGGACGCCTAGCGGAAGCGGCCGCTGACTATCGCAAGCTTATCGACGAAGCGCCGGCCCACGCACCGTGGCGCAAGGCTCTCGAAGACCGTCTCGCGAACCTCGGCAAGGATGCGGGCCGCACGCCTGCAGGTAAGGAGGCGACCACTGCTCCAGCTGCAACGCCGCCAGCCGCCAATCCTGAAGCCGCCGCGATCATGAACATGAGCCCGGCGGAACGGCAGGCATTCATCACGCGTATGGTCGATAACCTCGCGGCCCGTCTCAAGTCCGATGGAAGCGATGCCGAAGGCTGGATAAAATTGATACGAGCCTATCAAGTTCTCGGACGCCGCGATGATGCGGTCAAAGCTTTGACCGATGCGCGTGCCAATCTCAAAGGCAATCAGGTCGGCTTGGCCGAGGTCGAGAACCTCGCGCGCCAGCTCGGCCTCGGAAGCTAACGCACAGGGTTACCAATGACACGGAAGCAAAAGCGCGGAGTGCTGATCGGCGGAGGGGTGGCGGTGCTTGCCGTTGCGCTCGTGCTGGTGCTTTTCGCGTTGAAGGACAGCATCGTCTTCTTCCATACGCCGAGCGACATCGTCGAAAAGGGAGTCCAGCCCGGCCAGCGCATCCGCCTCGGTGGTTTGGTGGAGCAGGGGTCCGTCGTTCGCGGGCAGGGGACGACAATTACGTTCAAAGTAACCGATACGCTGAAAGATATTCCGGTTACGTTCACCGGTGTGCTGCCTGATCTGTTTAAGGAAGGCCAGGGCGTGGTCGCGGAAGGTATGCTCGACGGCAACGGCAATTTCAAAGCCGACAGCGTACTGGCAAAGCATGACGAAAATTATATGCCTCGCGACGTCGCGAAGGCGCTCGAAGCGAAAGGCGTCAAGCTCGGCACGAGTGCCCATCCCGGTCAGTTGAAGGCAGAGATGCCTTAGAAGGATATGCCGTGATCGTAGAATTCGGACATTTCGCGCTGATCCTCGCTCTGCTGGTCGCCGTCGTGCAGGTCATCGTTCCTGCGATCGGCGCCGCCATCAAGGACGAGCGGATGATGCGCGTCGCCGAACCGGCGGCAGTATCGCAACTCTTCCTGATCGCCATCGCCTTCTTCGCGCTGATGCACGCCTACGTGACGTCCGACTTCTCTGTTCTGAACGTCGCCGAGAACTCCCATTCGACGAAGCCGATGATCTATAAGATGGCGGGCGTCTGGGGTAATCACGAAGGCTCGATGCTGCTCTGGGTGCTGATCCTGGCGCTCTTCGGTGCAGCCGTCGCCGTCTTCGGCAGCAATCTGCCGGTGACGCTGAAAGCGCGCGTTCTCTCCGTGCAGGCATCGATCGCCGTGGCGTTCCTGCTCTTCTCGCTGCTGACGTCCAATCCCTTCGCGCGCCTCGATCCGGCACCGCCCGATGGACGCGGCTTGAACCCGATCCTGCAAGACCCCGCTCTCGCATTCCATCCGCCCTTTCTCTACACGGGCTATGTCGGCTTCTCGATTGCCTTCTCGTTCGCCATCGCCGCGTTGATCGAGGGCCGCATCGATGCGGCCTGGGCGCGCTGGGTCAGGCCGTGGACGCTCGCAGCCTGGATGTTCCTGACGATCGGCATCGCGATGGGATCGTGGTGGGCCTACTACGAGCTCGGTTGGGGCGGATGGTGGTTCTGGGATCCCGTTGAGAACGCATCCTTCATGCCGTGGCTCGCCGGAACCGCGCTTCTGCATTCAGCACTCGTCATGGAAAAGCGCGAAGCGCTGAAGATCTGGACCGTGCTGCTCGCGATCCTGACGTTCTCGCTGTCGCTGATGGGCACGTTCATCGTCCGCTCGGGCGTGCTGACGTCGGTCCATTCCTTCGCCGTCGATCCGGCGCGCGGCGTCTTCATCCTGGCCATTCTGGTTCTCTTCACCGGCGGCGGACTGGCACTCTTCGCATTGCGTGCCAAAGACATGCAGGCAGGTGGCCTTTTCCAGCCAATCAGCCGCGAAGGGAGCCTCGTCCTCAACAATCTCCTGCTGGTGACAGCCGCAGCGACGGTGCTCGTCGGCACGCTCTATCCGATGGCGCTCGAAGGAATGACGGGCGAGAAAATCTCCGTCGGACCGCCGTTCTTCAACATGACGTTCGGGCCCCTGATGATACCGCTGCTCATCGCGCTCCCGATCGGACCGATGCTGGCATGGAAACGCGGTGACTTCGCTGGCGCGATGCAACGCTTGGCCTTTGCATTCGGCGCTGCGCTGGTGGCACTCGTCGCCGTATTCGCCGCCGAGTATCGCGGACCGTGGCTGGCCCCGTTCGGCATCGCGCTCGGCGTCTACGTCATGGCAGGCGCCGTGATCGAATGGGCGAACAGGGTGAGAGTCGGCTCGGCTGGCTTTGATGAAATCGTTCGCCGCGCGGTGAACTTGCCGCGGTCAGCGTACGGCACGCTGTTGGCCCACTTCGGCATCGGCATGCTCGTTGTCGGCATCGTCGCAACGAGCGCCTATCGCGAAGAACATATCTTGGCGATGAAGCCGGGCGAGAAACTTGCGGTCAATGGCTACGACATAACCTTCACCGGCATCGAACGCGCCCGCGGACCGAACTACGTCGAGGACATCGCTGACTTCGATGTGAAACGCGATGGCGCGCCGATTGCGCGTCTCACGCCTTCGAAGCGCCTCTACGATGCCCCGCCGCAAACGACCACCGAGTCCGGTATTCACGCTGCATGGCGTGGCGATCTCTATCTCGTCATCGGCGATCCGCAACCGAACGGCGGTTATGCCGTGAGAGCATATTTCAATCCACTCGTGCGCTTCATCTGGCTCGGCGCATTGATCATGTTCATCGGTGGCGGGGTCTCGCTATCCGACCGGCGCTTACGCGTCGGCGCACCGGCAAAATCGCGCCACCCCATCGCTGTACCCGCGGAGTGAGCATCTTGCGACGCTTTCCGGCAATCGCCTTTTTGACAGTATGGACGGTCTTCGCTGCCGCTCCGGCCGCGCTCGCCGTTCAGCCGGGCGAGATGCTGGCCGATCCCGCGCTCGAACAGCGGGCACGAACGATTTCGGCCGAGCTGCGCTGCCTCGTCTGTCAGAACCAGTCGATCGACGATAGCGACGCCCCGCTCGCAGGCGATCTTCGCCGGCTCGTGCGCGAGCGGTTGGAAGCGAAAGATTCAGACCAGCAGGTTCTCGACTATGTCGTCGCCCGATACGGCGAATTCGTACTTCTGAAACCGCGTTTCGAACTCTCGACCCTGCTGCTTTGGTTGACGCCCGTTCTGGTTCTGCTCGGTGGTCTCGCACTGGTTCTGCGGGCCGCGAAAAAGGACCCATCGTCTCCGAGCGCGCCGCTGACCGAGCAGGAAAAAGCCAAGCTCGACGCGATCCTTACCGACGAGCGGCACTAGTCAAAGCGCACGTCTCCAAGCGCTAGATTACCAACAGTTAACGTCCCTGACATGCTGCCGTAATCCCGCGTTCGCTACGCCTCGAATTAAGGCTAGCGAAGCCTGCATTTATTTGGAGACCCTGGGATGCGATTGCCCCACCGTACGTCGACAACATCACCTTTCAAATTAGCTTCAAAAATCGCCCCGGCCTCGCTCGCGATGGCGGCCGTTGCGGCGGTGGGTATTGGATTCTTCACGCCCTCCTATCCCGCTCTTGCCGATACCGTCGGCCAGACCATTCAGACGCCGTTCGGCAACGCACCGATTTCGTTTGCCGACATCGTGGACAAGGTCAAACCGGCCGTCGTGTCTGTTTCGGTCGTGAACGATGGTGGCGCCTCCAAGCTTGCCTCGAACGACAAGAACGACAAGAACGGTAAGAAGGCCGACAAGGGCTTCACGCTTCCGGATCTTCCCCCGGATCATCCGCTCCACGACTTCTTCAAGAATCTGCCGAAGGAATTCGGCCAGCAGGAGCAAAAACCGAAGATCGTTCAAGGCCAGGGTTCAGGCTTCGTCATCACGCCTGATGGCTACGTCGTGACCAACAATCACGTCATTGACGGCGCGACGAAGATCCAGGTCACCTTCGACAACGACGAGACGAAGTACGATGCCAAGCTGGTCGGCACCGACCAGCGCACCGACATCGCCGTCATCAAGATCGAGAGCAACAAGACGTTCCCGACGCTGAAGCTGGCGGAAAAGGAATCGCGCGTTGGTGACTGGGCGTTGGCAGTCGGCAATCCGTTCGGCCTCGGCGGCACCGTCACCGCCGGCATCGTTTCAGCGCTGGCACGCGACATCGGCTCGGGCCCCTACGATTATCTGCAGATCGACGCTGCCGTGAACCGCGGCAACTCGGGCGGACCGACCGTCAACATCAACGGCGAAGTCATCGGCGTTAACACCGCGATCTTCTCTCCGTCAGGCGGCAACGTCGGCATCGCTTTCGCAGTGCCCGCGAAAACCGTGAAGGAAGTTGTTCAGCAGTTGAAGGCTGGCGGTACCGTCAATCGCGGATGGCTCGGCGTTAAGATCCAGAACGTCGATGAAGACACCGCCGCGAGCATCGGACTTCTCCAAGCGCACGGCGCCCTCGTCAGCGAAGTGACGCCGAACGGTCCAGCCGCGAAATCCGGCATCAAGGCCCAAGACGCGATCATCCAGGTGAACGGTGAAAAGATTGCCGACAGCCGCGACCTTGCGCGGAAGATCGCCGAGCTTGCTCCCGACACCCCGGTCGACGTCAAGGTATGGCGCAACAACGCCGAGGAAACGGTCAAGGTAAAGCTCGGGCTGTTCCCGAAGAACGCCGAAGCTGCCATGAGCGGCGATAACAACGACGAAGACAGCAATGGCAACAACGACGATGACAACGCCAAGCCGTCATCCGTCGAGCTGAGCCAGCTCGGTCTGACGTTGATGCCGGCCCGTACCGGCAAGGACGCAGGCGAAGGCGTTGCGATCGCTGAGGTTGACCCCTCTTCGGACGCCGCTCAGAAGGGCCTGAAGCCGGGCGACGTGATCCTCGAGGTCTCCGGCCAGACGGTCGGAACTCCGGACGACGTTCTCTCGGGCATCAAGAAGGCCCAGGACCTGAAGCGTACGGCGGTTCTCCTCCACATCAAGTCGTCGGATCAGAAGCGCTTCGTCGCCGTCCAGCTCGCCTCCAAGAAAGGCTGAGTTAACCAGCCATGGAAGAGTCGGGCAGCCCCATCGATCAAACGGCGGGGCTGCCTCGACGTCCGGGGCACGGCCAGCTAAACAGTGAGCGGAGAAAAGGCGAAGGTCGGACATACACCATGCGCGTGCTCGTGATTGAAGACGATAAAGAAACCGCGCTTTTCCTTCAGAAATCTTTGAAAGAGAACGGCCACACGGCCGACCTTGCGCATGACGGCGAAGCCGGACTGGCGCTCGCGACGGACGGGGCGTACGACGTTTTGATCGTCGACCGGATGTTGCCGCGCCTCGACGGACTGTCACTCATCAAATCGCTGCGGGCAGAGGGCAATCGCACGCCCGTGCTCATCCTCTCCGCGCTGGGCGAGGTCGATGATCGCGTCAAAGGCCTGCGCGCCGGGGGCGACGATTACCTGACGAAGCCATACGCCTATTCCGAACTCTTGGCACGCGTCGAAGCGCTCGGCCGCAGGACGGCGCCGGAAGAGCAGCAGACCCGCTACTCCGTCGGTGATCTCGTGCTCGATCGTCTCTCGCACCGCGTGACACGAGGCGGCGAGCATATTCTTCTGCAGCCGCGCGAATATCGCCTTCTCGAATATCTCATGCAGCATGCCGGTCAGGTCGTCACGCGCACGATGCTGCTCGAGCATGTCTGGGACTATCACTTCGATCCACAAACGAACGTCATCGACGTTCACGTTTCGCGTCTCCGCGCCAAGATCGACAAGAACTTCGATACGCAATTGCTGCACACGGTGCGGGGCGCAGGATATACAATTCGTGACGGCCCTGCTTGACCGGGTCGCGAAAGCGGCATCGACGACAGCCTTTGGACTGAGCGCGCTAGCGGTAGCTTTTTTTCTTTTTGCCGCTGCGATCGTCGTCGGCATTCTGTTCTGGCAGACCAACAACCTGCTGACCGATCAGGTGTTGACCACGCTCAACGCCGAAGCCCGCATCCTGTCCTCCGAAATGAAAGTCGGCGGCCAAGGCAAATTGACAGAAACGGTAACGGCCCTTTCCCGTCCGCAAGGCATTGGGCTTTATTATCTGGCCGACGCCAACGGTGGGAAGATTGCCGGAAATCTCAACCGCATTCCGCCTGAACTCGAAGCCGAGGGGCGCGGCGGCGTATTCACCTATCAGCAAACGGTGGACGGCGAGGAGAGAACGCATCTCGCGGTCGCCATTCCCGTTGATCTCGGTCCAGGTCTGCGTCTCATGATCGGCCGAGACGTCGAGGATCAGCGCGCGTTTGCAGATTCCGTCCGCCTCACATTTCTGCTCGGATTTGGCGTGCTGTCGATCGTCGGTCTGCTCGGCGGCCTTGCGGTTAGCCGCCTGATTGTCATTCGTATGGACGAAATCACGGCGACCAGCCGGCAGATCATGGAAGGCGATCTCTCGCGCCGCATTCCGACATCGGGCAAAGGCGGTGAACTCGACAGCCTCGCAGGCAGCCTCAACGAGATGCTGGATCGTATCGAAAGCCTGATGAGCGGTCTGCGCGAAGTCTCCGACAACATCGCCCACGATCTCAAGACGCCGCTCAATCGCTTGCGAAATTCGGCCGAGGCTGCACTCCGCGATCCTCGTGGCGGCGAAGCCTATCGCGAAGGCCTCGAGCGAACGATCGAGAAGGCCGACGAGCTGATCAAAACCTTCAACGCACTTCTCCTCATCGCCCGTCTCGAAGCAGGGCCCCTCGAAGAAAGTACGGAGACGTTTGATCTCGGCCGGTTCGTCGCCGACGTCAGCGAGCTTTACGCACCCGCTGCAGAAGAGGCGGGCTTCGTATTGTCGATCGAGACGGAGCAGGGCTTGTTCGTCTCGGGCAACCGTCAATTGATCGGACAGGCAATCGCCAATCTCATCGACAACGCGATCAAATACTCAAACGGCGGAGAGCCCGGCAGCGCCATCACCGTTCGCGCCGGCCTAGTCGAGGGACGCCCCGCCATCTCCGTCGGTGATCACGGCCCTGGCATCGACGCGGCCGATCGGGAAAAAGTGCTGAAGCGCTTCGTGCGGCTCGAGGCAAGCCGCACCAAACCCGGCACCGGTCTTGGGCTTAGCCTCGTCGCGGCAGTCGCCCGCCTCCATCACGGCGAAGTGCGCCTCGAAGACAATCAGCCGGGATTGCGGGTCGTGCTCCTGCTGTCGAACAAATGCTTGATCGCAGCCCCTCAACGCGGTGGTGACGCCGAGCCCGGTCTTGCGGCACAATGAGGTTATGGATCAGACCGTCTCATCAAGTCTCGCCGCGCAGATCGCCGAGTGGCCGCAATCATCACAAGAAGGCATCGGCGCCGAACGTTTCAACGCATTAAAGGCAGAATCTGAAAGCTCCTGTCCACCGCTCGTTGGCCTCCTGAACGATCCGAAAGTCGAAAGCCTCCTCAGAGGCGTGTTTGACGGCTCGCCCTATCTCGCCGCACTCGCGAACCGGGATCTCGCGCGGTTGGCCCACATCCTTGGAGATGCGCCCGAAAAACGCTTCGCAAAGGCCACCCAAGATCTCACCGCCGCAATGCGCGAGGCGCCCGACCTCGTAACGGCCAAACGCGCGCTGCGCATCTACAAGTCGGAAATCGCGCTTCTGACCGGGCTCGCCGATCTCGCCGGCGTCTGGCCGGTCATGACGGTGACGCGGACGCTATCCGAATGCGCGGACACTGCCGCCGCAACGGCCGTCCGCTTCCTGTTTCGCCTTGCCTCGGAACGCGGGCAGTGGCAGCCGCTCGATCGCGAAGAGCCGGAGCGGGAGTCCGGATATTTCGTGCTCGCGATGGGCAAGCACGGCGCGTTCGAACTCAATTATTCGAGCGACGTCGATCTGACCGTCTTCTTCGATCGCGACAAATCCCGTCTGACCGGCGACGGAGACCTGCAGTCGTTCTTCGTGCGCCTTACACGCGACCTCGTGCTGCTTTTCGATGAACGAACCTCCGACGGCTATGTCTTCCGCACCGACCTCCGCCTGCGGCCGGACGCGGGCGCGACGGCGATCGCCCTCTCCACGGCTGCCGCACATGGCTACTACGAAACCGTCGGGCAGAATTGGGAACGCTCCGCCATGATCAAGGCGCGTCCCGTAGCGGGAGACATCGAAGCCGGCGAGACCTTCCTCGCCGAACTCGCACCTTTCATCTGGCGCAAGTATCTCGACTTTGCGGCGATCGCCGACATCCACGCGATGAAGCGGCAAATCCATGCCCACAAGGACATCGGCGGGATAGCCGTCGCCGGTCAGAATCTCAAGCTCGGCCGCGGCGGCATTCGCGAGATCGAATTCTTCGCTCAGACGCAGCAGTTAATCGCAGGAGGCCGTCAGCCTGACCTCCGCGTCCGCGCGACCCTCGATGCGTTGGCGGCGCTCGAACGGCGCGGCTGGGTGAAGGCAGACGTGCGCGCCGACCTCGACCATGCGTATCGTTTCTTGCGACGCCTTGAACACCGCCTGCAAATGATCGCCGACGAGCAGACGCATGAGGTCCCGTCAAACCCGCAAGCACTCGAAGTCTTCGCGCGCTTCTCCGGCTACGACGGCACACTGGAGCTTTCCCGCGATCTTCTGGCGACCCTCGAGACGGTCGAAAAGCACTACGATGGCCTCTTCGAGGAGGCGCCGCAGCTCACGCCGGTAGGCGGGAACCTGGTTTTTGCCGGTGCGGAAGACGATCCCCGGACGCTCGAGGAATTGAAACGCCTCGGCTATTCGCAACCGGCGCAAGTGCTGGCGATCGTGCGGGGATGGCATCACGGCCGCTCGCCATCGGTCCGGTCACCGCGCGCCCGCGAACGTCTGACTGAAGTGCAGCCGCTTCTGATTGAAGCGCTCGCCGATACCGTCGATCCGGACGCCGCGATCGCAAGCTTTGATCGTTTCATCGCGGAGCTGCCATCGGGTGTTCAGCTTTTCTCGCTGCTCAAGGCGCAACCGAGGCTCATTCGGCTGATTGCCGACATCATGGGGTCCGCTCCGCGCTTGGCGCGCATTCTTTCGCGCCGCCGTCGACTGCTGGACGCCGTGCTCGATCCGCAAGTTCACGGCGGCGATCTTATCGGCGCGGCCATCGACGAACTGGTGATGAAGGCATTTCGTGCGGCGCGCGCCACGGCCGTCGGCGACCCGATGCAGGAAATTCTGGATACGGCGAGACGGATCGGCAGCGAACAGGCCTTTCTTGTCGGCGTCAGAATCTTGTCAGGCAGCATATCGGCGACCGAGGCAGGCGCCGCATACGCGACGTTGGCGGAACGGCTCATCGCGGCGCTCTTCGCCGAGGTCACGCGCGAGATGGAGGAAGACCACGGTTGCGTGCCGGGTGGCGCCGCTGTCGTTGTCGCTATGGGTAAGCTCGGCGGCCGCGAAATGACTGCTGCCTCCGACGTCGATCTGATCCTGATCTATGATTTCGACACCGATGCGGAGCAGTCGGACGGTAAGAAACCTCTGTCCCCATCCCACTACTACACCCGCCTGACGCAGCGCCTGATCACCGCCATTTCGGCGCGGACAGCCGAGGGCGCGCTTTATGACGTCGACATGCGCCTTCGTCCATCCGGGCAGCAAGGGCCCGTCGCGACCCGCCTATCGAGCTTTACGAATTATCAGACGAATGAAGCTTGGACATGGGAGCACATGGCCCTGACGCGGGCACGCGTCATCGCGGGCTCCCGCGAGTTGGGCGCACGCGTCGAAATCGAGATCCGCAAGGTTCTGACGTCGCGGCGCGATCCCGCCAAGATCACGACCGACATCCGCGACATGCGCCAGCGCATCGAAGCCGAGAAAGCGACGACCGATATCTGGGACCTGAAGCAGGTGAGGGGCGGGCTTGTCGATCTCGAGTTCATTGCGCAGCATATCCAACTCGTGCACGCCGCTGATCATCCGGGAATTCTTAGCCAGACCACTCTTCTCGCGCTCGCAGCCGCGGCGGCCGAGGGCCTCATCAGTGGGGCCGACTACCGTCTTCTGTCGGAAGGAGGGCAGCTCCTGCTCGACTTGACGCAGGTGCTAAGGCTGACGCTCGAAGGCCGGTTTGACCCCGCCCAAGCCCCTGAAGGACTTAAGGCTTTGCTGGTCCGCTCTGGGACGACGGCCTCGTTTCAGGACCTGGAAACGAAGCTGAAGCGTACGCTCGGCGAGGTCCACGCGGCTTTCGAACGCTTAATTGCGTAGGGCTTTGCGCACCGGCGACGGATTGTGGCAGGTTATGACGTTCTTGCGATGACCGACACGGATCCGAGGCCCCAGGGCCGCACATCCGCGGCGTTGAGGCGCGAGGCAGGCTATTCAGGCATGTCGAGAGGATTAGTGGCGGCGACGAGGAGCGATGGTGGCCAGGCTGCTCCGCGGCTGGCGGCCGAGAGCCGGACGGACGAAGCACAGCTTGTCGCTGCTGTCAGCAGCGGCGACGGCGAAGCGTTTCGCCTGCTGATGGCGCGCCATCTCGGCAGCATTGTCGCCGTGGCACGCCGCATGTTGCGGGATGACGCGGAGGCCGAAGATGCGGCGCAGGAGGCGTTCTTGCGGCTTTGGCGCTCGAGCGGGACGCTGGAAATCGGACCGGCTGGCATCAGGCCTTGGCTGCGCCGCGTGGTTTCGAACCTATGCCTCGATCGCGTTCGCGGTCAGAGCCGGGTGAAGGTCGTTGACGAATTGCCCGAGGTCCCCGAGCCGGCGCGACAGCTGGCGGGCCTCGAGAGCCAGGATACGCAGCGCCGGGTCGAAATGGCGATGCAGAAACTACCGGACCGGCAGCGGTTGGCGCTGACCCTCTTTCATTTCGAGGGCTTGAGCCAGATCGAGATCGGGCAGGTTATGGGAGTATCCGATGAGGCGGTCGAGTCGCTCCTGAGCCGGGCGAGGCGGCAGCTGAAGACGGATCTGAGATCGGATTGGGAGTCGCTGCGTAACGATGGCGAACTCTGAATGCGGGAGACGGCAGAACGATGTCACGGAATAGTCTAGGCCCCGTAGGGCTCGACAAACTGGAGGCCGCGCTCGACGCATATGGTGCAGACCGTACGCGATGGCCCGCGCCCTTGCGCCTCGCTTTGTCAGGATTGCTTGCCACAAGCAGCGAAGCGCAAAGCATGCTGAAGGACGCTGAGGCTTTCGATCGTCTGCTCGATAAAGCGCCGCAATACGACCAGAGCCGCCTCGACGGCTTGAGCCAGCGGATCATGGCGACGGCGGAACGTCAGCCTCGCGTGGTGGCGAGCGGCTCGGGCTACGCCGGAGAATCCGAGAAGCGCCCATCCGCATGGAGCTGGCAGCGGCGCAATCATGGCTTTGCCGCAACCGCTCTCGCAGCCTCGTTGGTGCTTGGCGTGTTCGCTGGTCAACTGAATGTTTTCAACTCGAGTGCCGAGGTGCTCCTCGGCGGTAATGGAAACGCCAGCAGCACCCGGTTGGCGCAGACAGACGACGCAGACGTTTTGCTGGATGAGGATCTACTGTGACGGTCGAAGTGAATAAACTTGCGCCTGCCCGCTCTGGATATCTCTATCCCGCGTTCATCGCGTCGCTCGCGCTGAACCTGTTGTTCGTCGGATTGTTTGCCGCTGCAGCCTGGCATCATCACGAAAAAAGCCTCGCGGCCAACGAGCCTGGTCTTTTGGGCTTCGTAAGGCAGCTTCCTGAAAACCGGCAAGATGCAGTCAGGAACGAGATCACTGGCGCTCGGGCGGCGATGAAGGATTTGCGTGCCAGCGTCAGAAAATCCTGGAACGACGCCAATGCACTGTTGACCCAGGAGCCGTTCGACAAAGTGAAGTTTGCGGAGGCGCTGGCAAAACTGCGAGAGACGGAGACCGTCTATAAATCGGGCCTGAACAGTGCCTTGGTTGAGACGGCCGCAAGCCTCAGCCCCGAAGAACGGAAAATTCTGCAGTCATGGCGTGAGACGCGCCGCCCGAACGTGCTGAGATCGCAAGGCGAGTCTGCGAAGGAAGACGGAGCCAAGTAGAATTGAGCACGGCGCGAGATTGAACTGAAGCCTCAGGCGGCCAGGAAGAGATCGTGCTGTGCAGCGGGCAGCAGGCGCACCGTCCATTTGCACTCGCCATCGGCGACAGATGTGGTGAGTTCGGCGCCCGACAGTTCCGAGAGCGTGCGCGCCAGGATCATATTGAAGCCCTCTTCGCGCGCAGTGCCGTTCTCGTCGGCACGAATGGTCAGCGAAACGTCGACCGCGCCAGGGCGAGATCTTGTTTCGATCCGAAGCGCTGTATCGCGCGCCCCGTTACGGACCGCCTCGCCGAGGAGGTTGATCAGCAACTGGCGCATGGCCTGGTGATCGCCGAGAATATCGCAGCCGGCATCGCTATCCCTGACGACTGAAATCGAACGTGCGGCGAGATCCGGCGCGGCGAAGGCGCAAGCTTCATCAAGGACAGACGCGAGGCGGCTCGTCTGACGGCCCTGGGATTCGGGAGCGGTAAGCAGAGCCGTGATGGCGAGCGCATCCTCAGCGCTTTTGAGCAGGATACGGCCGCTCGCATGAATATCCCGGGCGTAGGGACCGTAGTTCGACCCAAGCGGACCGAAGACCTCTTTCGTCATGATTTCTGAGAAGCCCAGCACCGCATTGAGCGGCGTCCTGAGTTCGTGGCTCATGTGCGCGGTAAGCTTCGCCCAAGCGGCCCGATCAAGAGCAGCCTCCGTGACGCCCGCGCCGAAGAGTTCCGGAAAGCGGGTTTGTGCGCGCCCGTCGAAGGCAGGTGGCGGGGAAGAGGTTTGTGGATCGCGCGCAGGCTGCTTCTTTGGATGTCTGGAACCCTGTGCTGGAAGCACGACCACCATGGCGGCAAGGCCAGCCCCAGTGACGAACAGCAAAGTCGAAAGCTGGTCGGCGTCGAGTTGCGGAACAAGCGCCCCAGCTGCGGTGAGGAGACCGGCGAACAGCAAAATCAGTCCGCGCCGCGAGAAGCTGAACCCGTTCGCGACCTCGCCGGCAGACTGTTGCCGCGAGCCGTCGAAGCCGGCAAAGCTTTCCCGTTGAGGAACGGACCAAGTCCGAGCCATCTCGAATTCCCTTGCTGAATTTTGTCTAAGTGCCCGGCCGTGAAAAGCGTTGGACGTTCATGTCCTCGGGCGTGATTCGACAATCGCCGATTTGCGACTCACCTGTCGAGGGAGAAAAAATCGCGAAGGAATCAATTTTGTCGCGACGACTACGGCGTGAGCATAACGGCTGCCGAGTGTGGCAGATATGCTCAGCTAGTCCTCCAACATCCGCGAAACAATCTCGTTGCAATCGCGGGAAATCGAAGCGGCGGCGACGCGCTTCAACGCAGCTTTGGCCAAGCCTTTGCGGCCGGGTTCGAGCGCCCTGAAGCTGCGGAATGCACCGAGCATCCGCGCTGCGACTTGCGGATTGAACTGATCGATCTCAAGCACCTTATCGGCAAGGAAGTCATACCCCGCACCGTCGCCGCGATTGAACTGCAAGGGATTGCCCAACGCGAAAGTGCCGATGAGCGCCCGCACCTTGTTCGGCGTCGTGATCTTGAAAAGGGGATGCCGGCAGAGCGCCTTGACCTCGTCCAGCACGGTCGGCCGCGGCGATTGCGCCTGTGCTGCAAACCACATGTCGATGACGAGGTGATCATCTTTCCAGCGCTGGAAGAAATCCTGAAGGATGTCTTCGCGGCCGGGCGCGTCGAGACCCGCGACCAGGAACAGTGCGTGGCACGCGTCCGTCATGTTCGAGGCTTTGCGATAATGCGCCTCGACCCTCTTGAAGCCATCGCTGGTTTCGCGCGCCGTCAGCAGTGTTAGCGCAGCATTGCGCAAGGCGCGCCGGCCCGCGCTCTTTGAGCTGGGCGAAAACTTTTTCTCCCGTGAAACCTCCGAGTAGAGCGTTTCAAGATCCTCCGCGAGCTTGTCGCCGATGGCACGCGTAAACAACCGGTGCACGTTGTAAATCGCCGCGTGATCGACGCTGCTCGCCTTCTCGCGCGCGACGTCCGCAACCGACGGCAGCTTCAGCAACTCGGCCTTATAGGCGTCGTCGAGTTCGCTATCGCGCAAGGCAAAGCGCAAAGCGTCAGCGAGCTTGGCGGACTTTGATCCGACAACGGCCTTCGGCCGCTTGGAATCGAGCAAGCCGATAATGCTGCGGGTCGTGTAGGCATTGCTGGCCTGCCAGCGATTGAACAGGTCGCTATCGTGATGCATCAGGAATGCGAGATCCTGATCCGATAGCGACATGGTGACGGTGACAGGCGCCGAGAACCCGCGGAGCAGCGATGGGACCGGCCGCGAGGTGACGCCCTTGAACTTGAAGTTCGTGGTCCGCTCGGAAACGGCCATGACGCCGTCGCGGATCTTGATGCCGCCTTCGACTTCAAGGTCCATCTCTTTGCCGTTCTCGCCGAGCAGCGCCATGCTGATCGGAATGAAATACGGCTGCTTCTTCACTTTGCCGGGCGATGGTTTCAGCACTTGATGAACGGTCAGCTCGGCGGACTTCTTGCGGCGGTCGTATGAAAGATCGCAGACGAGCTCCGGCGTACCGGCTTGCGAATACCAGCGGTGGAACTGAGAGAAGTCTTTTCCGCTGACATCCGCGAAGCAGGCGATGAAATCCTCGATGGTCACGGCCTGTCCGTCGTGACGCTCGAAATAGAGATCCATGCCCTCGCGAAATTCGTCTGGTCCCAAGATCGTTCGGATCATTCGAACGACTTCGGCACCCTTCTCGTAGACCGTCGGTGTATAGAAGTTGTTGATCTCGACGTAGCTTTCGGGCCGCACCGGATGAGCGAGCGGTCCCTGGTCTTCCGGGAACTGCAGCGCTTTGAGCTGACGCACGTCGGAGATGCGCTGCACGGTAGCGCTGCGCAGATCGGCGGAGAACTCCTGGTCCCGGTAAACGGTCAGACCCTCTTTCAGACAAAGCTGGAACCAGTCGCGGCACGTGATGCGGTTGCCGGTCCAGTTGTGGAAGTATTCGTGCGCGACGACGCTTTCGATCGATTCATAATTCGCGTCGGTCGCAGTTTCCGGCGAGGCAAGGATCAGGCGATCGTTGAAGATGTTGAGGCCCTTGTTCTCCATGGCCCCCATGTTGAAGTCCGAGACGGCGACGATGTTGAAGACATCGAGATCGTATTCGCGTCCGAACCGCTCTTCATCCCAACGCATGGCGCGCTTCAAGGATTCCATCGCCCAATGCGCGCGAGGTTCCTTGCCGCGCTCGACATAAATGCGAAGATCGACCTCGCGCCCCGACTCCGTCGTGAAGGTGGATGCAACAGGCGAAAGATCGCCGCCGACGATTGCGAAGAGATAGGAGGGCTTGGGATGTGGATCGTGCCAGACCGCGTAGTGTCGTTCGCCATCTGCAAGCGTCCCGCGCTCGACAGGATTGCCGTTCGCTAAAAGAACCGGCGCCGTCTCAATATCCGCTTCCAGACGCACCGTGTATTTGGCGAGCACGTCGGGCCGGTCGAGAAAATACGTGATGCGCCGAAAGCCCTGCGCCTCGCATTGCGAGCAGTAGACCCCACGCGAAAGATAAATCCCTTGCAGCGCCGTGTTGGCCTTGGGATTAACCACAGTCTCGATCTCGAGCGTGAAAGGCTCTTTTGGCGGCGCCAAAATCGTCAAGCTCGTGTCATCGACACGATAGGACGACGGCTTAAGCACTTTCCCGTCGAGGGCGATACTTTCGAGTTTGAGAAATTCTCCATCGAGCGTCAGCGGAGCCTTGCCGCTCGCTGCCGAATTCGGGTTCCGGCGAACGGTCAGCTTCGAGGCGACGCGCGTCTTTGACGGCGCGAGCGCGATGTCGAGGTGCACGGTATCAATCAGAAATTCCGGCGCGCGATAGTCGGCAAGCAGAACTGGCTTGGGGTTCTCTGACTTCATAATACCCGCCGTAATAGTTATCCGCGTCCGCCATTGATCAGCGCGTTACGCGCCTAGGGCAAGCCGCTTTTTGCTTCTAGCCGAGGCGATGGCGGAAATCATCGTAGCCAAATGACCGAAGTGTCCGCGTCGTGCCGTCCTCTTCGAGGATGGCAAGATCAGGGAGCGGGACGCCATTGAACGTGTTGTTCTTGACGAATGAATATTGCATCATATCGGTAAAAATGACGCGATCTCCGGCCTTCAGAGGCCTGTCGAAAGAGTATTCACCGATGATGTCGCCGGTCATGCAGGTTTTGCCCCCGAGAATGTAGGAGTGGGGCTTCTCGCCGGGTGGCGCCGCGCCTACGACTTCTGGCGTGTAGGGGACCTCTAGAACATCCGGCATATGCGTCGATGCGGATGCATCGAGAATGGCGATGTCCTTGCCGTTGTGATGGATGTCGAGAACGCTGCCGACGAGATAGCCCGTGTTGACGACAAGGCCGGCGCCCGGCTCCAAAACGACATCGACGTTGAACGTACTTCTGAACGCTTTAATGGCGGCGATCAGCTTGCCGATATCGTAGCCCGGCTTGTTGATGAAATGACCGCCGCCAAAGTTGACGGTTTTGACGCGGCGAACATAGTCGCCGAACGCGCGGCCGACGTGCTCGATAAGACCGACAGATCCTTCGTCGCCCGACTCGCAGAGAGCGTGCGTGTGAAGAATATCGACTTCATCCCACAGCACGCGATCGAGCGTTTCGGGCGTCGCGCCGAAGCGCGAGTAGGGCGCGCATGGATCGTAAAGCGAACCGCCGAGCGTGGCGTTGGAATAGCCTGGATTGATCCGAATGCCGATCTTGACTTCCGGATGCTGCCTGATGACCGGAAGGTTCTTCGCAATCTGCTCGGGCGAGTTGAAATAGATATGCTGCGCGAGCTTCGTCAGCCGCTCGACCTCACCAGTCGCATAGGCGGGCGAATAGACGTGCACCTCCTTGCCGAACTCGTCGTGGCCAAGCCGCGCCTCGTATTCGCCGCTCGCGGTCGTGCCGTCGAGAACGTCGCGCATCAACGGAAAAGCGGCTGGAAGCGCAAATGCCTTCGTGGCGAGAAGGATTTTGGCCCCCGTTTCGCGCTTGATCTCAGCGGCGCGCGCAAGATTGCGCTTAAGCGCAGCAACATCGAGAACGTAAGCTGGCGTCGCGACCGACTGTGCCCAATCGAAAGTGGGCAACTTCAATTTCGAATGCTCTGACAAATCGTGTCACCCGTGGAGTTTGCGAAAGCGTTCAAGGCGAGACGCGCACAGGTCCCGCTGTCGAGCCCGGCCATCTGTAGACGAAAGTCAGATAGGCGAGCGAAAGATAGATGGCCCCGAATGCCAAACTTCCAAGGAGCGCCGATGCCTCATACAGGGTGAATCCGTGAAGCCAGTCGGGACGCACGTTTCCAAAGCCGGAAATCTCGGTCGCAGGGTTCGCAAGCTTCGACCAGGCTTTTTCCGTCCCGACCAAGAGGGCGTTGAGGCCCAGGGTCAGCGCACCCATGAAGGCCAAGCCGCACGACAGCAAGGCAAAGGCCAGCAAGCGCAGCGAGATTGGCGCTTCCCGTAGGAAGAGCCAGAGCCCGGCGATGTAGGCCGAAATCATTCCGAAGCTCACCGAAACGACGGAGACGACGAGGCCCGTCAGCTCGTTGCGGATCGAAAGGATATCGGCCTCGCTCATCAGGTCTCGACCGAGAAAAGCTTCTTCTGATCGGACTTCTGGATTTCCTTCACCTGCCAGGGCAGGCCCTGCTCGGCGAGTTCTTCGAGGAATGGCTCCGGCGGCAGTTGTTCGACGTTGAAAACGCCTTTGCCCTTCCAGATGCCTTTGAACATCATGATCGCGCCGACGACCGCGGGAACGCCGGTCGTATACGAAACCGCCTGCGCGCCAACCTCTTTATTGGTCTCGGCGTGGTCGCACACGTTCCAGATGATGTAGCGCTTCTTCTTGCCCTTCTTCTCGCCTTTAAGGACGACGCCGATCGACGTTTTGCCGGTGTAGTTCTCGGCAAGCGAAGAGGGTTCCGGAAGGACAGACTTCAGGAACTCCATCGGAACGATGGGCGTGCCCTTGTGCATAACGGGATCGATGCGAGTCATACCGACGTTCTGCAGCACTTCGAGATGCTTGATGTAATTGTCGGAGAACGTCATCCAGAAGCGGATCTGCTTCAGGCCCTTGATATGCTCGACGAGGCTCTCTTCCTCCTCATGATAGATGAGATAGGATTTGACCGGACCCACTTCCGGATAGTCGACCATCGTCGAAATCGACAAAGGATCAATCTCGATCCATTCGCCGTCTTTCCAGTATTTGCCGCGCTGCGTCACTTCACGGAGATTGATTTCCGGATTGAAGTTCGTGGCGAAAGCCTTGCCATGGCTGCCGGCGTTGCAATCGATGATGTCGATCGTGTGGATCTCGTCATAGAGGTTCTCTTGCGCGTAAGCGCAGAAAACGTTCGTGACGCCCGGATCAAAACCGCAGCCGAGAACGGCCATCAGACCTTTGGCCTTGAACTTATCGTTATACGGCCACTGATATTTGTAGGTGAACTTCGCCTCATCGCGCGGCTCGTAGTTCGCAGTGTCCATGTAGTTGACGCCGGCCTCGAGGCACGCGTCCATGATCGCGAGATCCTGATAGGGAAGCGCCATGTTGATCACGAGGTCGGGCTTGACCTTGTTCAAAAGCGCAACCGTGTCCGCGACATTGTCGGCATCGAGCTGCGAAATCTCGATGGGCGATTTGCATTCGGCCTGGACCTTCTTGCAGCTTTCGAGGCGGCGCGAGGCAAGATGGATCTTTTTGAAGACGTCGCGGTTCATCGCGCATTTTTTTGCGACGACCGAGCCCGCAGCACCTGCCCCGATGATAAGTACGTTGTCCAACGAACGCTCCCAGATAAGAAATGCCGGTGACGCCGGCCCCAGCAAGCGCGTTTAAGGTGCGCCGGGGGCCCGAAATAGGGCACGCGGGACAATAATTCAATACTTACTAGAACTTGTCCCTCCCGGCTCGGCAAAGGCCAAGCAAATACTGTAAAATAATTATTTGTGACAGAGCCAGACTCAAGCTTTCCGGCTAAGCCGGCCGAATTCTGTTTGCCAAAGCCCGGCGCGACGGGGCGACCGCGCCGGGGTCGCTTCTGGGTGCTACATAACCTTGAAGCTCTGCTCTGCCAGTCCGTCGACATTCGTGAAGGGTTTGCCGCCCTTCGTTTCGATCACAGCCCACAAACGTTCGCCGATTTTGGGCTGACTGTTGAGCTTGATGGTGACATTCCGATGATCTCCATGAGGAAGCGCAGCCTCGCCGAGAGGCTTGGCCCCGCTGCGCCCTGCCGGATCAGATGAGTAGATCGCCAAAGTTCCGTCCTTCGGGACGAAGACATAGGTGATCGATACGGAATCTCCTTTTGGCTTTTGGTTCATTGCTAGAACTGATGCCGGCGTACCCGGCTCGGCCGCAAAAGAATTGCAAGCGACGGCAAAACTTGCCGCCACCGCACCGGCGGCAACGATCAATACGCGTGTAGATGTCATCGTTATGGACCTTACACTTAAGTTGCGACGAACAGGCCCTCCGCACACTGCCCGTCAGCAGTCTCGATGGTGGCGCCCGCTGCGTGCCCCGTCCATCGGCACGCCGCCACTCTGCATAGTCTTTAATATTTGGGAGCACTGGCGCCATTGCAACGCGCGAAGGCAGCAGCTTACGAATTATTGATCGGGAAAAACTCGAGTTGAACCTCAAGAGGGGGGGTGAAGCCACCATCAAAAAATGTCGAGAGAGTTTCGGATTCTCTTGCGCGAACGAGTCTGGTTTTTGTGCGGAATTGCATTTGCGTCACACTGGATCGCCATCCTGCAATTGCGATCCGTTCATGATTGCTGAAAACGTACTATACATATTATCAGTACAAAGAGTGGACTCTCCGGGGGGTGGTAATCATGAGCATATCGCGTGCGCTTGGAAGTAGCCTGTGCGGCAGTGTAATCGCTATCGCCCTGATTTCACCAGCAGCGGCAGCCGACCTAGGGGGCGATTGCTGCGCCGACCTTGAGGAGCGCGTCGCGGAACTGGAAGCGACCACCGCGCGCAAGGGCAACCGCAAGGTCAGTCTGACAATTTCCGGATGGGTCAACGAGAACGTCATCGTGTGGGATGACGGCACGGAGCGTAATGCATATGTCGGCACGAACTCTGTCGAGCAATCGCGTTTCCGGTTTGTCGGCGAGGCGAAGATCTCGGCCGACTGGTCAGCCGGTTATACTCTCGAGATTGGAACGCAGGGCCACCCGTCAAATCAGTGGAATCAAAACTCGCCGAGTTCTTCGAGCAGCAATCCGAACAACCAGGACAATCAGCTTTTAGTCCGCAAAAGCTACTGGTTCATCAAGAACAAGGATTGGGGTCAGGTTGCTGTCGGCCAAAACGGCACGGCAACGTACCACCTACTCGACGACGCCGATTTCACTCTGACACGTAACGTAGACGATGCCGAAGGCGCCGCGATCTATCTCTCGCAGTTCCAGCTACGGGCCAATGGACAGCCGTTGGGCACGAACAGATGGACCGACATTCTGCGCGGCTTCAATAATTCGACTCCCGGCGATAGCGCCCGTCGCAATGTTGTTCGCTACGACTCGCCGACCTTTGCCGGATTTTCCGGCGCGGCGGCTTGGGGCGAAGACGATATTTGGGATGTGGCGCTTACCTACAAAAACGATATCGGCGATTTCAGTGTTCTCGCCCGCGCCGGTTATGGCCAGAGTAATGACCCGGGCACTCAGTTTACTGGGACGCCAAGCACGTATGTCGCGGGAGGTACGCCTTGCATATCGTCGAGCACGACGACTGCATCGTCGCTCCCCCCGCCCAACCAGGCCTCTCATCAGGGCTTTGAATGCGATTGGGGCGGTGCCGCCGCCACGATCATGCACAAGCCGACTGGCCTGTTCGTATTTGGCGGCTGGGGAAAGCAGCACATAGAGACCGGAAATCCAGGAACCAACGCACTGCTGGTAGAGCCTGACAGCACAGTCTGGTTCATTCAGCCAGGAATAGAGCAAAAATGGTTTTCGCTCGGGAAAACGAACATCTTCGCTGAGTATCGCCACGATGACGCCGGCTCCAATCCGGGGAGAACCGTTTCATCGAGCGTGAATTTCTGGCAGGGGGGCATCATTCAGTACATCGACGCTGCGGAGCTGAGCCTCTATGCAGTCTACGAGCACGCAGATGGGGATGTCATCGGCAGCGCCGGGACCGTAAGCAACGGCATCCATAGCGGAAAAACATCCCTTGATGCATTCCAAGCTGGCATCTTCGGCGCAAAGATCAACTTCTGATCCGACAAGTTAATTATTTTATGGGGGAAGCTCACACGGAGCTTTCCTCACTTGCTTCCGAGGTCAGTTCATAGGTGGCGTGGCTTTGTGGGCGTTCTTGCGATCCAATTTTGGATCAAGTGTCGACGCTATTTTGAAATCGGCGTCGGCTGCCCGTAAATCTCCCTCATCCACCAACGTGTCCGCGCGCACGAAGTAGGCCATCGCGTATTTCGGGTTGAGCGACACAGCCTTCGTGAAGTCGTTGATTGCGTCCGCAAAATTTCCCTGAAGCTTAAACGCCAGCCCTCGATTGAAATAAGCAACAGCCTCATTTGGGTTGATCTCAATTTCGCGCGTGTAATCGGCGATCGCATTGGAAATATCGCCTTTCGCTCTGAAGCAGACGGCGCGATTATTGTAGACCTTCGGATAAAGGGGCTCGAGGGCGATGGCTTTGTTGTAGTCTTCTATAGCTCGATCGCAGTCGCCGAGAGCGGCATAAACGATACCGCGTCCGACGAAAAAATAGGGATCGCTGTTGGTCTCTGCAGCGCTGCTGAAGTCGGCGATTGCACGTTGAAAGTCGCGCTTTGCGAAATATGCTAGCGCCCGGTTTCCATAGTAGATCGCGAGGTTGCGCGCATTCTCGGGGTGAGATTCGATCATGACCGAGCAGCCCTCGATATGCGCGTCCGGCGAAGCTCCCTTTTCGCAATCACCTGCAGCATCCGCGAGGGCCGGGCTGGTCATCAGCGAAAGAACCAAAAATATTGAGGGACAACGCATATTCCTCTCCCCCGAGCATCCCAATGTCCTTAATTAAGAACTGTCACAAATATATAATAATTGAAAAGAGGAGCAAGCAGACGATCCGCATACGCACTGATAAATCGATCACTTTTTCACGTCGATCCAGATAAAGCCATCACGGTTGGGCATTCGCAACGCCGCCAGCGTTTTCGCGTTCATCTCTTCGCTGTCGCGAATGATGCCGTTGGCCGAAAGCAGGTAGGCCGTCACGGCATAGGTTTCATCGGCGGAGAGTGATCCGGCGGCTGCGGGCGGCATGCTCCGGCGAACGAAGTCGAAGATCGTCGGTGCGAACGGCCAGTAGGATCCTATTGCCTTGCTCGGATTGTCGGCCGATGGAGGCTTCGGCTCGCTGACAAGTTCTTCCGCCGTGCCGCCTTCGCCATGCACACCATGACAGCTCGCGCATTTCTGATCGTAAATGACGCGGCCGTCTTTGGTAGTGCCTTTTCCTGGCGGCAGTCCGCGCCCATCGGCGAAGATCGTTTGATCCCATTTCGCGATCTCGGCGGCGATCAACGGCGTGCCGAGGCGCGGAGCTTTGACGCCAGCATCCGCGGCGAGAGCGGAGGTCGCGAGCATTGGAAAAAGCATCGCCGATGCGGCGTGTCTAAGCGTAGACATGGCTGATCGTACCATCTTCATCGACGGCCCAGCAGACGATGGCGTTGTAATGAAAGTAGCCTTCGCGTCCGCGCTCCTTCGCCAGCACGTCGCGTTCGGGCTGGACGTAACCGGTCTCGTCGGTGGCTCGGCTTTTGAGGAGCGCAGCTTTTCCGTCCCAAGCCCACGCAGAGCGAAATCGCGTGAAGCATTGCGCCATGACGGGCTCCTGCAAATGCGCTTCGGCCCACGATTTTCCGCCGTCCGCAGAAACCTCGACCCTTGCGATTTTACCGCGTCCGCTCCACGCGAGCCCGCGAATTTCATAAATGTTTGCGCCGTGCATCTTTTGTCCTGGCGACGGCGACGTGATTAGCGATTTCGCATCCATGATGAACGTGAACATCCGCGCTTTGCCGGATGGCTGAAGCTCGGTGTATTTCGCCGTTTCGTTGCGTGTCATCGCGGGTGCATCGGTGACCTGCAAACGCCGCAACCATTTGACGTTCGTGATGCCTTCCCAACCAGGCACGATGAGCCGGATCGGATAGCCGTTCTCCGGCCGCACCCGCTCGCCGTTCTGGTAGAGCGCAACGATCGCATCATCCATCAGCTTCGCAAGTGGCAAGCTGACATTGAGAAGCCCGGCATCGGCCCCCTCGGCGATCACCCACGAGGCCTTCGCATCGACGCCAGCTTCGTCGAGCAGAATGGAGAGCGGCACGCCCGTCCATTCCGAACATGAAACAAGTCCGTGAAAATCGCCGACAGGCCGCTGGATCGGTTCTTCATGCCATCCGGCATTGCTGTTGCCGCCGCATTCGATGAAGAGAAAGCGCGAGCGCATCGGATAGCGAAGCAAATTGGCGACCGTGAATTCCAGCGGCTGCCGCACGAGCCCATGGATGACGAGTCGATGCACGGCCGGATCAATGTCCGGCACGCCGTCATGATGGCGCTCGAAGTGCAAGCCGCTCGGCGTGACGATGCCCTCGAGCTCTTCCAGTGGCGTCCAGGAAACACCGTCGCCCGCCGGCGCGCGATTGCCGCCGGTGTTGCGGACGACATGCTTCTCGTATTTCGACGGCGTGCCGTAGCCGCTGAAAGGCAGTCCGGTTTTGTGGATCCAGGAGGGATCGGCAGGGTCTTCGATCTTGGGCCGCTGCGCCTCTTCAGCACTGAGCGATGTCGCCGTCTGTGCCGTTGCCAGAACGAGACCGCCCTGAAGAAAAAGGCGGCGATGCAAAAGCCCGCCGCCCGCAACTGGCGCTAAATCGTCTTCTGTTAGCTTGCCGGCCATGAGGCCGTTCCGCTGATGTGGCGTCAGGATTGGCTCGGAGTCGAGTTACCCTTGAACACGTTACCTTTCGAATCTTCCGCCTCGACGCTCATCACATCGGAAGGATTGCCCTGATAGGTGAAGCGGAAATTCGGGTTTTCGCTGATCGAGATGCCGCCGGTCATCGTGAAGACGGTCTTGCCGCCGGTCTTCACCGCCACCTTGTCCACGAAGTGCGTCGGAATATAGAGGCCGGTCAGCTGATCCATCTGCATGCCCGAACTGTTCGGATGCCGGATCATCACCTGAGCTTCCTGAGCGGTGGCGTTATCGGGATCCTTGAAGGCAGTCATCACCTTCATCTTGCCCATTGTCTTGGCGGCTTCCTCAGGGTCCTTGCCGGCAGGCGCCGAGCAGCCACCAGAGGCTTTCACGAACTTCATCGTCATGAACAGTTTGCCGTCGTTCGTCTCGGCAATGGCGCGCACGTTCGAATATTGATCGATGCGGACGCGCGTAGCCAAAACGCGCTCCCCGGTGCCGGCGGCGTCGCCGTAAGTGAAGCTGGCGACAACGGGTGAAGGGTTCTTGTCGATGACAAGCGTCAGCGATTTCACATCCTTCGCGAACCCGGCTGGCAGGCGCACCGTCAGCGGAACCGTGGATGCATCCTCGGCCCGATAAGGGGCCTCGAGCATCACTTTCCCGGCGCCATCCGCAACGTCGCGGGTTCCGAAAAGGTCCGTCCGAACGCTATCCCAAATCGCTGCTGTATCGTCGGCCCGCGCGCCCAATTGAGGTGCCACGAGCCCGAGGATTGCCGCCATCCCGGCGACAATGCTGGATCGGATAAATTTGCTGCGCATCGTTTCCTCGCTTGCCGCCTTCAGGGCGATCTCCGCGTCCAAACGTCAATCCCGAATAAAATACTACATTAATATGGTGATGAGGTCATCAATTTCGCAAGACGCAGTTTCGCAACCGCAGTCAGCTACCTAAAGCACGGTGTCTGCGCCATATTATTTCAAGTTAGCTCGAGAATCAGGCGACCGCGGTCCGGTTCAACCAAGCCCGCCACCCCCCGAACTCGGTGATGTCCTCGGCGCCGCGGAGCGCATGGCTTTCGCACAGAAAGCCCTTAACTTGACGGCCGTCGTCCAGAACGAGCGTGCCGATGCCGAGCGGCGACGGTATCAACGCCACGAAGGAGCCGAACGCAGCGTCATCCATTTCCCAGATCTCGACTTCTATCGCGCCGGGTCCGGTGCCTTCGAAAACGAGGCCCGGCTTTGGCGGGATCGTTCCGGGTAATGCATAGAGCCGGTACCCCTGAGCGGTGCGGGTTGTTTCGCGATAGATCGCGTCACGCTCGGTAAGCTGGGTATTGAGAGGCTGGCCCCGGAGATGCGCACCGACGACGGCAACCTCGACCGTTCGCTTCTTGACCGGGCGTGCCGCGACGTGCGCTGTGTCCGACAATACCGTTTGCGTTGCGCCAAGCTTCGCACCATCGAGCGCGCGGTGGATCGCGTCTCCCACAGCCGCGAGCTGTCCGTCAGCAAACGCGGTGCCGATCAGCGTCACACCAAACGGAATGCCATCCTCGCGGAAGCCAGCCGGGACGGCGAGTGCCGACAAGTCGAGCAGATTGACGAAATTCGTATAGGCGCCGAGGTTGGAATTGAGCCGAATGGGATCAGCCAGCATGTCGGCGATCTTGTAGGTCGTGCCGGCCGTCGGCAGCACCATCACGTCCATGCGCTTCCATTCAGCGTCCGCTGCGCGACGAAACTCCGCCAGACGATAGAAGCCCTCGAATGCCGAGAGAGCGGATTTGTTCTTCCCGCCGCGCATGATCGCGCCGACGACGGGATTGAAATCCTCATCGTTTAGATCGTCAGCCGCGAACAAACGCTCAGCAACCCATGGACCGTCATAGAGCATCGCGGCCGTGTCGCGAAAAGGCGCGAAATTGAATGGCGTGATCTCGGCGCCGAGCCCAGCGAGACGATCGATCGTGTGATGATAAAGCCTTTGATATTCGCTATCCTCGAAGAACGATAGCGGCGCATTGGGAATGCCAACTCTTAGCGGCCGCGCGAAATCCTCGACGGCAAACGGCGGCGCGTCCGCACACGCGTAGCAGTCGTCCTTGTCGAAAGCGACGGCTGCTTCTGCAACTTTTGCCGCGTCAGCAACAGTCAGAGCAAAAATCGAAACCGCGTCTTGGCTCTTGCACGCCGGAACGACGCCTCGTGTCGAGATGAGGCCCTTCGTCGGTTTCAAACCAACGATATTATTGAATGCCGCCGGGATACGACCCGAACCCGCGGTGTCCGTTCCAAGCGAAAATGAAACGAGGCCCGCGGCGACCACAACGGCCGATCCCGAACTCGATCCGCCGGAGATGTAGTCCGCATTGAACACATTCGTCGGAATGCCATAGGGCGAGCGCGTGCCGTTCAAGCCGGTCGCAAACTGGTCGAGGTTCGTCTTGCCGATCAGGATCGCGCCGGCCGCTTCGAGCAACTCGACGACGGTCGCCGAACGATCCGGAGTGTAGGCAAACGCAGGACAGGCACATGTCGTGGGCATTCCGCCGACGTCGATATTGTCTTTCACGGCAAACGGAATGCCGTAAAGCGGACCACGCGGAGCGCGGCGCACGCTATCGAGAACATCCGTCTTGTCGCGCAGTGCAATCCAGTCGGGCGCGACGCCCTTCTTGCCGATGCGCGCGAAGACCTCTTCGATGACGGCTTGCGGTGTGGTCTTTCCCTGCTCGTAGAGTGAGGTGAGATGTGCGATGTCGAGGGATAAGGTCACGCAGTCGCCTCCGCATATTCTTTTAGGATCACGAGTGCCTGACCGAGCGCCACGGGCCGGCCCTCGGCGCACCGTACCTCGTGAACAATACCGCTTTGCGGCGCCGTCACAGCCATCTCCATTTTCATCGACTCGACGATAATCAGCGTCTCGCCTTCGGCGACTTTGGCTCCCGGCTCGACGAGAATTTTCCAGACGCTACCTGGCACCGGACTCTCGACGGCGGTCGCTCCAGCGGGCAGCACTGCGCTCGCATCCTCGTCGCTGCCAACGTCCGATGTACTCGCTGCACCTTCCTGATCGACTTGCTGCCAACGCGCCCGCTCGGCCTCGAAGGCCGCTTGCTGACGCGACTTGAACGCGCTGATCGTCTCGGCATTCTCGCTGAGGAAGGCCTGATAGTCCTTAAGGCGAAACGTCGTCTCCTCGATTTTGACGGTCGCCTGTCCTTCGAGAAATCCGTCGCGAAACTCCAGCAGCGCTTCGCTAGAGACCGGATAAAAGCGGATTTGATCGAAGAAACGCAGGAGCCACGGCGAACCCTCTTTGAAAGCATCCGTCGTCCGGTAGGTGTTCCAGACTTGGCACGTCCGCCCGAATAGCTGATAGCCTCCAGGGCCTTCCATACCGTAGATGCACATGTAGGCGCCGCCGATGCCGACGACATTATCCGGTGTCCACGTGCGCGCCGGATTGTACTTCGTCGTGACGAGCCGGTGACGCGGATCGACCGGCGTCGCGACCGGTGCGCCGAGATAAACGTCCCCAAGTCCAAGGACGAGATACGTCGCGTCAAATACGATCCGCAGCACATCTTCGATCGAATCGAGACCGTTGATGCGCCGGATGAACTCGATATTCGATGGGCACCACGGTGCATCGGGCCGGACGCCCTGCATGTATTTGTCGATTGTCTTCTGCACCGCCGCGTCATTCCACGAGAGCGGCAGATGTACGATGCGCGACGGAACCTCGATGTCGCTCAAATCCCCGAGCGTATCTTCGATCTGCGAGAGCTCTGCGAGCAAATCTTCGAGAGGCAGCGCCGAGCTGTCGTAATGCACCTGGAGCGAGCGAATGCCGGGTGTCAGATCGACGATGCCGTGAAGCTTCCGCTTCTCGAGCGCGGCCATCAACGCGTGCGCGCGGAAACGCAAGGTGAAATCGAGGATGATCGGCCCGTATTCGACCAGCATGTAGGCATCGCCCGCGCGCCGGTAGACCACGCGCGGCTTGTCACCCGATGCCTCGCGACCGCCGACCACGCAATCATCCACTCCCCACTTCGCATGCGGAAACGACGGCGCGGCTATGGATTGCAGTGTCGCGATTTCCGCATTCTGCTTGGCGAGCCGCGCCGCGGCCTCCGCAGGCGAGAGACGCTTGAAGCGAATTCTGTCGCCGGGACGAAGCTGGCCCATCTTCCAGAGTTCGGCCTGCACGATGGTCGCCGGACACACGAAGCCGCCGAGCGACGGACCATCGGGACCGAGAATAACCGGCATATCGCCGGTGAAATCGATCGTGCCGATGGCGTAGGCGTTGTCGTGAATGTTGCTCGGATGAAGCCCGGCTTCGCCGCCGTCGGTGCGTGCCCAGACCGGCTTCGGTCCGATCAAGCGAATGCCGGTCGGGTTCGAATTGTAATGAACCTCCCAATCGCTCGCGAAGAACGTATCGATGTATTCAGGCGCGAAGAAATCCGGCGCGCCGTGCGGACCGTAAAGAACGCCGATCTCCCACGTATGAACGAGGCGAGGCTTGAGTTCCACAGGAAGCCGCGCAGAGGGGAAGCTCGTCGCGTCCTTTCCGATATGGAGGACATCGCCGGTCATCAGAACGCGACCGCCGTGGCCGCCGAACTTGCCGAGCGTGAATGTCGATTTGCTTCCGAGATAGGAGGGAACGTCGATCCCACCGCGCACGGCGATGTAGGCGCGGACACCCGGTCCTTTAACGCCGCCGATCTTCAGAACCTGCCCGGCTTTTACCTGAATGGCCTGCCAGTAGTTGGCAGGCGCGCCGTCGAGTGTTGCCGTCAGTTCGGCGCCGGCGAGGCAAATCACGGCGTCGGTGTTGAACTTGAGCGTCGGTCCTGCAAGCGTCGTCTCGATCCCGGCAGCGCCTTCCTCGTTGCCGACGATGCGATTGGCCAGGCGAAACGACAGAGCATCCATCGGTCCGGATGGCGGCACGCCGACTGCCCAATAGCCGACGCGTCCCGGCCAATCTTGAATCGTCGTCTGCATACCGGGCGACAGCACTTCGATCGTGTCCGCCTTATATGCGAATGTCTGCAGCGTCCGCGTCAGCATTTCGCCATTCGCAAACACGCTCGCGCCTGCAAGCTGGCGAAGATAATCGAGATTGGTTTCGAGGCCGCCGATACGCGTTTCATCCAGTGCTGACTTAAGCCGCGCGAGAGCGTGTTCGCGTGACGAGCCCTTGACAATGATCTTCGCGATCATCGGATCGTAAAACGGCGATACCTCCGATCCGCTTTGCACCCAGGTCTCAATGCGCGCGCCAGATGGCCAAGAAACCTCCGTCAAGCGGCCGGAGCTTGGCCGGAAATCACGCGCTGGGTCTTCCGCATAAAGCCGGACTTGAATCGCTGCGCCGCTTGGCGAGATCTTGGACTGATCGAGTGGCGGCAGTTCTCCCGCGGCCTGCCGCACCATCCATTCCACGAGATCGGCGCCGACAACCTCCTCGGTGACACCGTGCTCCACCTGAAGCCGCGTATTGACCTCGAGAAAGTAGAACTCGTTCGTCTCGGCATCGTAGAGATATTCGACCGTGCCAGCGCTCTCGTAGTTGACCGATTGCCCGAGACGCCGCGCCGTTTCCCAAAGCGCCGCGCGCGTCTTCTCGGGAAGATTGGGAGCAGGAGTCTCCTCGATGACTTTCTGATTGCGGCGCTGTGCCGAGCAATCACGCTCACCGAGCGAAACGACGTTGCCTTGGCCGTCACCGAAAATCTGCACTTCGATATGCCGGCCGCGCGCGACGTACTTCTCGATGAAGATACCGGCGTCCTTGAAGTTGTTGCGTGCTAGGCGCTCCACACGCTCAAACATCGGCGCGATTTCATCCGCGGAAGAGACGAGCTGCAACCCGATGCCGCCGCCGCCCGCCGTGCTCTTAATCATTACCGGGTAGCCGATACGCTGGGCTTCGCTCTTCGCGTGCTCCACATCCCTGATGAGGCCCGAGCCCGGCGCAAGCGGTACGTTCGCTTCCAGCGCAAGTTCGCGCGCCTTGTGCTTCAACCCGAAAGCGCGCATGTGCTTTGCCTTCGGACCGATGAACACGATGCCGGCCGCTTCGCACGCCTCCGCAAAATCCGGATTTTCCGACAGGAACCCATAGCCCGGATGGATGGCCTCGGCGCCGGTCTCCTTCGCGGCGTCCAGGATCGCGTCGAACTTGAGATAACTCTCGGCCGCTGGCGATGGGCCGATGGCAACGGCTTCGCCCGCCTGCATGACATGCATCGAATGGCGGTCGGCCTCGGAATGGACCGCGACGCTCGCAATTCCCATGCGGTCGAGCGTTCTGATGATGCGGCAGGCGATGGCGCCGCGGTTGGCAATCAGGACTTTGCTGAACATTGGCGTCAGACCCCCTTGGCCCAGATGAGAGCTTCGATCGGCGTGGGGTTGTAGGCGTTGCAAGGATTGTTGAGCTGCGGACAGTTCGAGATCAGAACGATGACGTTCATGTGCGCAGTCATCTCGACGTATTTCCCAGGCGCTGAGAGGCCATCCTCGAACGTCAGTCCGCCGTCAGGCGTAACAGGCACGTTCATGAAGAAGTTGATGTTGTGCCCGATGTCCCGCTTCGAGAGTCCGTATTGCTCATTCTCGGCGATCGCGAGCAGGTAGCTGTCGCGGCACGCGTGCATCGACTTCTTCTCGAGCGCGTAGCGAACCGTGTTGCTTTCCGTCGCGCAGGCTCCGCCGAGCGTGTCGTGGCGGCCGACCGTGTCGGCAGTGATCGTCAGCATCGGACGGCAGACATCGGAGAGAAGCACCGACCCCGCCGTCAGATAAATGTTGCCCTGTTCGCGAATGGTGTCGGAAGCCGAGTAGCGTTCGCCGGGATCGTCGGCGTTGAAGAACAACGTGTCGGCCGCCTGATTGCCCTCGAGATCGAGAAGGCGCAGCGTCTGGCCTTTTTGAACGACATGCATCCAATAATTTCCGGCCGGAATGACACGGCGATAAATCGCGTCGGCTTCGCGGAGGGTGCTTTCCCTGATCATTGATGCACATCTCCACAGCAGCCCGCGAGGAAGATGCGGTTGTTCTCGAAGCCGCGCGCGTTCTCAGGCGCGGAAAGCCGGGCCGGGTCGTCAGGCGGAGCAGGCGGGCCTTCGAAGATTTCGAACTGCGCCGGTTTCCTCGGGTAGGTGTTCGCGAGGTTCAAGGGATGCGGACACGTGTGAAAGAGCACGAGGGTATCGATCTCAAAACGCAACTCGACCTGCGCTCCCGCCTTGGCAGCCGAAGTGTCGAGCGACATCGCGCCATCGGAGGCGACGGCGATCTTGCTGAACCAGTTGACGTTCGCCGCAAGGTCGCGTCGGGTCAGCCCATATTTGGCCCCCTCAACGAGAAAGCTGTCATGGCCATTCTGCTGCCAGTCGTTGCGGGCTGCCTGATAGCTCTTTTCACCCCACTTTCGCGTGATGATCGCCTTTGTCGTATTGCCGGAAACCGTATCGTGCCAGCCGAAGCTGTCCGACACGATCGAGCAAAAGATACGGCCCATATCGGAATAGAGACAATGACCCGCCGTCAGTTTGAATGTGTGCTGACATTTGAGCGTGTCGGGCGCGTTGTAGCGCTCGAGCAAATTCTGCGGATTGTAAAACAGCATGCCGATGTTGGCGCCGCCCTCGACATCGGTCAGTCGCAGGCGGGTGTTTCGGCGCATGAGCAGCGACCAGTGCTTACCCCCGGGTAGCGTATCGCTGTAGATCAGGTTCCCCATTTGTAACTCCCCACGCGAGAAGCGTCCCTTGGAGACGCGGCTTGCGCGTTAGTCCGGGCCGTCCCGGGTTGGTGAGTGCCCGCCGAGGGTCGTCCCTCGTGGGAAGTCAGATGGCCTAAGAACGTGGAGCGGAATGCCCGTGACGCGTGAGAACACCGGGGCTTCCAGCAACTTTCTTCGGCCAGATCTCGATATCCTTGGTTATCGTCGCGCCCGGAGGCGGAGTGGGAATGTCAGCCGATAGCCGGGCGCCATACCGCTCGAGTTCTTCCGGCCGGTTGCGAGGCCGCTCGAAGGCAATGATGCGCGTAGCGAGTTCGAAGGCTTCACTCAGGTCGTGCGTGACCATCACGACCGTGAGGGACGATTCATTCCAGATGCGCCGCATGAGGACGTGAATGTCCGAACGAATGCCGGGATCGAGCGCGCCGAAAGGTTCATCGAGCAGCAGCACCTTGGGCCGCCGCATCAACGCTTGCGCCAACGCGAGCCGCTGTTGCATGCCGCCCGAAAGCGCCGACGGATATTTCTTTTCCTGACCCGCAAGTCCGACGGCCGACAGAAGCTCGCGTGCTTCTTCTTCGGCTTGCTTTCGCGCCCGCCCGAACAAGCGGCCGAAAGCTCCCGCCTTTTCGAACTCGCGTCCGATGATGACGTTGCCGAGAACGGTCAAATGCGGAAACACGGAATAGCGCTGAAAGACGACCCCCCGATCCGCGTCCGGTTCTGGTTTGAGGGGAACGCCTTCGACCAGGATGCTGCCCCGCGTCGGCCGCTCTTCGCCAAGCAGCATTCGGAGAAACGTCGTCTTGCCACATCCCGAAGGCCCGACGAGCGCCACGAACGACCGCTCGGCGATTTCGAGATTAATCTGCTCGAGCACGACGTGATCGCCGTACTCCTTCCAGACTTTGTCGAAGACGATGGCGTTCATGCTGTCCTCGCTTCGGCAAACCAGGGAAACGCTTTGCCCTGGAGAAGCTTGAGGGCGAAATCCATCACGAAGGCCAACAGGGTGATCCACACGACATAAGGCAGGATGACATCCATCGAGAGATAGCGGCGAACGAGGAAGATGCGGTAGCCGAGACCGGAATCAGCAGCGATCGCCTCGGCGGCAATCAGAAACAGCCATGCCGGACCGATTTCGAGCCTCACGGAATCGATCAGTCGCGGCAGAATTTGCGGCAGCACGACACGCAACGCGATCTGTGGCGTCGACGCGCCGAGCGTTTGCGCTTTGATGAGCTGCTCGCGCGGAATGTCTCCAACCCGAAGTGCAATGTCGCGAATGAGTTTGAGGGACGTGCCGACGACGATCAGTGTGATCTTCGAAGCTTCGCCAAGCCCCATGACGATGAAGAGGATGGGAAGCAACGCGAGCGGGGGCACCATCGATAACACTGACACGACGGGCCCGAGTGTCGCCCCCATGACCGGCAGCAATCCGATAACGATGCCGAGAACGAGGGCAAACGCCGTCGAAATCGTGAGGCCGATGATAAGGCGCGAAAGGCTCGCTGATGTATCGTCCCACAGCAGATAACCGCCCGTGCGCGGATCGGGCTTCAGTGCGTAGGCGTCGATCGCTTCGCCCATCTTGGCAAACGACGGAAGAAGCTTGTCGTTCGGATTTTCGGTAAGTCGGATATCGGACGCGATGACGTAGGTGAGTAGGAGCAACGCGAAAGGCAGGAAGGCGAGCGCAAGGCGCCAAGTCTTGTCCGGCCGGTAATTGATAGCGCGCATGCAGTCGCCTTCCTTCAGTGCTTTACGAGATGCGTCGCTCAGAGCTTTCCGTCTGCCGCCTCTTTCATGAACGTCGCGTCGTATCGGAACTTGACGTTGGATTTTTCGCCGAAGACCGATTTGTCCGGGAACTCGACGCCGATTGCGCCTTCGGATTTCGCGTCTTTGCCGAGAAGCGATTTCTCGAACAGGAACTTCGAAACGCGTTCCGTCGTCGTCTTCAGATCTTTGCTGGTGGCAAACGCTACGGCGTCCTTTGGATCGGCGAAGAGCTTCGTCGTCGCGAGCTGTTCATCGAAGCCTTTGAGATCCGTACCGGAAGCCTTGGCCATTGCTTCCTTAGACTTCGTGCCGTCCTTCAACGTCGCCAGCGTCTCGTACCAGATGCCGACGAGCGCCTTCGCGAACTTCGGATTGTCCTTGAGCACGCCCGTATTGACGACCATGAGGTCGATGATCTCGCCCGGAATCTGCGAGCTGTCGAAGACCTTCTTGGCGTCCGGAGATTCAAGGATCGTCGAAACGATCGGCTTCCACGTCACGACGGACGTGACGTCAGGGGTCTTGTAAGCCGCCGCCATATCGGCGTCGGACGTATTGACGACTTTGAGATCCTTCTCCGCCAGGCCGATGCTTTCGAGACCGCGTGCGAGCAGGTAGTGCGATACCGAGAACTCGACGAGGTTGACCTTCTGGCCCTTGATATCCGCAAGCTTGTCTTTGTTCTTCAGAATGACGGCGTCGTTGCCGTTCGAGAAGTCGCCGACGATCACGGCCGTTGTGTCGACGCCGCCGGCTGCGGGAATGGAGAGGGCGTCCATGTTCGTCACGGTCACCGCATCGAACGAACCGGCTGTATATTGGTTGATGGATTCAACGTAGTCGTTGAACTGTTTGACTTCGATGTTGATGCCGTACTTGTCGGCCCACTTCTTCACGATGCCGGAATCGGCAGCATAGCCCCAGGGCATCCAGCCGACGTAAATCGACCAGGCAACCTTGAAGTCCTTCTTCTCGGCCGCGTGTGCAGGCGACAGGGCGAACCCTGTCACGGCCGCGAGGCCGATCGCAGCTTTCACAATTTGCTTGACGGAATAGCGCATCGCCAACCCCTGTCCTTGTGCTGACCACCAGTCTCGGCCGCAAGGAGCTTCAGATCAGGAGCGGAAGACCTCGAATGAGCGCGGTTGAAGCGCGCGGAGGGAGGCCTGTCCGTTCGAGCGCCGAGGCATCTCGCGGTGTAGGTCTCCCGGGCTTTTATCCCGCCGTGGCTCCGCCGCGCGTCACGCGAGGCGGGAGAGCCTCTCTCGGACCTGTCGCTTGTGAAGCCGGAACCCTAGAGGCGTTATGCACGATGCTTTGCATGTGCCGTGCCAAGCGTTTTTCGCTTTAAAAGACGGGGATTTTTTCAGTCGTGAGCACCTGCGCTGCCAGCCGCTTGTGCTGAACGCCTAGTCCCTAGGCACTTGCGGCCGAGATGCGAGGAGTCCGCGCAGCATGCCGACGACGCGCAACGCCGGACCTTTTCCACCGCATTGAATGCTGATGCGTGCGCCTTCGAAAAGAAGAAAGACTTCATCGGCGAGCAAGTCGGGATTGCGATAACGCGCAGCCCGGAAAAGCCCGACGAGCCGGTCGTGCTTTCGCTGTTTATAGGCTTCGATGACAGCGCGGGCAGGATGCGCGGCATCGAGTTCGACTGCGGCATTTGCCAACGCGCAACCGCGTTCGAGCTTGTTCGTCAACACGTCTTCGACGTAGTCGACCCAGGCGGCGACTTGCTTTTGAGGGCTATCGACATTCTCTGCAAGGATGCGGTGAAGTACGTCATCGCCTTCGCTGGCGAGTTGTTGAACGTAGGCGACGATCAGATCGTCTTTCGATCTGAAGTGCCGGTAGAGTGTCATTTTATTGGTGAGGGCGGTCTCCGCGATCGTCTCGACGCCGACAGCATGGACGCCATGACGATAAAAGAGCTCGCGGGCCGCGAGCAAAATTCGCTCCCGTGGCGACTTCGATGCAGGCGAATCCTCTGCGACCGCTACCAATTCGACCGCGCTGCGCAAATCTTTCTCCCGCGCAGTGCTCATGCGCCCTTGACGAGAATGTTACCGATCGGTAGCACTCTATGTTACCGGTCGGTAAGGCTAACATGACTCTGTCAACCCTGTCATTCGGTACTTGCGGCTTCTCGCGCGGTTGAGCGTGAGGCCAGAAAAATTTACGCGGGGCGCGAATGCAGTCTGACGCGTGAGGGAACAAAGTGGGGTCCCGGCAAGTGCAGACCATCAAACTTTATAATAGGACGGAGATAGAACCCGTGTTCGAGCGGTCCGCATCAATCGCTGCAATTTTGCTGGCTTTATCAGTGGGTCTTTCCGCATGCAGCGAAGAGAAATCCGCCGCTCAAGCTGCGCCGCCGCCAGCCCCGCAAGTCACCGTCGCGAAGCCGACGAAGAAAGTCATCTCAGACTACGACGAATACGTCGGACGGTTTGTTGCTCTCGACTTTGTTGAGGTGCGCGCCCGCGTTTCCGGGTACCTCGACAAGATCCACTTCACCGATGGCCAATTGGTCAAAGTCGGCGATCCGCTGTTTACGATTGACCGCCGTCCCTTCCAGGCAGCGGTGGACCAGGCGAAAGCGTCCATCGCTCAAGCGCAGGCCAACGTCGCCTTCGCGGAGTCTGATTTGGAGCGCGGCGAAAGTCTTGTTCGTGGCACCACGATCACCCAACAATCGCTTGATCAGCGCCTACAGGCGAAGCGCGTCGCCGAAGCCAATTTGACCGCCCAGGAGGCCTCATCCCGGCAGAGCGCGCTCGATTTGGAATTCACTGAACTTACCGCGCCGATAGCAGGCCGCATCGGCGATCGGCGTGTGTCGGTCGGAAACCTCGTCACGGGAGGGACTTCCGGAAACACGACACTGCTCGCGACGATCGTCTCGGTCGATCCGATCCGCTTCGAGTTCACGATGGATGAGGCTTCCTACCTTCGCTATCTCAAGGCAGCTTCATCGAAGGGGACCGACAGCTCAGGTCGAGGCGTCGGCATGTCCGCTCAGCTGAAGCTGATCGATGAAAAGGATTTCGTCCACGAAGGCCATATCGACTTCGTCGACAACGCCATCGACAAGTCCTCAGGCACGATCCGCGGCCGCGCCGTTTTCAAAAATCCCGACGGACGTCTCACGCCCGGCATGTTCGGCCGCATCAGAATTATCGCTTCCGAACCAGCTGAAGCGCTGCTTGTGCCGGACGCTGCAGTCGGTACCGAGCAGGTCAGAAAGTTCGTCTACGCCGTCGACGGCGACAACGTCGCGAAGCCGAAGTACGTCACGCTCGGGCCGTTGGTTGATGGTCTGCGCGTCATCACGGCCGGCCTCTCGCCCGACGACACCGTCATTGTGAACGGCCTGATGCGCATTAGACCCGGCGCGAAAGTCACGCCGCAGCAGGCATCTGCGGACGCTACCAATCCCAAGGACCAGTCAGTCCGGACCAACTGAGAACGGCCCGCCCAAATGCGTATTTCGCACTTCTTTATCGACCGCCCCATCTTTGCGGCCGTTATCTCCATCGTGCTCGTCATCATCGGCTTGGTATCCGTTACCCGCCTGCCGATCGCGCAGTATCCGGAAATCGCGCCGCCGGTGGTGAACGTCACGGGGCAGTACCCCGGTGCCAGCGCCGAAGTCGTCGCTGCGACGGTCGCAACACCGCTCGAGCAGCAGATCAACGGCGTCGAGCACATGCTCTTCATATCGTCGAACTCGACGAATGACGGCCGCTTCTCGATCTCGGTCACCTTCGATATCGGCACCAACCTCGATATCGCGCAGGTTCAGGTTCAGAACCGCGTGGCCATTGCGCAGCCGAGGCTGCCCGCAGACGTGCGCAATATCGGCGTCACGGTCGCGAAAGCATCGCCCGACCTCATGATGGTCGTGCATTTGCTGTCGCCCGACAACTCGCGCGACACGCTCTTCATTTCTAACTACGCGAGCGTGAACATCGTCGATGCGCTCACTCGCGTGCAGGGCGTCGGCTCGATCACCGTTTTCGGCGGCCGCGATTACTCGATGCGCGTCTGGCTGGATCCCGACCGCCTTCAATCGCTGGCGCTGACCGCAAGCGACGTCGTGACGGCGCTGCAGGGACAGAACGTCCAGGTGGCGGCCGGCGTGCTCAATCAGCCGCCGCTTGAAAAGCCCGGTGCGTTCCAGATTACAGTGCAGACCCAAGGGCGACTGATAGATCCGAACGAGTTCGGAAATATCGTCGTCAAGCAAACCGGCAACGCCGTCGTCCGCGTGAAGGACGTGGCGAGAGTCGAGCTGGCGGCTCTTGATTACGGCATCAACTCATACCTCGATAAGCAGGCCGCTGTCGGTCTCGGCATCTTCCAGCTGCCCGGTTCGAACGCCATCGACACCGCCAAGAATATCAAAAACGCCATGGCGGAGATGGCGAAGAGCTTCCCGCCGGGGCTCGAATATACCATCGTATACAACCCGACCGACTTCATTCAGCAGTCGGTCGACGCCGTTGTTCACACCATCCTCGAAGCCGTGGTTCTGGTGGTGTTCGTTGTTCTGCTCTTCCTGCAGACGTGGCGCGCGGCGATCATCCCGATCGTGGCGATCCCCGTTTCGCTCGTAGGCACTTTCTTTCTGATGCAGATGTTCGGCTTCTCGCTGAACAACTTGTCGCTCTTCGGCCTCGTGCTCGCGATCGGCATCGTCGTCGACGACGCGATCGTGGTCGTCGAGAACGTCGAACGCAACATGGCCAACGGCCTTAGTCCCAGAGAGGCCTCCTACCGAACCATGGAGGAGGTAGGTACGGCGCTCATCGCCATCGCGCTCGTTTTGAGTGCGGTGTTCGTTCCGTCGGCATTCATCACCGGCATTTCAGGGCAGTTTTATCGCCAGTTCGCGCTGACGATCGCCGGCGCGACGGTGATTTCGCTGATCGTCTCATTGACCCTGTCGCCTGCGCTTTGCGCCATGCTTCTGAAGCCGCATTCGGCCGGACATCGCCACAGTCCGCTGACGTGGCCCATCCGCGCCTTCTTCAAGCTGTTCAACTGGAGCTTCGATCGCCTTTCTCACGGCTATGGCTGGCTGGCTGGTCGTGCCGTCCGCTTTTCCGTACTGATGCTGGTGCTTTACGCGGGGCTCATTGCCTACGGCTTGAATGAATTCCGCAAAACCCCGGTCGGCTTCATTCCCGACCAGGACGGCGGCTACCTGATCACCATCACGCAGCTTCCCCCGGCGGCTTCGTTGGCTCGGACCAATGAAGTCAATAAGCGCGTCGTCGAACTTGCGCTCACCGTTCCCGGCGTCGCTCACGCCGTCAATATCGTCGGCTTCTCGGGAGCAACGCGCGTCAACGCCTCGAACGCAGGCGCGGTTTTTGTCACGCTGAAGCCATTCGAAGAGCGCGCCAAAGATCCGAACCAGTCGGCGAAGGTCATTCAAGGTACGCTGCTGAAGAAATTCTCCGAAATCCAGGAAGCGCTGGTGCTCGTTGTGGCGCCACCCCCGGTTCGCGGTCTTGGTAGCTCGGGCGGCTTCCGCATGATGGTCGAGGACCGATCGGGCGCTGGCTCGGCGGCATTGCAGGCGGCCGTCAACGCGATGATGGGCAAGGCGGCCCAGACGACGGGCGTTAGACAGGTGTACTCGCTCTTCGAAACGTCGACGCCTCAGCTCTATCTCGACATCGATCGCGTCAAGGCGCAGATGCTCGGCATCCGCATTCCGGACGTGTTCACTGCGCTACAAACATACCTCGGCTCGATCTACGTCAACGACTTCAACCTGCTCGGCCGGACCTTCCGTGTCACCGCGCAGTCCGACGCCGACTACCGCCTGACGGCGAAAGATGCGCTGAGCATTCGCGTGCGCAATTCAGAAGGCGATGCCGTTCCGCTTGGATCGTTCACGACCGTGAGCGACATTTCGGGACCGTCACGCGTTCCCCGCTACAATCTTTACCCGGCCGCCGAACTCGATGGTTCAGCTGCGCCAGGGTTCTCGCAGGGGCAGGCCATTGATATCATGCAGAAGCTGGCGGCCGAGACGCTCCCGCCCGGCTTCAGCTACGAATGGACGGATCTCGCCTTCCAGCAGATTCGCGCGGGCAACACGGCCATCTTCGCTTTCGCTCTGGGCGTCGCCTTCGTGTTCCTCGTCCTTGCCGCACAGTTCGAAAGCCTGACGCTGCCTTTGGCAGTCATTCTGATCGTCCCGATGAGTCTCATCGCGTCGATCAGTGGCGTCATCCTTCGGGGTATGGACAACAACATCCTGACCCAGGTCGGCTTCATTGTTCTCATAGGCCTCGCGGCAAAGAACGCCATTCTGATCGTCGAATTTGCGGAGCAACTCGAAGCTCAGGGACGCACCCGGTTCGAAGCCGCGACCGAAGCCGCACGACTCAGAATGCGGCCGATCATCATGACATCGCTCGCGTTTATTCTGGGCGTGGTGCCGCTGGTGTGGGCCGTCGGCGCCGGTGCCGAACTTCGGCAGGCGCTCGGAACAGCTGTCTTCTCAGGCATGCTTGGCGTGACGTTCTTCGGTCTGATCTTCACGCCGGTCTTCTATGTGGTCTGCCGCTGGCTGTCCGACCTCGGCCGCCGCAGATCGCAGGACCCATCTCACGAGCCGCCGCTCCAAGCTGCGGAATAGACCCCGCCGTTTTTAGGTTCGCGCAAGCCTCGCACATGACGCCGGAGTCAGAACAGACTCCGGCGTTTTTCATTGGCTGATGCGAATCAGGACTGCGACATGAATCGAAGAGATCGACGGCTTGCCCTTGCGACGTCTCGGTCAGCACCAGCACCTCAGCGCGTAGCCAATCCCGAAGTCATGCGGGATTATCAGCAGGCAGTCGAGTTCCTCAAAAACGGCCGCTTGGCGGAATCGGAAGTCGCCCACCGTCGCGTTCTCGCGCGCATCCCATCTCACGCACCGAGCCTGCACCATCTGGGCCTTATCGCGTACAAGCGGCAGGAAACGGCCAACGCAATCGAATACATCAGGCAAAGCGTTGCGGCTCAGCCGGATTACCACGAAGCCTGGCTCAATCTCGCGATCATGCTAGGCGAGATGCGTCGTTCCGAAGAGGCGATCGCCGCCTGCCGCGAATGCCTTGCATTGCAGCCGCGAAACTCGGAAGTCCACACGGTCTTGGGCAACCTGCTGACTGTCGCCGAGAACGAATCCGAGGCGATGACGGCCTATATCAAGTCGCTCGAGCTGAAGCCGGATCAGCCGTCCGTCTTGACTCGCCTCGGCGCCTTGATGCTGAAGACCGGCCAGACCGAAGCGGCGGCCGCGCGCTGCCGCCTGGCGCTCGATCTCGACCCCAGTCTGGAGGAAGCCCGCGTCCTTGAACGCCGGATAGCGGCATCGTCCCGTCCCATCGCGTCAATCGTGGCTGAGATCGAGTCTCAATCGAAAAGCGACGATGAGCGCGCCAAGCGGCTGGATGAGCTGGCCATCTATCTTCGCCAGGACCGGCGCTACGACGAGGCGATAGAACTTTGCCGCCGCGCCGTCACAGTAAAACCGAATAACGCCGACTATCACTTCAACCTTGCCCTTGCACTTGAGGCCCGTGGCCATCTCGAGGATGCCCTCGCGAGTTACCAGGCCGGCCTCGCGATCGACCCGGACCGCGCCGAAGCGTACACCGGGGTCGGCGGGGTGCTCCGCGCCCTGAAGATGGAAGCGGGTGCCGTTCAGGCGCTCGAGCATGCGATCAAGCTCGACCCGACTTCTCCGCACGCGTATTACAATCTGGCGATCACGCACAAAATGTGTGAGCGGTACGAGGAGGCGGATGCCGCCTTCCGAAAATGCCTCGAATGTGCGCCGGAAGCATTCGTCAACCGGTTCGAGTATTTGAATCTCCTCCATTTTCAGTGTGATTGGTATGGCGTCGACGAAGAGGGGCGTTATTGCCTCGAAAACTTCCGAACGAAGCCGATGCATATCGCGCCGTTCCCGCTGATTTCTCTGTGGTCCACGCGAGAAGACCAATTGAACGCGGCCCGAAACTACATCAAGCCGATCGCCGTTCCGCCGCAGCTGCAGTTCAAGACCTATCAGAATAGTCTCGGGACCGGCCGGCGAATTCGGCTCGGCTTCCTCTCCTGCGATTTCTTCGAGCACGCGACCGCCATGCTGTTCGCCGAAGTCTTGGAAAAGCTGGACCACGGCCGCTTCGAGATCTTCGGATACTGCTTCAGCCCGGACGATGGCAGCTCGATGCGCCAGCGCATGCTGAAGGCATTTGAGCACGTCAGAAAAATTGGCGAGATGACGAGCCGTGATGTCGCCGCCGCGATCAATGCGGATGCGATCGATGTCCTCGTCGACCTCAAGGGATATACAAAAGACGCACGCCCGGAAATCCTCAGCTATCGCCCGGCGCCGATCCAAGTGAACTACCTGGGTTATCCTGGAACGATGGGAGCCGACTTCATCGATTACATTTTGGCGGATGCCGTGGTGGCGCCGATGGAGCACCAACCCGACTATTCCGAGAAAATCGTCCATCTTCCGAACACCTATCAGCCGAACGACCGGCAACGGAAAATCTCGGATGAACCCGTAACGCGCGCCGATTGCGGATTGCCGGAAAACGCCTTCGTATTCTGTTCGTTCAATAACAGCTACAAACTCAACCCGACGATTTTCGACGTCTGGATGCACCTTCTAAAAAAGGTGCCAGGGTCTGTGCTGTGGCTGCTCGTCCCGAACGAGACCTGCGCCAACAATTTGAGGCGAGAGGCGGCTGCGCGCGGAATCGATCCGAGCCGCCTCGTGTTTGCCAAACGCATGCCCATTCCAAAACATCTTGCGCGGCAGCGCCTCGCCGATCTTTTCTTGGATGCGCTTCCTTGCAACGCGCACACGACAACAAGCGACGCTCTTTGGGTAGGGCTTCCGGTTCTGACATGTCTCGGCGAAACGTTTTCCGGCCGGGTGGCGGCCAGTCTCCTGACCGCCATGGGCGTGCCGGAACTGATCACCACCGACCTCGATGCCTATACTGCTCTTGCGCTGGAACTCGCGCGGGACAAGGACAAGCTCGATCGGATCCGCCGTAAGCTCGTATCGATGAGAGACACCGCGCCGATATTCGACTCCACGCGCTACACACGCAACCTCGAAGCATCGTTTGAGAAGATGGTGGAAATCATGAGAGCCGGCGAAGCACCAAAAGCTTTTGCTGTCGTCGAGCGCGAAAGCACCCCGGCACCGGCGCAAGTTGCGACGCCGAAGAGCCAAGGTCCCCGGGCAATTTATGAAGCCTGCCCGCTCTGCGAAAACCGCGAGATATCGCACGAGCAAGAGGCACGGATAACCAATCACCCCTCCTACAACTTGATACTTCCCACGATGCTGAAGTGGTGTCGTTGCACATCGTGCGCGCACGTCTTCACCGAAGGTTATCTCACACCGGAAGGCCACGAGATCGTCTACCCGGCCGGGAAGGCTGAACAGAAAGTCGGGAAGGACGCTGAAAATCAGCGCAAGTTATCCGCGAAAATCGTGGGACGAGTGGCCCGGCACGTGCCGCAAGGCGACTGGCTCGACATCGGGTTTGGCAACGCTTCACTTCTTTTCACCGCAGCGGAGTGGGGTTTCTCTCCGGTCGGCGTCGATGAAAATGCCGAACGCGTCACGAAACTGAAAAAATTCGGATACGAGGCTCACCGCGATCTCGAGGCGCTCGCCGCCGAGGATCGTTTCAGTGTTGTCAGTATGATCGACGTCTTGGATCGCACGCCTTATCCCGCGGCGATGCTCGGTGCAGTCAATCGTACGATGAAGCGGGGAGGGGCGCTCTTCATTTCATCACTCAACCGCGACACCATCGTCTGGAGAGCGCTGGACGCGACGGGCACTAACCCGTATTGGGCCGAACTCGAGCACTATCATCATTTCACGCGTGCCCGGCTTGTACAGTTGCTCGAGGCTCAAGGCTTCGCATTCGCGGAGTACGACATTGGCGATCGCCACCGTAGCTCCATGGAACTCATCGCCTTGAAAGTCTGACGTGACAGCGCCGCAGCCTTCACGTGAGCCCGGCTACTGACACAGCGAACGCTTTTGCTGACGCGCTTTCATATCGAGATGGAAATGGTCATGATGCGCGTCGTTGGTGTCCGGGCCAAGCACTGTGCCGAAAATCTCGCAGGCATCATCGTGCGCTTGATGAAGAAACGATGACAGGGCCAGTTTCGCGGCGGCTTCCTTCTCGGCTTCCTCCGATTTTGGCTTCTCGTCGCCGTGCTTCGCAACATCGTTGGCGCCTAGCTTTGAAGCTGAGACAAGAAATTTTCCGCCTTTGACCTTGCTGACCGTCGGCGTTTCGTTGGCCTTCTCTGCCGCTCGTTTCAGTTGCGCGGTCGTTGGGCCCCATCCTCGGGAAATTCGAATCACCTTTCCATCGGCGAGAACGAACCCTGTGACATCGACGGCATCCATCAACGCATGCTCGCTAAGCGGCGCACGTGAAAGGCCATAGCGATTCCGGCACGAGTAGGATTCCGCGATGACGCGTACGATGGGTGAACCGAAGCTTTGCTTGGCAGCTGGTTGCAGCTTGTCGGTAATCCATGTTGCAAGCCCGGCGATCATCGTGCAATTGAGCGTAGCAGGCGGATCTAATTTCACCTTGCTTTCGCTCGCGCCGACACTTCTAAGCTCACGCGGCGCAGGTGCCCCGCAAATTCCCTCGCGAGCCGGTGGAAGTTCCTCCGTTATGACGGGGACGTTCGCAAGGAGCCGCGAGCACTCTGCCTTCGCGTCGGCGATTTCAGCATCCGTCCACGGCAATGCCGCCTGCTTCGAAGGCGGGAGTGGCTTGGCATCCGGAGCACCCGGCTCTGCATTTGTATCCGCCGGCTGCGCTGGCAATAACGGCGCGGGCATATCCACCAGCGGCAAGGTCGGTACCTTGCTATCGGCGGTCTTTGCTGGCGGTGGTTCATCTTCGGTCGCGGAAGGCGGTCGGTCGGCTTCAGCAGTGATCACGGGGGCAACTTCCGGCGCTACGGCCCCGACCTCTGATCGCGCACGCAACTCAGTCTCCGATGGAGACGTGACGCGGCCCGCGCGAATTATATAGAAGCTGTTTGGCTCAAGCAGCGGGAGCAATAAAAGGCCGAGAAAAACGGCGCGGGTGAGAATGACGGAATAGCGAACGGCAAGGCTATGCGCCCTGGCTACGGCCTTGGATCGAAGCGCCATGGCACGGGCTAACAATTCCTGTTGCGCGCTCAAGACGGACCCTACAAGCTGCTTACCCTTACAATGCGCCCCGGCGCACGACGTGTAACAGTATAGACCTTGAATTTGACCAGAGATGGTCTCGTAGCAAAAAAAGCAAACTGGCGGCCTGAAGGTTCCCCGGCCACTATTTTAGCTGCAAGTTCGTTCAGATTTCGTCAACGCGCTGAGATTGGACTTCTTGTATTCGCGTGGTGTCATGCCGGTCATCGCCTTGAAGAGGCGGCCGAAATGGGAGACGTCCCCGAAGCCCCATGAGTACGCGATGTCGCTGATCTGACGATGCGCCTGCGCCGGATCTGCAAGTGCCGCCTGGCATTTCTCTATGCGCTGGCTGAACAATAGCCTTTGCAGGGACGTTTGCTCCGCATCGAGCAATTGATTGGCATACCGAACAGAAATGCCGGCCGCCGCCGCGAGCTCTTCACACGTTACGGTGCTGTTCGTCAGGTTGGAATCGACCACCGCCTTGAGACGCAGCAACGACGCGAGCCGCGCCGACGAGTGCGTAAACGCGACGCCCTCCATTTCTTTCACCGCCAAAGCGACGAGATCGAGGAACTGCCGCGCAATCTCCGCCTGTGATTGCCCGCTTATGAAGGAAATCTGGTCGGGAAGAAGTCTCGCGAATGCAGAGGCCAGCGCGCCGCCGCCTTGCTTGCCGTCGACACGCCGCGCCGTCCACCGGCCGAGCGGACCGAGGCGCGCCTCGCACTCGCGCCGCGAAAATTCAACGACGAGGCAACGGGCATGCGGCGATTGAATGAACGTCGATGCTCGTCCGGCATCGCTGAGGCAGATGTCTCCGGTTCCGAGTTCCGCCTCGCGACCGTCCTGCCGAAGCTTTACTGTGCCCGCGAGGGGCATGATGATATGGACGAGATCGCCAAAGAGGTTGGCCTGCCGTTCCGTGCGCCACGCGCGCATGCCGTTGCAGCGGAAGACAATGAGCGACATGCCGGGGAGAGGGAGATAGCGCAAATCCCCTTCGAAACTGGCCCGTTGATCTGGGCGGTTTTCGTAAGGTCCCAAAACCCGGCGGCTGGACTCGAACCAATATTGGAATCGATCCCGCGGGTGTACGTCGGATGTGTGGATGGAATACTCGGCCAAGCCGTTCGATGACGGATGTGCCCAGTCTAACTGCGTGCGTAACATAGCCCTCGTCCCCTACCATTCTGAATGATAGGTGGCAATGGCGACACGTCAATTGCAAAAGCCTAGAAGGCCGCCAACAATCTATGATTGATGTCGGCGGCCTTTGTATTGGCAAGCAAACTTCGCAGATTACGCAGATGCGCCGGATTGCTCGTCGTCAACGTGTGCAGAGAGGATCGTCTTGAGGGTCGAGACGAACTTTGTCGCTTCCGCCGCGGAAACCGACGCAAGAAGTTTCTTTTCTACGCGCGAGTAAAGACGGTCGGCGCCGGAAACGGCCTTTTGGCCGCGCTTCGACAGACGGACGCAATAGGCGCGGCCATCGAGAGGCGAGCGCTTGCGTTCCAGAAGTCCCTTGCGCAGAAGACGGCTGACAATGCCAGCGACGGTGGAGCGGTCGATCCCGGTTATCGAGACAAGATCGGTCTGGCTCAGGTTTTCTTGACGCGAGATCGCGGTGAGGATCGCGAGCTGACGGAGCGTGAGGTCGTTGTCGGCGCTTTCGGTCGAATAAAGCTGAGCAGCGCACTGATCAACGCGTCGCAGGAGGTGGATAACGGAGCGCTGGGGGTTCGTGGACGTCGATTGACTCATTGAAGATTTTTTCCTTGATTTTCGTAAGCGCGTGACTTGTTCCGCACGCAAATACTCCGTGAAGAAAACAGCTTTCAGTAGCTGGCGTCTCTACTCGTGGGGGGATGAAAGTCGGATGTGCGGGAGATAAGATCAAAAACGCGTCAAACGATCACGGTCGGGAGTGCCCCCTATTCTCCGTCCGAGACTAAGTACCCGCGGCGATTTGATGCCGACTTGAATCGGCAGTGCGCGTCCTGCTCGGAGCAGAGAGGCCACATAGGCAAACATTCATAGCCCTCCGGTTTTGCTCTGATGCTACCGTGGATGATATGGGGACATCATAATCGCGGCTCTCGGACCTCATTGTGCGGGTGCAGCGTAGGGGACTGAGGAGGGGGCTTTGGCCACGATCATTGCGGTGCATGGCACGTTTGCTGCCCCGACGGCTGCAGATCCGAACGGCGCGCCGCCGACCGAATGGCAATGGTGGGAAAAGGGCAGCATCTTCGAAAGGGAGATGCATGAGCTCATCGACCCACGCGACGGGGAGCTGAACTTCGTGCCCTTTCCTTGGGCAGGGGACAACAGCGAAACCGAGCGGCGCGAGGCCGGCGAACGCCTCACCAAGGTCATGCACGAACTCGAGGCCAAGAGCGAGCCTTACTGCATCGTTGGCCATAGCCACGGCGGATCCATTCTTTCAGATGCCCTGCTCGAAAGCGCCGCACGCAAAAGACCGCTTGCGAATCTGAAGCGCTGGATCACGGTTGGCACACCTTTCCTGAAGCTCCGCAAAGAGCTCTGGCTTCTGACGAGACTGAGCTTGATGCGCAAGGTCATCTTCGTCGCGTCGATGATGCTGCTGCTGATGTTCATCGTCTACGTGCTGGCGAGCCAGCTCGGCAACGAGCAAACGCTCTTCGGAAATACCTTTCCGCGCGTATGGATCGCGACGGGCGTCCTCGCCAGCCTGCCCGCGCTGACGTTCTATATAGTGTTGCACTGGCTCGATAGCCGCAGCTTGCTCAGCTACCATTCTCGAATAACGAGACGCGCGAAAAACAACTTCGGGTCGCGCTGGCTGCCGTTGTCTCATCCCGAAGACGAAGCCATTCAGGGTCTCGCGTTGTTGCCTGATGCTCGGCTTGAATTCTTCGACAAATCTTTCGCCGTCTCCTCGATCACGCTGCTATCGGTGATCACGCTGCCGCTGATTTACTTTGCCATCCTGCTGTCACCTCCCGCGATGGTCGGCTTAGCGGAATGGCTTAAGACGGAAATCTACGACGCGAATGCGTCACCTGAAGCCGAAGCGGCTTTGACCGCACTGCGCAGTCAGCTCATCGTCGCGCGCAAGGGCGACGGCGAAGAGGTAAGGACGGAAAGCGGCGCGCCAGTACAACCGCCGCAAGATCGCAAGGCGGCCTGGCAGCAGTATCGCGAAAAGCGCGAGGCGCTCGAGGCGCAATATCCCAACCTCGACGCCATCGAGCGGGGCATGCGCTTTAAGAGACGCTTCTTCGAATCCAAGGGGCAGCCGTGCGAGAGCGGCACGTTATGCGGCGCCGGACATGACCTCTCGATCAATAGCGGCCTGCTGCTTCATGTCGTGACCGATGAGCTTTCCTGGGCTCTGGGAGCCGCCGATTTGCAGGATCGTCAGAAGCGGTGGTTCTGGTCGCTGTTTGTTCCCGCGATCATCGTGCCGGCGATCTTGGGAGTCCTGGCGCTTCTCCTGATGGTCGTAATTCAAGCCTTCGCGACTTTCATTAGCGCCATCGCCAGCAAATTTTTGAACAGCATCACCAATGCCGAGGTCAAGCGTGCCGCCTACGGCAACGACACAGAAGGCGAGGTCGCCATAGGCGCTTTGGATCGTCCAATGTGGCTTGAGAAATCGCTTCCCCGCCTTCCGGGGGCGGTCGCCGACATTATTACCGACTACAGCAACGAGGCGGCGAGCCTCTCGATCGCCAAGTTTCGTAAGGCCATCGGCCAGATCAGGTTTGCGGTTCCGTCCCATACGGCGGATACGGCAATCAGCACGTACTTCACATGGAAAGAACTTGTGCACGCGTCGTATTTCGACGTTCCGGAATTTCGCAAGCTCATCGCACAGGCCATCAGTCGTTCGGAAGGTTTTGCGCCGAGCGAACGCTTCATCGCCGATCCCGACTTCGAGCGAACGGCCGAATGGCTGAATGAAATCGAGAACGCCCCGGGCACGACCGATGAGCCGGCGGACCGAGAGCCTGGCCCCATAGACGCCAAAGCCGTCGCAGCCGTCGTCGGCTCGACGGTCAAGGCAACGCCATAGGGATCTGGCTCACCAGCGAACGGTCTGGCCCTGATAGTTGAGATATCTGAGGCCGGGCTTTCCCGATTGAGCTGTGATCACATCCACCACGCGCGGGATGCTTTCCTTGATGTCGAGCGCGGCGTGCGGACCACCCATGTCGGTGCGCACCCAACCCGGCGCGATGATCAGGAGCGAACGGCCGTCTTTCCGGTGCCGGGCCGCATAGCTGCGCATCAGCGTGTTGAGAGCGGCCTTGCTACCGCGATAGATCTCCCATCCGCCATGCTCGTTATCCGCCACGCTGCCAAGCCCGGATGACATCACGCCGATCGTTCCCGCCGGTGTCACGAGATCGCCGAAGGTCTCGATGACCCGCATCGGGCTGAGCGTATTCGTGACCATCAGGCGGATGAACTCTTCGGTCGAAACATCTCCGATCGTCTCATCCGGATCGTTGGCAACGCCGGCATTCACAAACAGCAAGTCGAAAACTTGGCCCGAAAGCCGCTTGCGCAGAGCCGCCACTTGATCCTGCTGGACGATGTCGACGGTTTCGATCTCGAGTGCCGCACCAACTTTGTCCTTGAGGTCATGAAGTCCGGTTCGGCCATTACCACGAACGGTGCCGACGACATCCCACCCGCGCGAGAGATATTCTGCGACGAGAGCAAGGCCAAGGCCCCGCGACGCTCCGACGATGAGGGCCTTGGGACTTCCGTTGGACATCATTGTTCCCTTCAAGAATACTGCACATCATGTCCGGCGGAGCGCTAGGTTCGCTGACGCCCCAGATTAACCCAATTGGCGGCGATGTTGCCTGCTTTCAAGCATTCGTAACGCATTGCGCGCCTCGTCAACTCGCACTATTCCGGGGCAAGGTCTCGCGCACGCTTGCGGCAGACAATCGGCAAGCTTCTGACACCCTCTGAAAGCAGGAACCGTTTGCAATTTCAACCACATAGATTTTGCATTGCACCCATGATGGATTGGACGGCGCTCTGAAAAAACAAAAGCCCGGCAATGGGTTAAGCCGGGCTTCATTCGTCATGTAATACTTATGTGGTCAC